>CALKHQ010000028.1 GCA_937988735.1 uncultured Alphaproteobacteria bacterium
CCCGCTACCAGGCAAGCGTCGGGCTCGCGCAGGCGCAGCACCTCCCCGCCCGCGAGCGGGCGGAGCTGGCGGTTGCCGGCGCGCAGGCGGTGGCGGAGGCGGCGCGCGCCGTCGCCGCCGAGGCCGAGGCGGCCGCCGCCCGGGCGCAGGAGATCGCGCACGGCGAGGAGGCGGAGGAGCTCTCCTGGGCGGACGGCATCTACCGCGGGCAGGTGAGCCTGGAAGGGGAGGCGCCGTCGCTGGAAGGCTACGGCGTCCTGCAGGCGGCGAACGGCCAGAGCTTCGCCGGGCTGTTCGAGGACAACCAGCCGAAGCTGGGCGTCCACCAGTTCCAGAGCGACAGCCGCTACGCCGGCGAGGAGCGTGACCGAGTGCCGCAGGGTCTCGGCGTCTACTCCTATCCCAGCGGCGTCGTGTTCGCCGGCCAATGGGAGCGCGGGCACATCAACGGGCTCGGGGTCAGCGAGTCGCCGCAGGGCGTGATCGTGGCCGGGGAATGGGCGGAAAACGCGCCGAACGGCTATGGCGCGGTTACCGACAACGCCAACGGCCATCGCGTCGAGCGGATGGAGGGCGGGCGCTTCACGGACACCTACTAGCGCCCGTGCCGGCGCCCGCGGTGCGGCAAGAGGCTCCCGATAGCGGTTAACATCTCGTTCAGGTGCGGGGCGTAAGCCGGAAGGCAACTCGCGCAGACCGCCGGACAGCGGCCGCGTCGCCTTCAAGGCGAGAAACGCCCGCGAGTTCACATGCAACAGCTCGCCGCCAGGAGCCGTCATGACGACCATAGCCTGCGACCAGACCGCAAAGCTCGCCTATCTGCGGATCGATGACGAGACCCGCCGTCTCATTCGCGAGCTTCAGCCGCGGCTCTGCAAGCTCATCCCCCCGAGCGTGGACGCCTTCTATGCGCACATCATGAAAGTGGACGCGCTGGCCGCGATGTTCGGCAGCGAGGAGGGAAGAAAGCGCGCCCGGGACGCGCAACTCGCCCACTGGCAGCGGATGTTCTCCGCCGAATTCGACGACGAGTACATCGAGTCGGTCACCCGCATCGGCACGGTGCACTGCAAGCTCGGGCTCGACGTCTCCTGGTATATCGGCGGCTACAGCATCGTGAAGCAGGGGCTGTTCGAGGCCATCATGCTCGACGCCCTGCGCGGAGGGCCGGTCGGGCTGGGGCAGCGGATCCGGCACGCGGCGAAGCTGGTGTCGGCGGTCGAGAGGATCATCACCCTCGACATGGATCTCGGCATCTCCGTCTACCTCGCCGCGAAGGAGGCGGAGTTCAGCGAGCGGCTGAACCGCCTCAGCGAGGAGTTCGGCACGGCCATCGCCGCCATCTCGCGCACGCTGGCGAGCTCCGCCCAGGAGCTGGCGGGCGAGGTGGACACGCTGGAGCAGGCCGCCGGTTCGACCTCGGCCGAGGTCGAGGTGGCCAACCGCAGCGCCGAGGAGGCGGCCGCCAACGTCCAGGCCGTCGCTGCCGCGATCGAGGAGCTGTCGGCCTCGATCGCCGAGATTTCGACCCAGGTGAACGACGCCGCACGGGGTGCCGGCGACGCCGTCACCAAGGCCTCGGCAATGACCACGAGTGTCGCCGAGCTGCATGAGACGGCGGAGAAGGTCGGCGGAATCATCCGCCTGATCGAGGCGATTGCGCAGCAGACCAACCTGCTGGCGCTCAACGCCACCATCGAGGCGGCGCGTGCCGGCGACGCCGGAAAGGGCTTCGCGGTCGTCGCAGGCGAGGTGAAGCGCCTGGCCCAGCAGACGGCCAGTGCGACCGGCGAAATCTCCGCCCAGATCAAGGCGATCCAGGATGCGGCCTTCGGCGTCGGAGCCCAGATCGAGGCGATTACCGGCTCGATCACCCGCATGGGCGAGAGCTCCAGCGCCATCGCCGGGGCGGTGGAGGAGCAGACCGCGGTTACCCGCGAGATCGCCCGCAGCGTGACCGAGACCTCGAACGGGGTCGAGGCGGTCCTGGAGGCGATGCGCGCCGTCGCCGACGCGGCGCAGCGCACGCTGGGCTGCGCGGGCGCGCTGACCGCCACGTCCACCGACGTCCGCGGCCGGGCGGGCGAGCTGGACGAGAAGGCGCGGGTGTTCTTCGATAAGATCCAGAGCGCCGACCGCAAGCGCCGGGAGGCCGGGACCCGCCAGGCAGGGTGATGCCCCCGCCGTTGCACGCGGTCATGCGACGCCGTAAGACGGGCGTTCCAGACAACAAGCCTGATGGAATCGCCCGATGCGCCTCGTTCAGTACACCACTTCCGACGGACGGCGCGCCGTTGGCCGGATCGCCGGCAATGGCGCCCCGCTCGAGCGCCTGGACGGCGTCGAGACCACCTACGCGCTGGCCCGGGCAGCGATCGCGGACGGTGCGTCCCTGAGCGAGCGGGTGGCCGCCGCGGCGGTCGCCGGCATCGACGACTATGATGCGGTGGTGGCCGAGAAGCGGCTGCTCTGCCCGATCGACCACCCGGACAGCGCGCATCTGCTGGTGACGGGCACCGGGCTCACCCACCTCGGCTCCGCCGCGACGCGGGACTCGATGCACCAGAAGGTCACCGGCGCCGACGTCGAGACCCTCACGGACTCGATGAAGATGTTCCGGATGGGTCTCGAGGGCGGCAAGCCGGCGCCGGGCCAGGTGGGCGTGCAGCCGGAGTGGTTCTACAAGGGCGACGGCGGCTTCCTGGTCGCGCCGGAGCAGCCGCTGGTGCAGCCGGCCTTCGCCGACGACGGCGGCGAGGAGCCGGAGGTGGTCGGCGTCTATGTCATCGGGCCGGACGGCACGCCGTGGCGCGTCGGCTTCGCCCTGGCCAACGAGTTCTCCGACCATGTGATGGAGCGGCAGAACTACCTGTGGCTCGCCCACTCCAAGCTGCGCACGCTCTCCTTCGGGCCGGAGCTGCTGCTGGGGCCGCTGCCGGACACGGTGGAGGGGATGTCGCGCATCCGCCGCAACGGCGAGGTGATCTGGGAGAAGCCCTTCCTTTCGGGCGAGGCCAACATGTCCCACACCATCGCCAATCTCGAGATGCACCACTTCAAGTACCCGGGCTTCCGCCGCCCCGGCGACGTGCACGTCCACAGCTTCGGCACCGCGACGCTGAGCTTCGCCGACGGCATCCGGGCCCAGGAGGGCGACGTGTTCGAGGTGGAGAGCGCCGTCTTCGGCCGGCCGCTGCGCAACCCGCTCACCATCGCCCGGGCCGAGACGGTGACGGTGCGGCCACTCTAGCGCCGTCCCCGCGCCGCACTGGCGCCACGTTCCTCCCGTTACCTCCCCGTAACCCCGGAGCCATCTCCGGGGCCAGGGCGGTCGTTGCCGGATGGGGAACGGGATCATGACCGGGACAGGATCGGGGCGGCGGGCCTTGCTGCGGGCCGCCGCCGGAGGGATGGCGCTTGCCGGGGTGACGCTGGCACGGCCGGCGCTGGCGGAGCGCATCTGCAGCGACTTCGACGTGCGCGGCCTGCAGCAGTGCGAGGCGGGCATCCGCTCCGAGCTCGCCTCCGAGTTCGCGAATGCAGTCGGCAGCCAGAACCTGAACCAGTGGTGCTGGGCGGCGTGCATCGCAATGGTGTTCCGCTTCCACGGCTTTGTCGTGCCGCAGGAGCGGATCGTCGCCGAGACCTGGGGCGACATCGTCAACATGCCGGCCTATCCGGAGCAGATCCTCGGCAACCTGAACCGCCCGTGGTTGGACGACCGCGGCCGGCGGTTCCGGGCCGAGGCCGACACCCGCACCGCCAACCAGTACACGGCCGCGCAGGACCTGGCGAACGACCACCCGCTGATCATCGGGACGATGGGCCACGCCATGGTGCTGACCTCCATCGCCTATGTCCGCGACCGGGCGGGCAACGGCGAGGTGACCGGCGTGGTGGTGCGCGACCCGTGGCCGGGGGTGGGCCGGCGCCAGCTCTCCGGCATCGAGTGGTACAACGCGATCTTCCTCGCCCGCATCCGGGTCTATGCTGCCTGACGCCGCCGGAAACGGCGCGGGGCTGCCGGCCGCGCCCGCGCCACCGCCCCCCGTTCGTGGGTGGGGGCCGCGGGCGCCGTTTACAGCGCCGCCGCAACCGTGCATATCGGCGGCGCGATGCAGGATCGGCAGCCCGTCGACAGCGGCTCACCCACGGCCCCGGCACGCGGTCCGGGACCGCGGCTGTCGGCGCTGGTCGTCGCCCACAACGAGGAGCAGCAGCTCGCCGACTGCCTCGACCGCCTCGGCTTTGCCGACGAGATCGTGGTCGTCCTCGACCGCTGTACCGACCGGTCGGAAGAGATCGCGCGCCGCTACACCGACCGCATCATCAGCGGCGCCTGGCCGATCGAGGGCGACCGCCGCAATGCCGGCATCGACGCCTGCACCGGCGACTGGGTGCTTGAGGTCGATGCCGACGAGCGGGTGACGCCCGAGCTGGCGGCCGAGGCCCGGCGGGCCATCGCCACCGCGCCCTTCGGCTATTTCGTCGTTCCCTACGACAACTACGTCGGCAGCACCTGCGTCCGCTACGGCTGGGGTGCGCAGATCGGGGTCAGCGCCGCGATCCGCCTGTTCGCCCGCGGGGCCAAGCGCTGGGGCCGGCAGCGGGTGCACCCGAAGCTGGAGCTGAAGGGCCGCAAGATGGCGCTCGAGGCGCGCATGGTGCACTATGTCGACGCCAGCATCTCCGACATGATCCGCCGGCTCGACCGCTACACCACCCTTGCCGCGCAGGACATGCGCGAGAGCGGCGACACTGGCAGTTTCTTCCACAACATCCGCCGCATCTTCTCCCGCTTCTGGAAGTGCTATGTTGCGCGCAAGGGCTATCGCGAGGGGAAGTACGGCTTTCTGATCGCACTGATGGCCGGGCTGTATCCGATCCTGAGCTACCTCAAGGCGAAGCTGGAGGACGAGTGATCCGCCTCATGCAGGCCATCGCCGGCGCAGAGCACGGCGGCGCCGAGCTGTTCTTCTTGCGCCTGGTCAAGGCGCTGCGCCAGCTGGAGCATCCATTTCCCATCGTCCAGCACGTCGCGACGCGGCCGCACCCGCACCGGGTGCCGGAGCTGCGCGCGGCCGGGATCCCGGTGACCGAGCTGCCGTTCAGCGGCTGGTTCGACCTCGCCACCCGCCGCGGGCTGCGCCAGGCGATCGGCCGCTTCCGGCCGCAGATCGTGCTGACGTGGATGAGCCGGGCGACGCACATGTGCCCGCGGCCGGCGCCGTCGGTGCCGTTCCTGCACATCGCGCGGCTGGGCGGCTACTACGACCTCAAGTACTACCAGCACTGCGAGGCGCTGATCGCCAACACCCGCGACATCGCGGACTGGATCATCCGCCAGGGCTGGCAGCCGTCGCGGGTGCACCACCTGCCCAATTTCGTGACGGTGGAACCGGGCGGGCCGGCCGACCGGGCGGCGCTGACGACGCCGGCGAAGGCGCCGCTGGTCGTGGCCATGGGTCGCCTGCACCCCAACAAGGCATTCGATGTGCTGATCCGCGCCGTCGCCGACATGCCGGGCGTGTGGTGCTGGATCCTCGGCGAGGGGCCGGAGCGCCACCGGCTGGAGACGCTGGCCCGCGAGTGCGGCGTCGCCGACCGGATCCGCATGCCGGGCTGGCGCAACGACGCCGCCGCCTACTGCCGGGCCGCGGACGTGTTCGTCTGCCCGTCGCGCCACGAGCCGCTGGGCAACGTGGTGCTCGAGGCGTGGGCCTACCAGAAGCCGGTGCTCGCGGCGGCGAGCGTCGGACCGGGCGCGCTGATCACCCACGAGCAGAACGGCCTGCTGGTGCCGGTGGACGATCCGTCGGCGATGGCCGCCGGCCTCACGCGGCTGATCGAGCAGCCGGCCTTCGCCCGGCGGCTGGCAGCGGCGGGCCACCGCGAATACCAGGCGAAGTACACGCAGCAGGTGGTCGTCGCGCAGTATGCGGAGCTGTTCCGCACCCTGCTCGCGGCCCGCGGCGTCACCATCCCAGAGGCAGGCTGATGTGCGGCATCGCGGGCGTGATGCGCACCGGCGACGCGCCGGCCCGCGACACGGTGCTGGACCGGCTGGCCGATGCGCTGGCCCACCGCGGGCCTGACGGCCGCGGCCAGTACCAGACCGACCGCGTGGCGATGGTGCAGACCCGGCTGGCCATCATCGACCTCGAGACCGGCGACCAGCCGCTCTACGGTCCCGACCACGCGGCACTGATCGCCAACGGCGAGATCTACAATTACGTCGAGCTGCGGCGCGAGCTGGGCGAGGAGCGGTTCGCCACCGGCTCCGACTGCGAGCCGCCGTTGCACCTCTACGCGGCGCACGGGCTCAACTTCGCGGACCGCCTGCGCGGCATGTACGCGATCGCCATCCACGACCGTGCTTCCGGCCGGCTGGTGCTGAGCCGCGACCCGTTCGGCATCAAGCCGCTCTACTACATCGAGCACCGCAACCATTTCGCCTTCGCCTCGGAGCCGCAGGCGCTGCTCGCCGCCGGCCTCGCCGAGCGGGCGGAGGAGCCGCTGGCCCGCGGCGAGCTGCTGCAGATGCAGTTCACCACGGGCGCGACCACGCCGTTCCAGGGCATCCGCCGGCTGCTGCCCGGCGAGACGGTGGTGGTCGCCGGCGGCCGCATCCTGGAGCGCACCCGGCGCATGGTGCTGCCCACCGACGGCCAGCGGCCGCAAGGCGAGGACGAGGCGCTGGCCGCCCTCGACCGCGTGCTGATGGACAGCGTCGCCGTCCATCAGCGGTCGGACGTGCCCTACGGCATGTTCCTGTCCGGCGGCATCGATTCCAGCGCGGTGCTGGCGGCGATGGCACGGCTGAACGAGCGGCCGGTGCTGGCGTATACCGCCGGCTTCCGCGGCGCCGACGTCCACGACGAGCGGGAGCGCGCCCGCGCCGTGGCCCGGGCGGCCGGCGCGGAGCATGTCGAGGTCGAGATCGGCGAGGAGGACATGTGGCAGGTGCTGCCGCAGATCGCCGCCGTCATGGACGACCCGGTCGCCGACTATGCGGTGATCCCCACCTACCTCCTCGCCCGCCGCGCCCGCCAGGACGTGAAGGTGATCCTGTGCGGCGAGGGCGGCGACGAGCTGTTCGCCGGCTACGGCCGCTACCGCAGCGCGGTCCGGCCGTGGTTCTGGGGCGGCCGCGGCATGCGGGTGAAGGGCATGTTCGACGACCTCGGTGTGCTGCGCGAGCCGCCGCTCGGCTGGCGCGACGGCATGGATGCAGCCGAGACGCTCGCCGCCAGCCACCACCGCCTCAGCCGGCTGCAGGTCGCCCAGATGATCGACTGCACCGACTGGCTGCCCAACGACCTGCTGACCAAGCTCGACCGCTGCCTGATGGCGCACGGCGTCGAGGGGCGGGTGCCGTTCCTCGACCCGGTGGTCGCCGACTTCGCCTTCTCGCTGCCGAACCGGCTGAAGGTGCACCGCCGGCTGGGCAAGTGGCTGCTGCGCAAGTGGCTGGACCGGGCGCTGCCGGCGGCGGACGCCTTCGGCCGCAAGCGCGGCTTCACCGTGCCGGTCGCCCAGTGGCTGCGCGGCCAGGGCCACCGCCTCGGCCCGCTGGTGGCGGCCCAGCCCGGCGTTGCCGCGCTGTGCCACCCGAACCAGGTGGTCCGGCTGTTCGTCAGCGGCGACAAGCGCCACGGCTTCGCCGCCTGGACGCTGCTGTTCTATGCGCTCTGGCACCAGCGCCACATCGTCGGCCGCGACGCCGGCGACGCCGACACCTTCGCGGCGCTGGACGCGGCCCGGAGCGACCGCTAGATCACGGAAATCCCGCTGGATACGGAGGCTGTCATGACCGCGTGCATCGTCGGCTGGGCGCACACGAAGTTCGGCAGGCTGGCCGACGAGGATGCGGAATCGCTGATCGTGCGCGTCGCAACCGATGCGCTCGCCGACGCCGGCATCGGGCCCGAGGATGTCGATGCCATCTACCTCGGCTGGTACAATGGCGGCTTCTCCGCACAGGACTTCGGCAGCTCGCTGGTGCTGCAGGCGAACGACGCGCTGCGTTTCAAGCCGGCGACGCGGGTGGAGAACGCCTGCGCCACCGGCAGCGCCGCCATCCACCAGGCGATCAACCACATCGCCGCCCGCCGCGGCCGGATCGTCCTGGTGGTCGGGGTCGAGAAAATGACCGATACCCCCGGCGACCGGATCGGCGGCATCCTGATGCAGGCCAGCTACCGCAAGGAGGAGGCGGAGATCGAGGGCGGCTTCGCCGGCGTGTTCGCCCGCATCGCGCAGCTCTACTACCAGCGCTACGGCGACCAGACCGACGCGCTGGCCCACATCGCGGCCAAGAACCACGCCAACGGCTGCGCCAACCCGCTGGCCCAGCTGCAGAAGGAGCTCTCGGTCGAGTTCTGCCGCGAGGTGTCCGACAAGAACCCGATGGTGGCGGCCCCGCTGAAGCGGACCGATTGCAGCCTCGTCTCCGACGGCGCGGCGGCGGTGGTGATGACCGACGTCGAGACCGCGCTCGCGATGGACAAGGCGGTGGTGTTCCGTGCGTGGCAGCAGGTGAACGACTACCTGCCGATGAGCCGGCGCGACATGACCCGGTTCGAGGGCTGCGCCCTGGCCTGGCAACGCGCCTTCGACCAGGCGAAGGTCCGGCTCGACGACCTGAGCCTCGTCGAGACCCACGACTGCTTCACCATCGCCGAGCTGATCCAGTACGAGGCGATGGGGCTGGTCGGCCCCGGCGAAGGCGGCCGCGCCGCCCGCGAGGGCTGGACGCAGAAGGACGGCAAGCTGCCGGTGAACCCCTCCGGCGGGCTCAAGTCGAAGGGCCACCCGATCGGCGCCACCGGCGTGTCGATGCACGTGATGGCGGCGATGCAGGTCACCGGCACTGCGGAGGGCATGCAGATCCCCGACGCGCGGCTGGCGGGCGTCTTCAACATGGGGGGTGCTGCCGTCGCCAACTACGTCAGCATCCTCGAGGCGCTGCGCTGACGCACTGCCGGAAACGCAGACGGCCCGCCGGATCCGGCGGGCCGTCTCCTTGTCGCGGTGCGACGATCGTCAGCGGTTCGGCGAGGATGACGGCGTGCGCTGCGGCGTCGGCAGGTCCACCTGCGGCGCGGGCGGCAGCTCGAGCACGGTCCGGCCGCCGGTTCCGATCAGCACCGGCGGGCGCGGGGCCTCTGGGATGACGAGACCGAACACGGCCGCATCGTCGGCGCACCCCGGCAGCAGCACCAGGACCTCGGCGAGGGACGTTTCCTCGCAGGCGAGGTCGCCGTCGGCGCCCGTCCAGCAGACGAGGCATTCGCTGGCGTCGCACGCGACGTCATGGCCGTGGCAGGCGTCGGTGGCCCGGGCTCCCGCGGACGCGAGCAGGGCCGTTGCGGCGGCGGCGAGCGCCGTCGCCTTGCGGATGGTCATGGGTTCTCTCCGGCTGGGCGATTGAAGAAGGGGTCGAACAAGTCCCTGCTCGGTCGCAGCAGCCCCGCCGCCGGTTCAAAACTTTTTCCGCGACCGCCGGCATTTTCCTCGGAGGCGGTCGTCTTGAGTCGGGCGCGGACGGCCCTATGCTGGTGGGCATGACCCCGTCTTCATCGCCTCCGCCCCGCGACTACCGCCCGCTGTGGGTGGGCCTGTCGCTGTTCGGCGCTGCCGTCATCGCCGGCTTCGGGCTCGCCCTGTGGGTGGCGCTGCTGGGCGGCGACGCCGCGCTGGGATCGGCGTGGCGCTTTGCGCTGACCTGCCTCGGCGGCGCCGCCTGAGCGCGCTGCCACTCCGCGCGAACGGTAAATAACTCCTTAATTACTGCATCAGTTTTTCTTCGAATTCGAACAAACTTTCGGCCAAATTCCAAACGAAAGTCATGGCGTTTCTCGCGGTTTGAAGTCATGGTGTGCCATTCCAGTTCGGAATGGATCACATTCGCCGTGCTGCGCCCGATGGTTACCCGAATCGCACGGCACGCGACTGTAGAGCAAGGCAGGTATGCCATGACCGAGCATGCTTTGACGCAATCGCCCGAGGAACCCTCGCGCGGACGCGCCCTTCGCGCCCGCCTCCGGTCCTGCGGCGCGGCCATCGGCCGCTTCCGCCGCAGCCAGCAGGGTGCGGTCGCCGCGACGCTGGCGGTCTGGATCCTTCCCCTGGTCGCCGCGACCGGCGTCGCCGTGGACAGCGGCCGCGCGCTGCTGGTCAAGCACCGGCTGACCGACGCACTCGACGCCGCCACCCTGGCGGCAGGCCGCTCCTTCGACGAGAACGAGCAGGACGCCTTCATCGAGGCCTTCCTCCGCGCCAACTTCCCGGACAACTATCTCGGCGGCGACACCGTCAGCTACGAGCTGCAGCGCGAGGACGACGGCACGCGGCTGGTGGCCACGGCCTGCGTGGACGTCTCGACCAGCTTCATGGGCATGATGGGCTTCGGCGACATGAACGTCTGCGCCCGCAGCGTCGTGCAGCGCGAGACCCGCGGCATGGAGATCGCGCTCGTCATGGACAATACCTGGTCCATGAACGACAATGGCAAGATGGGCGCGATGCTGCAGGCGGCTCACGCCCTGGTGGACAACCTCTACGGCAACAACGAGGTCGTCGACGATCTCTACGTGGCCGTCGTGCCCTATGTGGCGGCGGTGAACGTCGGCCCCAGCCACACCGACTGGCTGTCCAACTACAACCCTGCGCTCTACTCCACCCAGGGCTGGTACGGCTGCGTGGAGGAGCGCGACGGGGCACGCGGGCTGACCGACGATCCGCCGTCGGTGGAGCGGTTCCGGCAGTACTACTGGGCCTCCGGCGAGAGCTGGTACAACTTCAACGACTGGCCGCCGATGGGCGGGTCGAACGACCGCGGCCCGAACAAGGCCTGCCCGGCGCCGATCACGCCGCTGATCCAGTCGAAGAGCGCCGTCCACGCCGCGATCTCGTCGATGACCCCGCGGCTCAACGGCACCACCAGCCACGTCGGGCTGGTCTGGGGCTGGCGGGTGCTGTCGCCGCGGTGGCGCGGGCTGTGGACCGGGTCGGCCGATCCGGCGAACCTGCCGCTCGACTACGATGCCGAGAACATGGAGAAGGTCATCATCCTGCTGACCGACGGCCAGAACTACTGGTCGGGCAACGGCGCCTACTACAACGCCCACGGTTACATCTGGGATGGCCGTCTGGGCACGACCAGCTGGTCGGCCGCCATGGACATCATGAACGAGCGCACGGCCCAGATCTGCGAGAACGTGAAGGCCGCCGGGATCATCCTCTACACCATCCTGTTCCAGGTGAATGACCCGGACACGGACCGGATGTACGAGGAGTGCGCCACCACGCCGGCCCACTACTACAACTCGCCGACCAACGCGGACCTGCAGGTGGCGTTCAAGAAGATCGCGGGAGAGCTCAGCAACCTGCGCATCGCGGAATAGCGGCACGATCGGTCAGACGGACGGCCGTTGCGGGGCCGGCGCGAGGGTGCGCCGGCCCCGTTCCGTTCCGGTGACCCGCCTTGTTCCTGCGGCGGCGCGGTGCTAGGCAGGCCGCGGCCGATGCCGGCCTCCCGCAGCGGAGCATCCCGATGCTTAATGTCGCGCTCTACGCGACGACCGTGATCACCTGGGGCCTGACCTGGTTCGCAGTGAACCTGCAGATCGGCGGGGTCGCCCCCGAATGGTCCCTCGTCTACCGGTTCGGCGCCGCCGGGCTGATCCTGCTCGCCTGGTCGGCGCTGCGCGGCCGGGGCGCCGAGGGCGCCGGCGGACGGCTCACGCTGCGCCAGCACGGGCAGCTCGCCCTGCTCGCGCTGTTCATCTTCTCGTCCAACTACCTGATGTTCTACTGGGCCACGCATTTCATGGCGTCGGGCCTGGTCGCCGTCGTCTTCTCGATGGCGACGCTGTTCAACGTGATCAACGGCGCGCTGTTCCTCGGCCAGCCCATCACCCCCGGCGCGATGGCGGCAGCCCTGCTCGGCGTCGGCGGCCTTGCCCTCGTGTTCCTGCCCGAGCTGGCGACGGTCGGCGGCGAGAGCCTGATCGGCGTCGGGCTGTCGGTGGTCGCCACCTTCTGCTTCTCGCTCGGCAACGTCATCTCCTCGCGCAGCCAGATGGAGGGCGTGTCGGTCACCCGCGCGAACGGCTTCGCCATGACCTACGGCGCGCTGCTGACCGCGGCCTATGCGGCGGTCGTCGGCTCGACGCCGACGCTGGACGTCAACCTGCGCTACCTCGGCTCGCTCGCCTATCTGGTCGTCTTCGGCTCGATCATCGGCTTCTACTGCTACCTGACGCTGCTCGGGAGGATGGGCGCGGCGAAGACCGCCTACACCACCGTGCTGATCCCGCTGATCGCACTGGCCGTCTCCAGCCTGTTCGAGGGCTATCACTGGACGTGGCCCGCCGCCGCCGGCGTGGCGCTGATCCTCGCCGGCAACGTGCTTGCGCTGCGCAGCCGCCAGCCGACCACAACCCGCCCCGCCGCCGCCGACACCTCGCCGGCGCCGTCCCGGTAGGGGCGCACCAGCCGCCCCCCTTCCGATTCGACGCGGCGGGCCTGACCCGGCCATCTCCCGGAGAATGTGAACCGGGCGGGAAATGCCCGGCACGGGGCCGGGCATGACGGGAAGCGATGGCGGGAGCTGTTGGCGGGGAGGCGGCCAGCCGGCCAGCCCGCGCCGCGTCAGCGGCCCATGGCGGCGAGCTTGTCGATGGCTTCCTGCAGGCCCTGGGCAGCGGCGAGGTTGAGGAGCTGGACGGCGTAATCGACGTTCTTCTCCACCGCCACCCCTTCCTCGTACATCAGCGCGAGGCTGTAGAGGGCGAGCGCCTCGCCCTGCTGGGCGGCCTGGGTGAAATACTCGAACGCCCGCTCCATGTCCTGCTCGACGAGGGTGCCGCTGGCGTAGATCCGGCCGAGGTTGTACTGGGCAACCGGGTCGCCGGCGACCGCAGCCTGCTCGTAGAGCGACAGCGCCTGCTGGGTATTCTGCGGCACGCCCTCGCCGATCTCGAACAGATAGGCGAGGTGGCTGGCGGCGGCGGCGCTGCCGGCGCGGGTCGCGCGGTAGTACCACTCCGCGGCCGTCTCCGCGCTCTGCTCGACGCCGAGGCCCTCGTAGTACATGTAGCCGATGTTGTACATCGACGACGGATCGCCGGCCTCGGCCGCCAGCTCGAACTGCTCGAGCGCCCTGGCGAGATCCTGCGGCACCCCGCCCTCTCCGTTCAGGTAGATCAGCCCCAGGCTGCGCTGGGCCGGGACGAAGCCCTGCTCGGCGGACAGGGCGTAGAGGCGCATGGCCTCGTCCATGTCCTGCTCGACCCCGCGGCCGAGGTGGTACATGCGCGCGAGGTTGAACTGCGCCTTCGGCAGGCTGTGTTCGTCCGCCGCGGCCCGGTAGAGCTCCACGGCGCGGGCGAAGTCCTGCTCCACGCCGAGCCCTTCCGCATACAGCCGGCCGAGGTTCACCAGCGCCTGCGGCCAGCCGGCGTTCACCGACGCTTCGTAGTAGCGGGCGGCGGCGGCATAGTCGGGCTCCTCCTCCGCCTCGGCCAGCACGCCGAGCTGGAACAGGGCGATCGGGTGGTTGCGTTCGGCGGCACGGGCATAGAAGTTCGCCGCCCGCTCCATGTCCTGGCGGACGAACAGCCCCTCCTCATAGAGCCGGCCGATGTTGAACAGCGCGTCCGGATCGCCTTCGTCGGCAAGCGGCTTCCACTCGTAGTAGGCAGTGGCGTAGTCGCCCCGCTGCGCGGCCTGCAGCCCCGCCTGGAGGTCGGCACGCGCCGGCGAGGCCAGGGCCGCCAGCACCACGACGGCCTGCGCCAGCATCAGTCCATGTCTCATCGGCAGTCACCGCTTTCCAGCGCGGCACGGGCGTGAGGCGACTCGGCGCCTGCCGGCCGCAGTCCGCTGCCAGATAGCACCGGGCCACCGGCGCTGGCTAGCCCGGACGCCGGCGGGCCGGCACCTATGGCACCAGCACGCCCGCCCGGAAGTAGCCGGCCTGGACCGAACGGTCGGCGGCGACGATCTCGCCGTAGCCGTTCAGCCCTTCGGCGAACAGCGTGCCGGGCGCCACATGCCATTCGCCGACCATGCGGGTGCCGTCCGCCAGCGTGCCGACACCGAAGCCGATGAAGCTGTCGTCCACCCACTGGCCGGCGTAGCTCGAGCCGTCCTGGAGCGTGAGGACGCCATAGCCGGTGCGCAGCCCGTTCCACTGCCCGGCGTAGCGGTGGCCGCCCGCCCATTCGTACACGCCGTAGCCGACCCGGTCCCGGTCGCCGCGGTAGAAGTCGCCGCCCTCGATCGGCTCCACCTCGGCACCGGGCGCGCTCGCCGCCGCAGCCCCCCGGGCCGCCGCCTCGCCGGCCAGGCGCAGGGCCTGTTCGGCCGCGTCCACCGACAGCGCCACCCGCTGGGCGCGCGTCAGGTAGCCGGTCGGGGTCTCGCCCAGGCCCTGCTGGTAGGCGCTGATCGCGCTGCGCGTCCCGCTGCCGAACACCCCGTCGATGCTGCTGTTGTAGAGCCCGAGAATCTGGAGCGCGCGCTGCACGACCCGACGTTCGTCGCGGGTCCAGCTCTCCTCCCACGCCCGCAGCTCGTCCATGGTCTCGGCCGGGCCGACCTGCGCTGTGCCGGCCGAGGCCTCGATGATTTCCAGGCGGTATTCGGCGCTGCCCTCGTAGGGGTAGACGTGCGCGACATAGACGCCCGGATCGAGGTCGATCACCACCTGCTCGTCCTGCAGCAGCTCGTTGGCCGAGCCGGTGATGTAGGTGCCGTCCTCGTACATCAGCTCCAGGTCCAGGTCGCCGGCGAGGTCGGTCATGCGCAGCGTCACCGTCGCCGGCGCCGCGATCTCGAAGGCGATGTAGTCGTCAAGGTCCGCCGGCCCGACCCAGTCGGCGAAGATGACCGAGCCGCGCACGACTCCCAGCCACGCCGCCTGATCGATGGTATTCCCGGCGGAGTCCGGCGGCGGCGGCCCCGACGGCTCGCCCTGCAGCGAGAGCTGGTAGTTGGTCTGGCCGACGTAGGGGAAGACGTGGATGTGGTAGCGACCGGGCCCGAGGTTGGTCACGATCAGCTCGTCCGTGTTGCCGCCCTGCTGGCTGGCGGCCACGACCCGCCCGTTCGGCTCCAGCAGCTCGAGGTCCAGGTCCGCGGCGAGCCCGCTCAGCCGGATGGTGACGTCGGTGTAGTCCGGCACCTCGAAGGCGTACCAGTCGTGCGGATCGGTAAGGTCGATGCGCTCCGCGGTGATGCTGGCGTTGGGCCCGGGGGTCGGCAGCACCGCCGCCTCCTGCGGCGTGTTGCCCACCCGGTCGGCCGGCGGCGGCGTGCCCGGCCGCGCGCTGACGGTCAGCGTGTAGTCGCTGGCGGCGCCCTCGTAGGCCAGCACGTGAATGTGATAGGTGCCGGCGGGCACGGTGGTGACGAAGGCCTCGTCCACCGCGCCGGGCTCCTGGGAGAGTGCCGCAGTGCGGCCGTCCTCGGTGTAGAGCGAAAGGTCGAGGTCGCCGCTGAGACCCGTCAGCGAGAGGTCGAGCTCGGTCCAGTCGCTGACGCTGATCCGGTAGTAGTCGTCGGTGTCGCTGGCGCTGGTCGAATCGCGGAAGGTCAGGGTCCGCCCGTCGACCGGACCGGCGTTGTAGGCGAACGCCGCCGTGTTGCCGGCCAGGTCGCGCCCGGGCTCGGCGGTGATGACCGACGCCTCCTCCACCTCGAACGTGACGCTGCCGGAGACGACGCCGCCGCGGCCGTCATCGACCTGATAGGCGAAGACGTTGCTGAGCAGCGACGCGCCCGTCATCTCGAACATGAGGGACGGGAGGTCCTCCGCCGCCAGCGTCTGGCCGCTGCGGACGACGGTGGCGCCGAGCCGGACGGTGCCGCCGTTCGGAACCTGCAGCACGCGCACGGTGAGCGGGTCGCCGTCCGGATCCCGCGGCGCGGCGATGCCGAGCCGCGCAACCGAGCCCGGCTGGACCACGACCACCCGGCCATCGTCCACCACCGGTGCGGCGTTGCTGGTTTCGACCGAGATCCGCACCACCCCCGGCACCGGCTCGTTGGTGCCGTCGGAGACGGTGAAGGCGAGCTGGCCGGCCGCACCCGAATGGCCCGGCACCGGCTCGTACATCAGGCTCGTCAGCGCCGGCAGGTCGAGCTGGTCGCCGACGCGGACGGTGCGCCCGTTGGCCACGAGGCGGCCGCGGAAGGGAATCTCCGTCACCGTCACCGTCAGCGGGTCGCCATCGACATCCTGCGGCGGGGTGAAGGCGAGGCGCACCGGCGCGCCTCCCGCTTCCACCGACACCGCCTGCGACGCCGCCACCTGCGGCGGCTGGTTTGGGGCGATCACGCTGATCCGCACCATGCCGCGGACGGGATCGCCGCGACCGTCGTGGACCGAGAATTCGAACGAACCCGCATCGCCGTCGTGGCCGGGGGCCGCGATGTAGCGCAGGCCGGCGAACTGGGAGACGGTGATCTCGTCGCCGCGGGCGAGCACCTTGTCGCCCGCCATCACGCTGCCCCACCGCGGGGTCCAGGTGACGCGGATGGTCAGCGGGTCGCCGTCGGCGTCGGTCGGCGGGGTCAGGCCCAGCGGCACGCCGGCGGGATCGGCAGCGACCTCGATGATGCTCTCGTCGGCGACCGCGGGCGGCGTGTTGGGCTGGACGACGCTGATCCGCACCGTGGCGCGGACCAGGCCGCCGCGGCCGTCATCGACCTGGTACTCGAAGGAGCCCATGTCGCCGCTGCGCTCGGGGTCGGGACGGTAGGAGAGCGCGATCAGCTGGTAGGCGGTCAGCTCCTCGTTGCGGGCGAGCGGACGGCCGTTCAGCTCCACCGTTCCCGCCACCGGCAGCCAGGTCACCCGGATCTGCAGCCGGTCGTTGTCGGGGTCTATCGGCGCCATGATGCCGAGCGGGGAGGGCTCGTCGCCCTGCTCCACCGCGAGGGTCAGCAGTTCCTGCACCACCGGCGGCTGGTTCGGGGCGCGGAGCGTGATGCGGACGACGCCCTCGGTGACGCCGCCATTGCCATCCTCGACCCGGTAGCGCAGCTCGCCGGCCGTGCCCACCGCCTCGGGGTCGGGCTCGTAGATCAGGCCGGTCAGCTCCGTCGGCGTGATCACGTCGCCCACCGCCACCGGCACGTCGACCGAGGTGACCACCCCGATCTGCGGAAGCGTGGTCAGCGTGACCGAGAGGTCATCCCCGTCCTCGTCCGTCGGCGCGGCAATGGCGAGCGCGGTCGGGCCGGCATCGGCGTCCACCGTCAGCGTGCGCGCGGCCTCGACCCGCGGTGGCGAGTTCTCCTGGCCGGGCTCGGTCGGCGTCTCGGTGCCGGCCAGCCGGCTGCGCAGGTCCTGCACGTCCGTCGCGGCCAGCACCGCCAGCGGATGGGTCGGATAGAGCAGGATGAACTGCTCCAGCATCCGCAGCCGCTCCGGCAGCGGCTCGAGCTGACGCGCATAGTCGTAGAAGCGGACCGCGGGGTCGTTCTCGTTGATGGCGACCTCGGTGCCGGTCGATCCGGACTGGGTCGTCTGGCCGTTGCTGGGCGCCGGCTTGAAGTAGAAGCCGCCGCGCAGGCGCGAGAAGTGCACCCACGGCTGCTGCTGGCCGCGGGTCATTTCGGCCACCTCCTCGCCCACGTAGTCCAGCATCAGCCGGATCTCGAGGCCGGGGGTCGCCATGTGGTTCAGCAGCGCGGTGGTGAACGGGCTGTGGTTGGCGTCGCCGTCATAGGCGACGTTGCCCGGCTGCGTGGCGTAGGCGATCAGCGTGCCGGTGTGGGAGGTCACCTCGGCCAGGCCCCGTCCCACCGACCGGGTACCGGTGGCCATGCTGCGCGCCAGCGGGTTGTCGCGGCAGGCGTCGAGGAACACCAGGCCGGTGAAGTCCTGCCGGTTGAACTGGTTGAGGATGATGTTCATGTCGATCGCCTCGAAGTCGAGGTCCGAGGCGCGCTCGAGCACGGCATCCGTGGGGATGATGTAGTTGATGCCGTCCACCTGCAGGCCGTGGCCGGCGTAGAAGAAGAGACCGACATCGGCGCCGTCCAGCGCCCGGGTGAACTGGCGCAGCAGGGCCTCGAAGCCGTCCTTGTCGAGGTCGAGGCCCAGGTACACCTCGAAGCCCAGCTCGCGCAGCATGTCGGCCATCGCCTGGGCGTCGTTGGTCGGGTTCGGCAGGTAGCCGGCGAAATCGTAGCTGCCGTTGCCGACGACCAGCGCGATGCGGATCTCCTCGCCCTCGCGCTGGGCGCCGCGCGTCCCGTCCTGCGCCTGCGCGCCCGCCGCCACCATCGTCACGCACAGGAGGACAAGCCCGACGATGCACGATCTCATAGCAATACCCTGCCACCCTGCGTGGCGCCGCCCCGCGAGCGGGAGGGGTGCGGCGCGAACGACACCTTCCTTCGCCGGCGCGCATTCCGCGCGACAACGGCAGTACCATAGAGCATGAATGTGCCGTAATAGAGGCGCATTCTTGCGCCAATCGGACCCGGGCGCAACCCGACCGCCCGGCCGGTGGTCAGCAGCGCGCGCCGGTCGATCCGTCGACGCAGGCCCGGCCGCGGCTGTTCTCGATCTGGGTCGGCCCGGCCAGGCGGAGGGTCATCAGCAGCCAGTTCTCGTCGGCGATGACGTTCTCGATCACGGCGGTGCTGGTGGAGATCCAGGTGCCGGCGCCCATGGCGGTCGTCGGCCCGTGCTCGTACAGCACCTGCAGCGTCCGCCCCGGCTGGCCCATCAGCCCCGACAGGCCGGCGGCGAGGCCCGCCTGGCCCTGGCAGCCGACATTGAGCCCGCTGAGCGCGTAGCCGCCGCCGGCAGCCGAGATCATCATGCGGCAGTCGCAGCCGCGGTAGGGCGTGCCGTCCACGGTGAGGTCGCACCGGCCGACCAGGGCGCTGGCGCCGGTGTCGGGCAGCACGCCCGACTGGGCCGCGGCCGGCGCCGCAGCCAGCAGGAGCGCGGCCAGCGCCACGGCAGGGCCGGAACGGAACCCCAGCGAAGCCCGGGCCGGGTTCAGGCGCAGATCGGCCATGACGCACTCCCTGTCAGCGGGGCCGGCGACGGCCGGCCCGCCTTCGTGCATAGCGCGCCTGGGACGGGGCGGACAAGGGACTTGCGGGCGGCGCAGGCCGACAGGGGGACCGGCTACTCGGCGGCGGTGCGGTCGCGGACGAGCGGCAGCGCCGGCTGCAGCCGGC
>CALKHQ010000029.1 GCA_937988735.1 uncultured Alphaproteobacteria bacterium
CCGGGTGAGCCCGCCCCGCATTTCCTCGCGGCGCTGGAGCGGGCGATCCGCCACTCGGTGCCGAAGCCGCTGGCGCTGGTCCTGAACTACCCGTCGAACCCGACCGCGCAGGTGGCGACCCTGGACTTCTACGGCCAGGTGATCGAGATGTGCCGGCGGTACGAGGTGTGGGTGCTGAGCGACCTCGCCTATGCCGAGATCTACTTCGACGGCAACCCGCCGCCGTCGGTTCTGCAGATTCCGGGTGCGAAGGAGATCGCCGTCGAGTTCTCCTCGATGTCGAAGACTTACTCGATGCCCGGCTGGCGCATCGGCTTCGCGGTCGGCAACCGCAAGCTGATCGCGGCGCTCGCCCGGGTGAAGTCCTACCTCGACTACGGCGCCTTCACGCCGATCCAGGTCGCCGCCACCGCGGCGCTGAACGGGCCGCAGGAGTGCGTGGACGAGATCCGCGCCATCTACAAGGAACGGCGCGACGTGCTGATCGACGGCCTGGCCGCCGCCGGGTGGAACATCCCGCGGCCGCCGGCGACCATGTTCGCCTGGGCGCCGATCCCCGAGCCCTATGCCGCCTACGGCTCGCTGGAGTTCGCCAAGCTCCTGCTGCAGGAGGCGCAGGTCGCCGTCTCCCCGGGCGTCGGCTTCGGCGAGTACGGCGACGGCCATGTGCGGATCGCGCTGGTCGAGAACCCCCACCGCATCCGCCAGGCGGTGCGCTCCATCCGCCGCTTCCTGCAGCGGCAGCCGATGCCGGTGGCGCTGGCCGCCGCACAATGACCAGGCCGCTTCGCGTCGGTATCGCCGGCCTCGGCACGGTCGGGGTCGGCGTCCTGAGGATGCTGGCCGCCCACGGCGACGCGATCGCCGGGCGGGTGGGCCGGCGCATCGAGGTCGTGGCGGTGAGCGCGCGCAACCGCGGGCGCGACCGCGGCATCGACATCTCCCCGTATCGCTGGGTGGACGACCCGGTGGCTCTGGCCCGCGACGAGGGCATCGACGTCGTCGTCGAACTGATGGGCGGTGCGGACGGGCCGGCGCGGGCGCTGGCGGAAACGGCGCTCTCCGCCGGGCGCAGCGTCGTCACCGCCAACAAGGCGATGATCGCGGAGCACGGCAACAGCATCGCGCGGCTGGCGGAAGAGAAGGGCGCGGTGCTCGCATACGAGGCGGCGGTCGCCGGCGGCATCCCGATCGTCAAGGCGCTGCGCGAGGGCCTCGCCGGCAACCGGATCGAGCGCGTCTACGGCATCCTGAACGGCACCTGCAACTACATCCTCACCACCATGCGCCGCACCGGCCGGCCGTTCGAGGCAGTGCTGAAGGAGGCGCAGGAGCTGGGCTATGCCGAGGCCGACCCCAGCTTCGACGTGGACGGCATCGACACCGCCCACAAGCTCGCGATCCTCGCCAGCATCGCGTTCGGCTGCGAGATCGACTTCGCCGGCGTCCACATCGAGGGCATCCGCCACGTGTCGCCGGTGGACATCGCCTTTGCCGAGGAGCTGAACTACCGGATCAAGCTGATCGGCAGCGCGCGGCGCACCGAGCGCGGGATCGAGCAGCGGGTGCACCCCTGCATGGTGCCGGTCGCATCCCCGATCGCCCATGTCGAGGGCGTGTTCAACGCCGTGGTCGCCCAGGGCGATTTCGTGCAGGACAGCATCTACACCGGCCGCGGCGCGGGCGAGGGGCCGACCGCCTCGGCGGTGGTCGCGGACCTGATCGACATCGCCGCCGGCCGCCGCGCGCCGACCTTCGGCGTGCCGGTGGACCGGCTCGCGCCCGCCCGCCGCTCGCCGATGGAAAACCACGTCGGCGCCTATTACGTTCGGCTGACCGTGCGCGACCAGCCGGGCGTCATCGCCGCCGTCTCCGCAATCCTGCGCGATGCGTCGATCAGCATGGAGGCGATCATCCAGCGCGGGCGGGACCCGGACAACATCGTGCCGGTGGTGATGACCACCCACGAGACCGAGGAGGCGGCGATGCGCAGGGCGCTGGCCGAGATCGACGCGCTGCCGGCGATGGCCGCCCCCGCCCGGATGATCCGGATCGAGGCACTTTAGCCCGCCGCCGCTGTTCTCCGGTGCAGGGCCCGTTGCCGGAATGTCATCCGGCCGCCGCGGCGTTGGGCTAACATGCGCAGCAGTGTCTGGCCCCGGCCCCCGTCGCCGGACGGGGCCGCCGCAATGATGGGAGGAGAAGCATGAGCGCGTTGCAGGCTGAAGCCGTCGAGCCCCGGCCGGCGGAGTCCGACGCCACGGGGCTCGTCGCTCCCCTGAGCCACAGCGAGCGCAACCTGGCCCTGGAGGCGGTGCGGGTGACGGAGGCGGCCGCCCTTGCCGCGGCCCGTCTGGTCGGGCGCGGCGACGAGAAGGCCGCCGACAGCGCCGCCGTCAACGCCATGCGCCGGGCGCTGAACGGGCTCGCCATCGACGGCAAGGTGGTGATCGGCGAGGGCGAGCGTGATGAGGCGCCGATGCTCTACGTCGGCGAGAAGGTCGGCCGCGGCGGCCCGCGCATCGACATCGCTCTCGACCCGCTGGAAGGCACCACCATCACCGCCATCGGCGGCGCGAACGCGATGTCGGTGCTCGCAATGGCGGAGGAGGGCGGCTTCCTGCATTCGCCCGACGTCTACATGGACAAGATCGCGGTCGGCGGCGGGCTGCCCCAGGGCATCGTCGATCTCGACAATCCGGTCGAGCACAACCTGATCTCGCTCGCCCAGGCCAAGGGCAAGTCGGTGGCGGAGCTCCTGGTCTGCATCCTCAACCGGCCGCGCCACGCCGAGCTCATCGCCGCGGTGCGCAAGGCGGGCGCCCGGATCATGCTGATCCAGGACGGCGACGTCGCCGGCGTGATCGCGACCTCGCGCCCCGACACCGGCGTCGACATCTACATGGGCATCGGCGGCGCGCCGGAGGGCGTGCTCGCGGCGGCGGCGCTGCGCTGCATCGGCGGCCAGATGCAGGGGCGGCTCGTCTTCCGCAACGACGAGGAGCGGGCCCGCGCCGAGCGCTGCGGCATCACCGACCTCAACCGCAAGTACGAGCTGCTCGACCTCGCCAAGGGCAACGTCATGTTCGCCGCGACCGGCGTCACCGACGGCCCGATGCTGCGCGGGGTGCGCGTCTATGCCGAGGGCGCGACCACCCACTCGCTGGTCATGCGCTCCAAGACCGGCACGGTGCGCGAGATCCAGGCCACCCACGTCTTCGCCCGCAAGGCGCCGCTGGACCCGACCTTCAGCCGGGTCTGACCGCCCGCCGGTCCCCCGCAGGGCGCGGGCCGACCGGGGCCGCGCCCTGTGCTAGGCTCGGCCCATGCGCGACGGAGTCGTCCTTTCGCTGCCCGACAGCAGCCAGTCGTTCACGGGCCGCCGCTGGGTGTGGCGGCGCGGCAGCCGGCTCGACGTGGGGCTGCTGGAGCGGACCGCAGCGGCGATCGCCCAGGTTCACGGCGTGCCCGACATCGCCGCCCGCCTGCTTGCCGCCCGCGGGCTCGACGCGGAAACCGCGCGGCCGTTCCTCGCCCCGCGGCTGCGCGAGCAGCTTCCCGACCCCTCGACGTTCGCGGACATGGACGCCGCCGCGGACCGCATCGCGTCCGCCGTCCGCCGCGGCGCGCGGATCGCGATCTTCGGCGACTATGACGTGGACGGCGCCACCGCGTCGGCGGTGCTGTTCCGTCATCTCACCGCAGCCGGCGCGCCGGTCACCGTCTACATCCCCGACCGGCTGGCCGAGGGTTACGGTCCCAACGCGCCGGCGCTGCGCCGGCTGCGGGCGGAGGGCGCCGAGCTCTGCATCACGGTGGACTGCGGCGTCACCGCCTTCGAGCCTCTCGCAGCGGCCGCGGAATGCGGCCTCGACGTGATCGTCGTCGATCATCACCAGGCCGAGCCGCGGCTGCCGCCCGCCTGCGCCGTGGTCAATCCGAACCGTCTCGACGACACCAGCGGCCAGGGCGTGCTCGCGGCGGTTGGCGTCGCCTTCCTGCTGGCCGTCGCCGTCAACCGCGAGCTGCGCCGGCAGGGCCATTTCGCGGCGCGGCCGGAGCCGGACCTGATGGCGCTGCTCGACCTGGTGGCACTGGGCACCGTCTGCGACGTCGTCCCGCTCACCGGTCTCAACCGGGCTCTGGTCGCCCAGGGGCTGCGCGTGCTCGCCCGCGGCGGCAACGTCGGCCTCAAGGCGCTGGCGGAGGTGACGGGGCTGTCGGAGACCGTCGACGCCTGGCATCTCGGCTTCATCCTCGGTCCGCGGATCAACGCCGGCGGCCGGGTCGGCACCCCCGACCTCGGCGCCCGCCTGCTGCGCACCGACGACCCGGAGGAGGCGCTGGCGCTCGCCCGCCGCCTCGATGCGCTGAATGAGGAGCGCCGCGGGCTGGAGGCGGCGACCCTCGACGAGGCGGCGGCGCGCGTCGAGCGGGGGGAGGGGGTCGAGGGCGGGGTGATCCTGCTCGCCGACCCCGGCTGGCACCCGGGCGTGGTCGGCATCGTCGCCGCCCGGCTCAAGGAGCGCTACCACCGCCCGACCTTCGTCGGCGGCAGCGACGGCGCGCTGGTCAAGGCGTCGGGGCGCTCGGTCGCCGGCATCGACCTCGGCGCGGCGGTGATCGCGGCGCGTCAGGCGGGGCTGCTGGTGAACGGCGGCGGCCACGCCATGGCAGCCGGCCTCACGGCGGAGGCCGCGCGCATTCCCGACGTCCGCCGCTTCCTCGCCGAGCGGATCGGGGAGCAGTGCGGGGATCAGCCGCTCGCCGCCAGCCTCCCCATCGACGATTCGCTCTCCCTCGGCGGCGCCGGGCTTGCGGCGGTGGACGCGGTGGACCGGCTGGAGCCCTTCGGCAGCGCCAACCCGCGCCCGCGCTTCGCCTGGTTCAACGTCCTCCTCGCCCACGCCGAGCCGACCGCGGACGGCGCCCACCTCCGCTGCCGGCTGGTGGATCCGTCCGGCGGCCAGGTGCGCGCCATGGCCTTCCGCGCGATGGGCTCCCCCCTCGGCGACCGCCTCCTCGCCGCCCGCGACCGCATGATCCACGTCGCCGGCACGCTGCGCCGCGACCGCTGGCGCGGTGTCGAATCCGCCCTCCTCACCATCGACGACGCGGCGTCGGTGTGAGGCAGAGGCCGATGGCGGTCGCGGGGGCAATCGAGCGCGCAGCACGCGCGCTGGCCGTCAGCGGTTGAACAGACTGCTCCCGTTGCTTTCGCTTTCGGGCGCTTCTTCCTCCGCGCTGCCCTCGCTTCGGACGCCGGAAGCGCTGTCGCGGTCGGCCACGGTGTGGCCGGGCGCATCGTCGACCAGCGGGCATCCCGCCTCGGCATGGGCGCGGAGGAGGGCCCGGCTTCCCGGACCGACGTCGCCGTCGATCGCGCTGTCGTCGCGGCCCTGCCCGGCGAGGAACGCCGGCAGGGTCTGCCGGGCGACCCCGCTCGTCTCCAGCGAACGGTCCCGGTCGGCGAGCGCCTGCTCCGCATTGCCCGTGCGGCCGTGGGCGAGGCCCCGGTTGTAGCAGGCGTCGCTGTCATCCGGGTCAGCGCGAAGCACCTGGTCGTAACCGGGATCGCGCGTACGTGCTGGCCAAGGTCGTCGCAGGCGGCGGCGCGTGTAGAAGGCCTAGGCATATTCCGGGTCGAGCCGTTCTCCCAGGGCTACGGACAGGGAGATGACTTCGCTCCTGCGTGCTGCTAGCCCGGAACCAGCCGCACGCGCCGGTTGTGGACGGAGGGGGCTGTCGTGCCCGCCTTCCTCTCCCGCTCGATCCGGGCCGGCAGCACGGATTCGGGTTGTGAAACGCCGTTCAATATTGCCATTCTTTAACGTGTGGATGGCATCCTCATCGTCAGCGACAGGTTGTTCGCGGCGAAGGCGCGGGATGACAACGAGGATCCGGAAAGTGGCAGGACACGCCGACGATCGCGCAGGCGCGCGTCGGCCGCTCGATCCCCGCTTGCCGGAAACCGGAGGTGGATTGCATGGTGGTCGACAGCGACGCGTTCGAGCCTGACGTGCTGGAGGAGGCATCGGCATCGGAGTCGGCTGCCGACGATGCCGGGGCGTCACCTTCGGTCTCGATCCGTGCCGAGATAGCGCGGCGCATAACATTCGCCACGCACCAGTGCGACGTGGCCGTCATCGCCGATCTAGCGATCGCCAACGACACCGATGACGACCTGCATGACCTGACGCTCCGCCTGACGGCGGAACCGAAAGTCATCGGCGACCGCGTCTGGAATATCGACCGCATCGACGCCCGCAGCGAGTTCCGTCCGCGCGACCGGCGCGTCTCGCTGCAGGGCGGCATGCTCGACAGGCTCACCGAACAGATGCGCGCGGAGGTCAGGCTGGAACTGACCTGCGGCGAGACCGTCATCGCTGAGACGCATCACCCGATCGTCGCGCTCGCCCGTAACGAATGGGGCGGCGCCAACCACATGCCGGAGCTGCTGGCGGCCTTCGTCACGCCCAACGATCCCGCCGTCCAGCGCATCCTCAAGCAAGCATCGGAGATCCTGCGGTCGGCAGGAAAGAACGGGTCGATCGACGGCTACCAGTCGCGGTCGCGCAAACGCAGTTGGGAGCTTCTGGCCGGAATATGGGCCGCGGTTTCCAGTCGGAGTATCAGCTATGCCGAGCCTCCTGCGAGCTTCGGGCGGAACGGGCAGAAGATCCGGCTTCCCTCGATGATCGAAGAGCAGGGTCTCGCGACCTGCCTCGACACCGCCCTGCTGTTCGCTGCCGCGATCGAGCAGGCGGGCCTGTTTCCCCTCGTCGTCTTCACCGAAGGCCATGCACTGACCGGCGCATGGCTGCAGCCGCAGTCGCTGCCCTCGCTGACCGTCGACGACCCGATGGAGATCCGCAAGGCCATTGCCCTCGACGAGATGGTCCTGTTCGAGACCACCATGGCCACCGCGGGGCACGCGTTGCCGTTCTCGCGTGCCATTGCCGAGGGGCGCCGGCAGGTGGCCGAGGCCAACGAGCACGCGTTCATCTACGCCATCGACATCCGTCAGGCGCGGGGCCGGGACATCCAGCCGCTGTCGAGCCTGGCGACGGCCGGGGAGGGGACCGGACACCCCGACCCGTCCCCCAGCGCGCCGCCGCTCGACGAGCCTCCCGATCTGCCGCCCTTCGACGTGGGTAACACGGAGGAGCCGGCGCCGCAGTCGCCGAAGGAACGGCTCGACCGCTGGCAGCGCAGCCTGCTGGACCTCTCCAAGCGCAACCGGCTGCTCAACCTGCGGCCGTCTGCGACCGCCATTCCGATCTTCTGCCCCGATCCGGCCCTGCTCGAGGACAGGATCGCCGCAAACCAGAAGATCCGGATCATTCCTCCGCCGGAGCGCCGGGGCATCGACGGGCAGCCGGACACGCAGCTCTACCACCTCCGGACCGGCGAAGACTTCGCGGAGAAGTTCGCCAGGGAGGCGCTGGAGCGGAACGAGGTCGTGGCCAACCTCGAGCCGAAGGTTCTCGAGAAGGGTCTCATCGAGCTCTACCGCAAGGCCAAGGCGGATTTCGAGGAGGGCGGGTCGAATACCCTGTTCCTTGCCCTGGGCATGCTGCGCTGGTCCGAGCGTGGCGATTCACACCGCAGCTACCGCGCGCCCCTGATCCTGCTGCCGGTGCGGCTGGAGCGGCGGAGCGCCGCCTCGAAGCCCTATCTCACCAGTCACGAGGACGAGTCGGTCTTCAACCTCACCCTGCTGCAGATGCTCCAGCAGGATTTCGACATCTCCATCCCGGAGCTGGAAGGAACGCTGCCGACGGACGAGCACGGCGTGAACGTCCGACTCGTCTGGGACATCGTGCGGAACAGGATCCGCGACGTGGCGGGGTTCGAGGTGGTGGAGGAGGTGATCCTCAGCACCTTCTCCTTCGCCAAATACCTGATGTGGAAGGACCTCGTCGACCGGACCGAGATGCTGAAGGCCAGCCCCCTGGTCCGGCATCTGATCGACAGCCCCCGCGAGCCCTACACCGGCGGTGCGCGCTTCCTCGATCCGCAGGACATCGACCGCTGTCTCGCGCCCACCGAAATCCTTGCGCCGCTGAATGCGGACAGCTCGCAGCTGGTAGCGATTCACGCCTCGGGCCTCGACGGCGATTTCGTGCTGGAGGGGCCGCCTGGAACCGGCAAGTCCGAAACCATCGGCAACATCATCGCCCACAACCTCGGCCTCGGCCGCAAGGTGCTGTTCGTATCCGAGAAGATGGCGGCACTGGAGGTCGTGTACCGGCGCCTGAGCGAATGCGGCCTGGGCGATCTGTGCCTGGAGCTGCATTCGGCCAAGGCAAGCAAGCGCGCGGTCCTTGACCAGCTTGGAGCGGCCTGGCAGCAGCGCCGGCAGATGAGCGCGGCGGAGTGGCGCGCAAAGGCGGAGGAGCTGGGCGAGATCCGGAGCAGGCTGAACGGTCTGGTGGCCGCCCTGCATCGCCCGGGTCCCGGGGGCCTCAGCCCGCGTGACGCGATCGGCCGGTCGATACGGTTCGGGGACGTGCACCGTCTCCGGCTGGACTGGCCGCGCGACCCCGAGGGCCGGGGACGGGCGCCGACCCCGGAGGCGCTGGCGGAGCTGGAGGCGATCGCTCGCCGGCTGGGGCAGCAGTTCAGCCAGCTCCAGGACGACGACATCGCCACCTTCGCCAGCGTCACGCACACCGAGTGGTCGTACGCCTGGTCGGCGGACATGGTGACCGCAGCGCGCGAGCTGATTGCGGCTGCGGAGACGTTGTCCCGGCACCAGGCCGCATTCGCTGTCCATCTCGGGCTGGGGCAGCGGCCGGCCGGCTCGCTCGCGGAAGCCGCCGCGCTCGCGGAGATCGCGGCCTTGGTTCCCGAGTGTGCGGCCGTCGACCTGGGCTTCGCCCTGCGTCCGGAAGGCAGGGAGACGATCCGCGACCTGGGCGAGCTGGTGCAGCGGCTCTCCGCGTACCGCCAGGCGAAGGAGAAGCTCTCGACCCCATGCTCGGATCAACGGCTGGCGGCGGCGCCGGTCCAGGCATGGCAGGCGGCGCGCGCCCGCGCGGAGGCGCGCTTCTGGCCGCTCAACGCCCTGGGCCGCAGCTGGTTGCGGAAGGAGATGAGGGCAGGGCTCGACGTCATTGCCGAAGCGCCGGAACGGGACCTGGAGGCCCTGGCGACGCTGCAGGCGCAGCAGAAGCAGATTCTCGAAGATGCGGGCAGGCTGCCGGCTGGGACCCCGTGGCGCGGTCTGGAGACCGACACCGCCGTTGCCCTGCGGGCGGCCCTGAACGGCGCGCGGCTCCGGGAAGCCTCGGCGCGTCTCGCGTCCGTTCCGGGGCGAAATCTCCCCGAGGCCCGCGAGATGCTGGTCTCCGCACTGTGCGACCGGCGCGAGCAGCTGGAGCCGGGAATGCCCGTCGCGGAGGCCGCCCGGGCGCTCGTCGCCGCCCAGGCCGCCTTCAAGGCCGCGTGGGACCGTTACGCGGTCCTGAGCGGGCACGAGGCCGAGCGCGAGGATGCCCGGACGCTGGAGACGCTGGTCGAAACCCTTCGTGCCATCGTGGCGCGCGAGCGGCGGCTCAACGTCTGGTGCGCATGGGTGGCCGTCCGCCGCGAGGCGCGCGAGGCGGGGCTCGAAACGCTTGTCGCGGCGCTCGAGGCCGGGACCGTCCGCCATGACCAGACGGTAGAGGCATTCCGGACGGCCTATGCCTGCTGGATCGCGCCGATCCTGATCGACGCCCGCCCGGAGCTCACCCGTTTCTCGTCGGTGGCGCACGACGAGTTGATCCGGACGTTCCGGGAACTGGACCGGGAGGTTGCGGAGACGACGGTGGCCCATATCCGCGCCTTGCGCTCCTCCGAGGTGCCGGACCGCGATGCGCCCAATGCGGGCAGCGGCTACGGCGTCCTTGCCCGCGAGCTGCAGAAGCGCATGCGCCACAAGCCGGTGCGCCAGCTCGTGGCGGAGATGGGGCCCGCGCTCATGACCCTCACGCCGTGCCTGATGATGAGCCCCCTGTCGGTGGCCCAGTATCTTCCGGCGGATACCCAGCCGTTCGACTTGGTCGTGTTCGATGAAGCGAGCCAGATCACGGTGCCGGACGCGATCGGCGCAATCGCCCGCGGCCGGCGATGCATCGTGGTCGGCGACCCGAAGCAGATGCCGCCGACGCGGTTCTTCGAGCGGGGCGCGGACGACAGCGACGACGAGGAGGTGCAGGACCTTGAAAGCATCCTCGACGAGGCGCTGGCCGCGCGGGTGCCGCACCATCGGCTGACGGGACACTACCGCAGCCGTCACGAGAGCCTGATCTGCTTCTCCAACCACGCGTACTACAACGGCGCGCTCGTGACCTATCCGTCCGTGGAGACGGCCGACACCGCGGTCACTTTGCGCCGGGTGAACGGTGTCTATGCCAAGGGGAAGGCGCGGACGAACGAGATCGAGGCGAAGGCGGTGGTCGAGGAGGTCGTGCGCCGCCTGCGGGATCCCAAGACCCGGCAGCTTTCGATCGGCGTGGTCACGCTGAACGCGGAGCAGCAGCGGCTGATCGAGGATCTGCTCGACCAGGAGCGCCGGGCCGATCCCGAACTTGAGCCCTTCTTCGCCTCGACCGTCGAAGACGGCGGAGCGCGGGTGGCGGAGCCGGTGTTCGTCAAGAACCTGGAGACGGTCCAGGGCGATCAGCGCGACGTGATCCTGCTGTCGGTGGGCTATGGTCCGACCGAACCGGGCGCCCGCACCATGTCGATGAACTTCGGACCGCTGAACCGCCAGGGCGGCGAGCGCCGGCTCAACGTCGCGATCACCCGGGCGACGACCGAAGTCATCGTGTTCGCCAGCTTCGACGCCGGCATGATCGACCTGACCCGGACGTCGTCGCAGGCGGTGAGGGATCTGAAATATTACCTCGACTTCGCCGAACGCGGGCCGGTGGCGCTTGGCGAGGCGATCCGGGCGGTCGGCACCAGCCGTTACGACAGCGATTTCGAGCTGGCTCTGGCGGAAGAGCTCAGAAACCGCGGCTGGGAGGTGCGCACGCAGATCGGCGTGTCGAAGTTCCGGATCGACCTCGGGATCGTCCACCCCGACGCACCGGGCCGGTTCCTGGCCGGCATCGAATGCGACGGTGCCACCTACCACAGCTCGCCGACGGCGCGCGATCGGGACCGGGTGCGTCACATCATTCTGGAGCAGCTCGGGTGGCGGCTGTTTCGCGTGTGGTCCACGGACTTCTTCCTCGACCGCGAGGCTGCGGTCGACCGGCTCGACGCCGCGCTGAGGACTGCGCTGGAGGCAGACAGGGAGGCCGCTGCGGCCGCCGAAGCGGATGCCGGCGCGCCGGCCGCGGCCGACGAAGCCTCCGGCGACGCCCGGACCGACGAGTTGGACGCTACCCGTCCGGAATCCGAACCGGACGGCGATACGGAAGTGGTGACGGACGACCGCTTCACCTGGGCGAACGGGTCGCCCGCAGGAGGGGGGGAGGCGGTCGCCGCTCCGGTGCCGGAAAGGAGGGTGGCCAGGGCTCCCACCGTCCCCGACGCTCCCGTGCCGCGTCTGGATCGGTTCTACGAGCCGGGTTACCGTCCCCAGCTGGCCGCGATGGCGGCGGCCGTGATCGACCGCGAAGGACCGGTGACGTTCAAGCGACTCAGCGACAGGCTGGCCCGGGCCCACGGCTTCCAGCGCACCGGCCGACAGATCTCCAGCGTGGTATGGGAGGTATCGAACCGGCTGCGTCGCCACGAGAGAACGCCGGATGGGCATACGGTGTTCTGGCCCGCGGGCATGGAGCCGGTTCCGCTTGTCCCGTTCCGCGGGCTCGGTGCCGGCAGCGAGGCGCGGGACTGGCGCGAGGTGCCCTATCCCGAGAAGCTGTGGCTGGTGCGTTCGGTGCTCGACAGGGGCGCTGCGGACCCCGCGCGGGCCGTTGCCGACGCGATCGGGTTCGGCCGGGTGACGTCATCTTTCCGCGACGAGATCGCCCAGCTGGCCGAAGCGGCGAAATCCGTACCCGATCCGGCCGCCGCGCCTTGACGCCGCCTCCGCACGCGCCTATCAACAGCCGGCGCCGACCCCTTCGTCTAGAGGCCTAGGACACCGCCCTTTCACGGCGGCAACACGGGTTCGAATCCCGTAGGGGTCGCCAACCCCTCTGCTAACCCATTGAAATAACACGGATACTGCCTCAGTTTACACTCGGGGGTGGTGGCGTTTTCCTTGATGCTGCTTCTGAGAGCCTGCCGGCTACCTGCCGGCAGGCGGGCCTCCCCCGAGGTTGGAATACGATAGCATGCGTCGCTTCCGGGCGCGCGTCTCCGAAGGGAGGGCGCGGCGCCCGGCGTGGGCCCCGCCTCCGTTACGGGCGGGCGACGGGGACGGGGCGGGTCATCAGGTCGACGAAGCGGTCCCAGAAACGGGGCGCGTCGATCCCGTAGATCACGTCCGCCGGCTGCAGGGCCGGGATGGGGGGTGTGTCCGGGGCGTCGCGGCTGGGCGCGTAGCCCAGTGCGCGGCCGTAGTTGGGGCCGAAGATGGTGTCGACGTCGACGTAGAACCGGCGCATGTCGGTGACGATGTCCGGGTCGGCCAGGTAGCCCACCGCGATCGTGTCCCAGATGTCGCGGCGCGGGTTGGGGCCGGCGAAGCGCTCGCCGTACATCGTCTTCCACAGCTCGGTGATCGGCGTCGGCGCCTCGACCTCCGTGATCGCCCGGTACTGCTCCAGCTCCATCGCCACCTTGTTGGTGACGTCGAGCGGCACGATCACGTGCGGGATCGGCTCGCGCAGAACGATGCGCGCCGCCTCCGGATCGAACCACCAGTTGAATTCTGCGGCGGGGGTGACGTTGCCCATGGCGTCGAAGGCGCCGCCCATCCAGATGATCTCCTTGATCTGGCCGGATATTTCGGGCGCCATCCGGATGGCGAGTGCGAGGTTGGTGGCGGGGCCGATCGCAAGAACCGTTATTTCTCCGGGGTTTGCCTTCACCTGCTCGATGATGAAGTCGACCGCGTGCTGGTCGGCGACCTGCACCCGCTCGGCGAAGCCGTCGGGGGGTGCGACCAGGTCCGCCTCCGACGCCGGCCGCGGCTTCCGCCATGCGCCGCTGTAGCCCTCGCCGAACAGCGCCTGCTCCTGCGGCAGCGTGCGGGGGTCGTGGACGAGGGGGTAGACGGCGCCGGCGAGCACCGGCACGTCCTCGATGCCGAGCCGCTCGACCGCGCGCAGCGCGTCCGCGACGCCCTGCTCCAGCCACTGGTTGCCCGAGACCACGGTGATCCCGAGGAGGTCGATCTCGCCCGCCGCGTCGAGCTGGGCCAGCATGATCAGGCCCATGCCGTCGTCGTTGAGCGTGCCGAAATCGGTGTCGTAGATGACCTTCGGCACCGCCTCCTGCGCCATGCCCGGCAGCGGACCGAGCAGGAGGGATGCACACAGCGCAAGAATTCTGGGGGACTTCATTGCACGTTTCCTCCGGTTCGGAAGCCGTCTCTGCGGCTCCGGAGGTCAACTATAGCGGGCCGGGAAGGGGACGGAACCCGCGAGGGGCATGCCCAAAGGCAGGGCGGCCGATCAGGCGGCGAAAGGGAAGCGTCGCAGCAGGCGGAAGGGCTCCCCCGGGCCCGGCTGGCGGAACAGGGCGACGCCGTCGACGGCCAGCGGATCGCGCAGGTGCGGGGCAGCGAGGGCGGCAAGGGCCGCGTCGATGCGGGCGCCCTCGGCCGCGTCCAGCCGCGACGTCAGCGTCATGTGGAAGCGAAATTCGTCGAAGACGTAAGGATAGCCCCAGCGGCGGAGCAGCGCTTCCTGCCGCGGAGTGAGCCCGGCGGCCAGCCGGCGCGCCAGCTCCGCCTCGTCCGGCGGCCGGCGGAAGGGGTCGAGGGCGGCCACCATCTCGTCGCACAGCGCCTGCATCTCCGGGCAGCGCGCCTGCAGCACCAGCGCCCGCCACCCGTCGATGACGGCCAGGGTCAGCGCCGGCGCGGCGAAGGGCTGCCGCTCGCCGGCGAGCGCGGCCACCGCCTCGAGGAGTCCGGCCTCGCTGCAGCCGCCGGCAAGGCGGAACGGGGGCTTGAGGGTGGCATGGAAACCGTAGAGCGCGGGCGGGCGGGTGATTTCGGCCAGGCGCTCCGGCGTGACCCCCGGAACCTCCGGCTGCGGGACAGGGCGGCCGGTGGCGGCGTCGCGGCCGAGCCAGGCGCTGCCGAAGCGGTGAAGCGGGGTGTCGGGAACCGGCGCGAAATAGAGCGCATAGCGCGCCGCGCCCTGGTCAGCGGTCATGCCACCCTGCGGCCTTCCCGCCATACGGCGCGCACCACCGGCATGGATTCGACCAGCCGGACCTGGATCAGGTCCGCCCGCAGCCCTTGCTCGATCCGGCCCCGGTCCTCCAGCCGGCCGGCGCGCGCCGGATTGGCGCTGACGGTGGCGACCGCCTTCGGCAGCGGGAAGCCATAGGGGGCCTCGGCGAGGCGGAAGGCGGCCTGGATCATGCTGATCGGCACGTAATCCGACGACAGGATGTCCAGCAGGTCGTGCTGCGCGAGGGTGCCGGCGGCAACGTTGCCGGAGTGCGACCCGCCGCGGACCAGGTTGGGCGCGCCCATGATGATCTGCATCCCGTGCGCCCGCGAGGCCTGCGCCGCCTCCAGCGTCGTCGGGAATTCGGCCACCTGCATGCCCAGCGCGGCGGATTCGGCGACATGCTCGACGGTCTGGTCGTCGTGGCTCGCCATCGGCAGCCCGCGCTCGCGCCCGATTGCGGCCAGCGCGCGGCGGTTGCGCGGCCCGTAGGTGCGCGACGCCTCCATCTGTTCGGCAATGATCTCTTCCACCTCGTCGGGGTCGAGCTTCAGCAGGCTGATGTGCGCCCTGCGGTAGGAGTCGAGATCCGGGAACTGGCGCTGGCCCGGCGAGTGGTCCATCAGCGACATGAAGTCGAGGAGCGGGTTGTCGAGGAAGGCCGAGAACCGCTCGACGATGTCCTCCACCACCACCTCGCAGCGCAGGTGCAGCCGATGGTCGGCACGCAGCACGCCGGCGGCCTGGGCGCGGGTGACGCCGTCGATCATCGGCGCCAGGGTGAGGTGACGGTCGTTCTCCCTGCGCCCGCCGATCAGTGCCAGCGAGTCGAACACGGTGGTGATGCCGGCGCAGGCGATCTGGGCATCATGAGCGATGGCGGCGGCGAAGCCGTCCCAGTCCACGCCCGGGCGCGGTGTGAAGTGGCGCTCCAGGTGGTCGGTGTGGAGATCCACCAGTCCGGGCAGCAGGTAGTCGCCTTCGCAGTCGATCGCGCCGGCAAGCGCGCACGCGCCCGCGGCGACGCCCCTGATGACGCCGTTCGCGGCCTGCACGCTGCCGGAGACGATCTCGTCGGCGCGCACGATGCGCGCGTTGGTCCAGACGACTTCCATGCCTGCTCGTTGCCGGATGCCCGCCAGGGCGGTCGCGGTGCCGGCCCCGCTGCGCGGCAGCCCGGACAAACGGTTCTCTCTACCACCGGTTCCGTGACAGCTTTATGTGGTTGCGGCGCGGCGCGCAACCGGAGGCGCGCGCCGGTGACGGATCGATCATGCGCGACATCTGCGCGGGGGAGGGAAGGCGGACGGTGACACTGCGGCGCGAGGCCGGCCGGGCGATCTGGCGGCAGATTGCGGACGCGATCGCGGCCGATATCGGGGGGCGGGCGCTGAAGCCGGGCGAGCGGCTGCCGACCGAGACTGCGCTTGCCGCCCGCTTCGGGGTCAACCGGCACACCGTACGCCAGGCCCTCGGCCACCTGCAGGACCGGGGCGTGATCCAGGTGGAGCAGGGCCGCGGCACCTTCGTCGCCCGCGACCCGCTGGTCTATCCGGTCGGCAGGAGGACCCGGTTCACCGAGATCGTGCGGCTGCAGCATCGCCTGCCGGGCGGCCGGCTGCTGCGGGTGCGGCAGGTACCGGCCGGGCCCGGCGCCGCCCGCGACCTCGAGGTGGCCGAGGGGACGCCGCTGCAGGTGCTCGACGTGCTCCACCTCGCGGACGGCCAGCCGCTGTGCGTGGCCGCGCATCACTTCGTGCTCGAGCGCGTCGGCGATCTGGAGCCGGGATTCCGCGCCCACGGCTCGATCACGGCTGCACTCGCCGGGCGTGGCATCGCCGACTATGTGCGGCGCGCCACCCGGATCTCCGCCCGACACCCGACCAGCCGCGAGGTCGGCCTTCTCGCGATGCCGCGGACCCGTCCGCTGCTGGTGGCCGAAGCGATCAACACGCTGGTGGACGGCCCGCCGATCGAGCTCGGCGTCGCTTGCTTTCCCGCCGACCGCGTACAGATTGTGCTGGAAACGCCGTGACCGGCGTTTGCCCCCGTATCCCGCCAAGGGAACATATGAAGAACATTTCAGTATGTTCGCCCGCGTCAGCGCGTATGATGGCCTCTGACATGCGGCGGACGCGTGTGCCGACAGGAGGAGCACGATGGGGGAGGTGGGTCTGAGGACCGAGCAGCCGTCGGCGGTGCTCGACCGGGACGGCTACCGGGTCGAGCTGTACCCCCGGTCGGCGCACCTGCGCGTCCGGTGGGGCGGCCGCGTGGTCGCGGAGACCAGCGCGCCGCTGCTGGTGCGGGAGACCGGCTACGTGCCGACCTGGTACCTGCCGCTGGCGGACGTGGACGCGGCGGTGCTGGAGGAGAGCGAGCACCGCACCTACTGCCCGTACAAGGGCGAGGCGCGCTACTGGAACCTGACCGCAGACGGCCGGACCGACGAGAAGGCGCTGTGGCAGTACACCCAGCCCTTTCCGGAGCTCTCCCCGCTGAAGGACTATGTCGCCTTCTACCGCGACCGGGTCGAGATCGAGGAACTGGACCGCGACACGCCCGAGGAAGCGGCGGCGCTGGCGGTGGGCGACCGGGTCGGCCCGGTGTTCGGCTGGCTGCTGCGCGACGCGTGGCGGCACCTTGGCCCGCGCGAGCTGACCGAATCCTTCGTCCGCCTGCTGCGGGCGGAGGATCCGGACCTGATCCGGCTGTTCGTCGGCGTCTACATCGTCCACCCGCTGGTGCGGGCCGCCGGCTACTGCTGGGAGAACGGGGCCAACGACGGCGCGGTGGGCGAGTTCGACGCGCCGCACAGCGCGGCACCGAGCCCCGACTGGCTGACGAGCCCGATGCGGCCGCTGTTCGAGGACGGGCTGCCCGAGGTCCGCATCGACATGGGCGACCCTGAGGCGATCGCGCCCTATCCGCTGCTGCAGCGGCTGCGCGGGCTGGGCGCCACCGACTACCTCGCGCTGCCGATGCCGTACGGGAACCGGGTGGACGTGATGGCGGTGACCACCGGCCGGCCGAGCGGGTTCGACCCGGCACTGGTGGACGACCTGCGCCGCACGGCGCCGCTGCTCGGCCGCCTCTATGCGATGCACGGCCTCAACCGCACGGCGCACACCCTGCTCGACACCTACATCGGCCCCCACGCCGCGGAGCGGGTGTTCTACGGCCAGGTCAAGCGCGGCGACGGGGAGGACATCCGCGCCGCGATCTGGTTCTGCGACCTGCGGTCGTTCACCCAGCACAGCGAGCGCCTGCCGCGCGGCGAACTGATCCGGCTGCTCAACGACTATTTCTCGATGATCACCGACGCCGTGCGCCGCAACGGGGGCGAGGTGCTGAAGTTCATCGGCGACGCGGTGCTGGCGATCTTCCCGATCGGGCTGCACGCCGACGTGCGCGCCGTCTGCCAGGCCGCCTATCGCGCGGCCCAGGATGCGCGCATCGCGGTGGACGCGTTCAACATGGCGCGGCGAATCCACGAGGCGCCGGAGATTGACTTCGGCATCAGCCTGCACATCGGCGACGTGCTGTACGGCAACATCGGCGCGCCGGACCGCCTCGACTTCACCGTGATCGGACCGGCGGTGAACCTGGTGACCCGGATGGAGAGCCTGTGCGCCCAGCTCGGCGAGCCGATCCTGCTTTCCGGCGCCTTCGTCGACGCGGCCGGCATTCCTGCGGCCCCGATCGGCCCGTTCCCGCTCAAGGGCATTGCGGAGCCGCAGATGGTCTACGTCGCCGGTCCGCGGCCGTCGCGGCGGTAGCGGCTCCTCGGCACGTACTTTCCGGGGGGTGGCCGGGGCGGGCCCCGCCATGACGATGCGGGAGAGCGGCTTGCCGGCATCCGGCGCCTTGCGGCGGGAGCGGGCGCGGGGAATCTCTTGTTTCGCACCTGCGAAATCGCTACATCAGGCGGCGTGCGGGTGAGGCGACCGCGCCCGGATCTCGACCGCAAAGCCCACATCGACGGCCGCCGGCGCTGCTCCGCGCTGCCGGGCGGGATGCGCGGCTCCCTATCCATAGAGGCCCCATGCAGCTGCGCAACATCGCGATCATCGCCCATGTCGATCACGGCAAGACCACGCTGGTCGACTGCCTGCTGCGGCAGAGCGGCACCTTCCGCTCCAACCAGCAGGTGCAGGAGCGGGTCATGGACTCCAACGACCTGGAGCGCGAGCGCGGGATCACCATCCTCGCCAAGTGCACTTCGGTGGTGTGGGGCGACACGCGGATCAACATCGTGGACACGCCCGGCCACGCCGACTTCGGCGGCGAGGTCGAACGCATCCTCTCCATGGTCGACGGCGTGCTGCTGCTGGTGGACGCGTCCGAAGGCCCGATGCCGCAGACCAAGTTCGTGCTCGGCAAGGCGCTGCGCCTGGGCCTGAGGCCGATCGTCGTCATCAACAAGGTGGACCGGCCCGACCAGCGGGCGAGCCAGGTGCTGAACGAGGTGTTCGACCTGTTTGCCGCGCTGGACGCGAGCGACGAGCAGCTCGACTTCCCCACCTGCTTCGCCTCCGCCAAGCAGGGCTGGGCGGCGCTCGACGCCGGGGAGCGCCCAGGCGACATGCGGGCGCTGTTCGAACTCATCCTCCGCCACGTGCCGCCGCCGGCGGCAGATCCCTCCGGGCCGTTCCGGATGCTCGTCACCACGCTCAACAGCGACCCCTATCTGGGGCGCATCCTCACCGGGCGGGTGGAAAGCGGCACGCTGAACGTCAACGCGCCGATCAAGGCCCTGAGCCGGGAAGGCAAGCTGATCGAGCAGGCGCGCGCGTCGAAGCTGCTGTCGTTCCGCGGACTGGAGCGGGTGCCGATCGAGCAGGCGGTCGCCGGCGACATCGTCGCCATCGCCGGCCTCACCCAGGCGACCGTCGCCGACACCATCTGCGCGCCCGTGGTGGAAATGCCGCTGCCGGCGCAGCCGATCGACCCGCCGGTTCTGGCGATGACCTTCTCGGTCAACGACAGCCCGCTTGCCGGCCGCGACGGCGACAAGGTCACCTCGCGCCTGATCCGCGACCGGCTGTTCCGCGAGGCGGAAGGCAACGTGGCGCTCACCGTGCGCGAAACCGAGGACAGCGACGCCTACGAGGTCTCCGGCCGCGGTGAGCTGCAGCTCGCGGTGCTGATCGAGACCATGCGCCGCGAGGGCTTCGAGCTGTCGATCAGCCGGCCGCGCGTGCTCTACCGCACCGACCCCGCCACCGGCCAGCGGCTGGAGCCGATCGAGGAGGTGGTGATCGACGTCGATGACGAGCACACCGGGATCGTCGTCGAGAAGCTGACCGCGCGGAAGGGCACGCTGTCGGTGATGCGGCCGACCGGCGCCGGCAAGACGCGGCTGGAGTTCTTCGTGCCGTCGCGGGCGCTGATCGGCTACCACGGCGAGTTCATGTCCGACACCCGCGGCACCGGCATCATGAACCGGCTCTACCACGGCCACGAGCCCTATCGCGGGCCGATCGAGGGGCGGCGCAACGGCGTGCTGGTCTCCACCGCCGCCGGCAAGGCGGTCGCCTATGCACTGTGGAACCTGGAGGACCGCGGGCCGATGTTCATCTCGCCCGGCGACGAGGTCTACGCCGGCATGATCATCGGCGAGCACAGCCGCGGCAACGACCTCGAGGTGAACCCGCTCAAGGGCAAGCAGCTCACCAACATCCGCACCACCAGCAAGGACGAGGCGGTGGTCCTGACCCCGCCGATCGCCATGACGCTGGAACGCGCGCTCTCCTACATCGCCGAGGACGAGCTGGTCGAGGTGACGCCGAGGCACATCCGCCTGCGCAAGCGCCTGCTCGACGCCGTCGAACGCAAGCGCGAGAGCAAGCGCCTGGCGTCGTAGGTCCCGGCGCTCGCAGCCCTGCGCGCCCGGCCCTGTGCCGGAAATCGGCCCCCGGGTGCGCGGGATGGCCCGGCGCGTTCCCGCCTCGCAGTGCAAAGCTCTCCCGCCGGCAGGGCGGTCGTCAGAGCTCGAGGAAGGTCTCGAAGCCGCCGTAGATCATGCGCTTGCCGTCGAACGGCATTTCCCACCCATCGGGGCTGAGGCGCGGATCCGCCATCACCTTCGCATTGATGGCGTCGCGCTCGGCGCGCGAGGGGTAGGTGATCCAGGCGAAGATCACGACCTCGTCTTCCTTCGCCATCACTGCACGCGGGAACGAGGTGAGCTCGCCGTAGGGCACGTCGTCGGCGACGCATTCCACGTAGCTCAGCGCGCCGTGGTCCTTCCACACCTCGCCCGAGATGCGCGCCAGCGCCTTGTACGCTTCGAGCTTCTCCTTCGGGACTGCAAGCACGAAACCGTCGACATAGGGCATGCGATTCCTCCCCGGGGTTGAGACTGGTCCGGTTCACAGGGTGGCGGCGAGGGCGGCCAGCTGGTCGGCGCACTGCCCCCAGCCCTCGTGGAAGCCCATCCGCTCGTGCTCCTCGCGGTCGGCCACCGTCCAGTGCAGGGCACGGGCGGTGTAGCGGGTCTTCCCGTCCTCGTCGTCGAAGGTGACGATGGCCGTCATGAACGGCTTCTCCGCCGGTTCCCAGGCGCGGGTGTAGGCGTCGGTCACCACGATCCGGCGGTTGGGAACCACCTCCAGATAAACGCCGCGGTTCGGAAACTCCTGTCCGTCGGGCCCGCGCAGCACGACGTAGCTGGAGCCGCCCGGCCGCACGTCGATCTCGGCCACCGGCACGGTCCACGGCCGCGGCGCGAACCACTGCTTCAGCAGCTCCGGTTCCGTCCATGCCCGGTAGAGCTTCCCGCGCGGGGCATCGATCAGGCGGGTGAGCACCAGTTCGCGGTCGGAGGCGGGAGCGATGGCGGAAGGGTTGGTCATCATGCTTCTCCATGTTGCATCCGCCACAAGGACGGCCAGGGAGGCGCCGCGCCGACATCGACGCACGCAGCGCGCCGCGCCGGCGGTGACGGCCGTCACACCCCGGCCGCCCGCGCGGGGCAGGCGGATTGGCGCGCTGGCGGCGCGGGTGGTATCTGTTGCGCCCCGCCGGCCGAAGCCCGGCGTCGGAAACCGGCTGCGAAGCGGGGACAACAGGGGAGGGCTGCCGTGCCGCAGGATGCCACGCCCAGGATCCGCATCGGCGTCGGCGGGTGGACCTTTGCGCCCTGGCGCGGCGCCTTCTATCCCGACGGCCTGCCGCAGAAGCGCGAGCTGGAGTATGCCAGCCGCAGGCTCACCTCGATCGAGATCAACGGCACCTTCTACGGCTCGCAGAAGCCGGAGAGCTTCGCGAAGTGGCATGACGAGACGCCGGACGACTTCGTCTTCGCCCTGAAGGGTCCGCGCTTCGTCACCAACCGCAAGGCGCTGGCGGAGGCGGGCGAGTCGGTCGAGCGCTTCTTCCGGTCGGGCGTGCTGCTGCTGAAGGACAAGCTGGGCCCGGTGAACTGGCAGCTCATGCCGACGAAGACGTTCGACCCGGAGGATTTCGCCGCCTTCCTCCGCCTGCTGCCGCGCTCGGTCGAGGGGCGCGCGATCCGCCACGCGGTCGAGGTGCGGCACCCCAGCTTCCGCTGCCCCGAGCTCGTCGCCGTTGCCCGCGAGCATGGCGTCGCCGTCGTCGTCGCCGGCGATTCGGCCTATCCGCTGATCGCCGATCCGACTGCGCCGTTCGTCTATGTCCGCATCATGGGCACGGCGGAGACGGAACCGCTCGGCTACGCTCCAAAGGATCTCGACCGCTGGGCCGAGCGGGCGCAGGCGTGGAAGGCGGGCCGCGTGCCGGCGGACCTGGAGCCGCTCGCGCCCGTAGCGGACAGCGCGGGACGCGACGTGTTCCTCTACGTCATCAGCGGCTTCAAGGAGCGCAATCCCGCAGCCGCCATGGCGCTGATCGAGCGGGTGCGCACGGGAGCCTGACGGGGGCGGCGATGCTGATCTATCACATGGCGCGGGCGGAGGACTGGCAGCGCCACGGGCCCGACGGCAGCTACCGCGGCAGCCGCGACGACCTCCGCGACGGCTTCATCCATTTCTCGACTGCATCCCAGGTGGAGGAGAGCGCCAGAAAGCATCGCGCGGGCGAGGAGGGGCTGCTGCTGCTCGCGGTCGATGCCGACAGGCTGGGGCCGGCGCTGCGCTGGGAGCCGTCACGCGGCGGACAGCTCTTTCCGCACCTCTACGGACCGCTGCCGCCGGATGCCGTCGTCTGGGCACAGCCGCTGCCGGTCGGCCCCGACGGGCTGCACCGGTTCCCGCCGCTGGCGGACTGAGGACCGCGTCAGCGGGCCGGAAGGACCGGGCGGCCGATTGCCAGGCGCTCGATGACCCGGTAGCTGACGGGATCGAGGCCGCGGAAGCGAAGCCCCAGGAACTGCCGCGCCGCATCCACCCGCGCCACCTCCGCGAGAAGCTCCAGCAGGCCGTAGCTGGGGACCTCGAGCACGACGCGGTGCTGGTGGCCGATGTGGTAGGTCCGCAGTTCCCCGGACCGGACGGTCACGGCTGCAACGCCCATGCCGCCTAGGCTGATGTCGATGATGGTGACCGCCTGATCGCCGATGCGGGCGGCGAGCGCGATCGGCCGCCGCCGGTCGCGACGGCGCTCGACGCGGATGTAGCCGACAAGGCGCCTGCGGACCACGGGCAGCCCCCATTACGAAAAAACCACATTTGGCCCCGGCGGGAGCCACAATTGCAGTATAGATGGACAGCGCTGAAGAGAGGGTTTCACAGTTTTCGAGGCATCGGCATGCTCTCCAGGCTCCGTTCGCTGCTGCTCGCCGCATCCGCCGCCGGCTTCGCGGGCGTCGCGCTCGCGGCGCAGGCCTCCTCCGCGATCGCGGCCGAGCGCTATGCGCTGCTGGTCGGCGTTACGGAATATCCTGCACTCGACCCGAAGCTCTGGCTGAACGGCCCGGCCAACGACGTGGTGCTGATGGAGCAGGTCCTGCTGCAGCAGGGATTCAGCGACGAGCACATCATCGTCCTGTCCCAGGGGCCGAATGCCGACGGCGAGCCGACGCGGGCAGCGATCCTGGGCGCGATCGATTCGCTGATCGAGACGGTCCGGCCCGGCGACTTCGTCTATCTCCAGTTCGGCGGCCACGGCTCGCAGCAGCCGGCGGCGCCGGATGACGACACCGAGCTCGACGGCTTCGACGAGATATTCCTGCCGGCCGATGTCGGCCCGTGGGACGGCCGCGCCGGCGTGGTCACCAACGCCATCGTCGACAACGAGATGCAGCCGCGGATCATGGCGCTGCGCGAGGCCGGCGCCTTCGTGTTCGCGGTGTTCGACAGCTGCCATTCCGGCACCATGCTGCGCGCCGTGGCCGCGGACGAGACCGACCGGCGGCTGGATCCGGCACAGCTCGGCATCCCGCAGCAGGTGCTGGCCGAGGCGGAGAGCCGGGCCGTCGCCACCCGCGGCGCGCTGAAGGCGTCGGAGCAGTCGATCCTCGATCTCGACGTGGCCGACGACGCGCCGGGCCTGGGCGGCTATGTCGCCTTCTACGCCGCGCAGACCACCGAGACGACGCCGGAGCTGCGCCTGCCGCCGGGCGATCCGGACCGGCAGACCTACGGCCTGTTCAGCTTTACCCTGGCCAAGGTGCTGTCCTCCTATCCGGGCATCACCTACCGCCAGGCCGCGCAGCAGATTCTGGCGGAATATGTCGCCGACAACCGCATGAAGCCGACGCCGCTGTTCGAGAGCGACGGCACCGCGCTCGACGCGATCCTGCTGAGCGGCACCCCGGCCGACGAGATCCGGCAGTGGCCGCTGACGGCGGAGCGCGGCGACTACCGCATTCCCGCCGGCCGCCTCAACCAGATCGACAACGGCTCGATCCTCGCCGTCTTCCCCGACGCGGCCGCGCCGCTCGACGCCGAGCCGCTGGGTTATGTCGTGGTCGACAATGCGCAGGTGGTCCACAGCCTGGTGACGCCGGTCGCCTACGGCGACACGCCGGCCCTGGAGGAGATTCCGGAAGGCGCCTTCGCCCGGCTGGTCGACGCCCGGTTCACGGTCGAGCTCGTTGTCGCCCTGCCGGAACCCTCCGACGACCCGGCCGCGGCCGTCGCCATGGAGCAGCTCGAGCGGGTGATGGCGGAAGGGATTGACCGGGTGTCCGTGGCCTGGGTGCCGGCAGGCGAGAACGCCGATCTGCGGCTTCACGTCGCCGACGGCCGGCTGTGGTTCCTGCCGCCTTCGGGCGCGCTGTACGAGGACGGGGCGCACACGACGACCTACCTCACCATTCCGGCGTCCGGCAACGCGGCGGCGGTGGCGGCCTTCGTCGATGCGCTGGAGGAGAACATCACCAAGGTCGCTCGGGTGAACACCCTGTTCGCACTGGCGAACCAGCTGTCGGCGACGTCCATGGGGCGCGAGCTCACCGTCGAGCTGACGCTGCGCCGGACCGACGGCACCACCGAGACCTTCGGGCTCGCCGACTTCCCGACGCTCCATGACGGCGACGTGCTCTCCTTCTCGGTCACCAACACGTCGAACCAGGTGATCGACCTGACGGCGCTGTTCATCGACAGCACCTACGGCATCGAGCCGTGGTTCCCCTACCAGGGCGAATCGAACCGGATGCATCCCGGCGAGACGCTGACCTCGACGCTGGAGGTGAACCTCACGACCACGGGCGTCGAGCGGTTCCTGTTCGTCGCGGCCGCGGTCCAGCCGGGGGCGCCCCGCGCCGACTTTTCCTTCCTCGCCCAGCAGGGCATGGCCACGCGCTCGCTCGGCGCGGGGGGTGTGCCGGGCGCCACCATCGCCGACATCCTGAGCGAAGCCGGCATCGACGTGCCCGCCACCCGCGGCGCCGGCCGGCCGGTGGGCTCGCTGGCCACGATGTCATCCTTCAGCTGGACGGTCGCACCGCGCTGACCGTGCAGAAAACCACATCGCGCCGCGCCGGGCGGCGCGAACAACGGCAGCATCAGCAGCAGAGGGAGCTTGCCATGAACAGAATTCACGTCACCGGCCTTGCCGCCCTGGCAGCGCTCGCGCTCGGGGCCGGGTCGGCTCTGGCCCAGCCTGCGAAAGGCAACAACGTCGCGGAGAACGCCCAGCCCGACGAGGCCCTGGTGTCGGCAATCCAGAGCATGGCCATGGCGCAGCAGCTCGCCAGCATCGGCGTGGAGTCCGGTGACCCGATCCTGCTGATCGCCGCCGCCCGCCTCGCCAGCCAGGTGGCCGCCAGCGAGACGACCCTGCAGCCCCGCGAGCCCGAGCGGCCGGGTGACGGCGAGGTGACGGTCCTGCACAGCGCGGAGGAGATGCTTGCCGCCGCCCGTGATCTCGCGGGCGACCGTCAGGACCTGATCGGCCTCATCGATGACGTCGCGGCGGAAGGCTCGCGCGGCAGCATCTACGGCGCCGGCTACTACGACGGCTATGTCGACGGCTATCAGAACGTCTACTACGACGAGGCCTTCTATGGCGGCGAGCAGGCGATCGTGACGCTGCAGGGCCACAACCCGTCGGACATCGACCTCTGGGTCTATGACGAGTACGGCAACCTGATCTGCTCCAGCACCGGCTACTCGTCCTACGAGACCTGCAGCTGGACTCCAGCCTGGACCGGCAACTTCACCATCCGGGTCGAGAACGAGGGCCACGCACGCGGCACCTACTACACCCTCTGGACCAACTGACGCGTCCGGGACCGGAACCGACGAAAACGGCCCCCGCCGCTGGCGGGGGCCGTCTGCGTTTCCGGAACGGGAGGGATGGGCGTAAAAGAGGTCAGGCGCTCCGGCGGAGCGCCTCGAGCGCCTCGGGCGTGTCGATGTCGGCGAGGATGCCGGGGTCGTCGGTGGGCACCTCGCACACCAGCTCCATCTGGTCGGCCAGGAGCTGCCGGCCGCCCTTGTCGCCGCTGACCTGGGCCAGCTCGGCGAAGAAGCGCCGGCCCCACAGCACCGGATTGCCGCGCTTGCCGTTGAAGGTCGGCACGCAGATGACCCGCCCTTCCACCGGATTGAAGGCGGCGATCAGCCGGTTGATCGTCTCGGTGCGGACATGCGGCATGTCGCCCAGCGCCACCACCGCACCGTCTACCTCCGCCGGCAGCGCGGCGCGGGCGGTCGGCAGCGAGGTGCTGAGGCCTTCGGCGTAATACGGGTTGTGGCGGATGGTGA
>CALKHQ010000030.1 GCA_937988735.1 uncultured Alphaproteobacteria bacterium
CGCGCCTCGCAGACGGCCGCGAGCGCCCGCTCCGGTGCGAGGTCCCGGTGCGGCTCGGCGGCGGCAACAAGGCGGCGGGCGAGCTCCTCCGGCACCCCGTGGCCGGCGAGAGCCTCGGCAATCGCCTGCTGCGCGCCCGGTCCGGCGGATGCGGGTGCTGCGAACGGCTCGAACGGCTCGAAGTCCTCCGCTGCGGCCTCGGGTCCGGGGGCGGGCGGCTCCGGCTCCAGAGCGGCGATGACCTTGACGGTGCCGTCGCGCCGCGTCTCGCTGGACACGATGATCGCGTCGGCGCCCATCTCCTCGCGGACCATGGCCAGCGCCTGCGGCATGTGCTGGGCGATGTAGGTCTTGATCCGCATCGGTCAGCCTCGCCACGGACGCGGCGATCCGGCGCGCGTGAGCCGGCGCCGGGCGCCGGACCGGTTCGTCGCGGTGACGGCGTCGTCCATCAGACCTGGCCCACCGTCCGGATCTTCGCCTTCGGGTGGATCTCGTTCTGCGACATCACCACCGTGATCGGGCGGAACCGCTCCACGATCGAGCGGACATAGGGGCGGATCGCGGGGCTGGTCAGCAGCACCGGCGTCTCGCCCAGCATTGCCTGATGCTCGAAGATCTGGCGGACGCGGGCGATGAACTCCTGCAGCTTGGTGGGCGCCATCGCGAGCTGCCGCTCCTCGCCGGCGCCGACCATGGACTCGGCGAAGGCGCGCTCCCAGTCCGGCGACAGGGTGACGATCGGCAGCACGCCGTCGTGGTTCAGGTTGGCGTCACAGAGCTGGCGGGCCAGCCGGCCGCGGACGTGCTCGATCAGCAGCAGCACGTTGCGGGTGTGGCCCGCCGCCTCGGCCACCGCTTCCAGGATCGTCGGCAGGTCGCGGATCGAGACCCGCTCGCGCAGCAGCCCCTGCAGGATCCGCTGGATCACCGACATGCTGACCTGGCCGGGGATCAGGTCCTCGATCAGCTTCTTGTGCTCGCCCGAGATCTCGTCGAGCAGCTTCTTCGTCTCGGCGAAGGACAGGAGGTCGGCCATGTTGTCCTTGATGAGCTCGGTCAGGTGGGTCGTCACCACCGTCGCCGGGTCCACCACGGTATAGCCGCGGAACAGGGCCTCCTCGCGGTTGCTCTCGCTGATCCACTTCGCCGGCAGGCCGAAGGTCGGCTCGCGGGTGTTCTCGCCGCTGATCGGGATGTCCTCGCCGCGCGGGTCCATCACCAGCAGCATGTTGGGGCGCAGCTCGCCGCGGCCGGACTCGATCTCCTTGATCCGGATAGAATAGTCGTTGGCCTGGAGCTGCAGGTTGTCCTGGATGCGCACCGCCGGCATGACGAAGCCCATGTCCGAGGCGAGCTGGCGGCGCAGCGACTTGATCTGGTCGGTCAGCCGCTGGCCGGCCGGCCCGTTGATGAGCTGCAGCAGGCCGAAGCCGAGCTCGAGGCGGATCAGGTCCATGTGCAGCGCGGTGGTGATCGGCTCCTCGACGGGCGCCGCGGTCTCGACCGCCTTTGCCTCCTGTGCCTTCTCCGCCGCGGCGGCCTCGCGGCGCTTCTTGTCCACCACATAGGCGACGCCGCCGGCGGCGGCCGCCATGCCGAGGAAGGGCAGCATCGGGATGCCCGGCAGCAGCGCCATCATCACCATCAGCACTGCACTCAGCCCCAGCGCGCGGGGATAGCCGGAAAGCTGGCCGAACAGCGCCTTGTCCGCGCTGCCGGTGACGTTGGCCTTGGAGACCAGCAGGCCGGCGGCGACCGAGACGATCAGCGCCGGAATCTGGGAGACCAGGCCGTCGCCGATGGTCAGCAGGGTGTAGGTGCGCGCGGCCTCCTCCATCGTCAGGCCCATCTGGGCCGTGCCGATGATGATGCCGCCGACGATGTTGATGACCGTGATCAGCAGGCCGGCGACCGCGTCGCCGCGCACGAACTTGGACGCGCCGTCCATGGCGCCGAAGAAGCTGCTCTCGTCCTCCAGCGCCTTGCGCCGCTCGCGCGCCTGGGTCTCGTCGATCAGCCCGGCGGAAAGATCGGCGTCGATCGCCATCTGCTTGCCGGGCATGGCGTCGAGGGTGAAGCGCGCCGACACCTCGGCGATACGGCCGGAACCCTTGGTGATGACCACGAAGTTCACGATCACCAGGATCGCGAACACGATGATGCCGATCACGAAGTTGCCGCCCATCACGAAGCTGCCGAAGGCCTCGATGACGTGGCCGGCGGCGGACGGCCCCTCATGGCCGTTGCTGAGGATGAGGCGGGTGGAGGCGAGGTTGAGCGACAGCCTGAGCAGCGTCGAGATCAGCAGGATCGTCGGGAAGGACGAGAACTCCAGCGGCCGCGCGATGAACAGGCTGACCATCAGGATCAGCACGCTGAAGGTGATCGAGAGCGCCAGCGCGATGTCGAGCATCCAGGTCGGCATCGGCAGCATCAGCACGACCAGGATGCAGACCAGGCCGAGGGCGAGCGCGATGTCGCCGCGCCGCGCCATGTTCAGGACGCGCAGCACGCCGGCGCGGGCGCCGTCCTTCGCTGGGGCGGCCGACACGCTGGTATCGCTCATCGGGTCTTCCGATCGGGTGCGGGTGATGAGGGGGCGCCGGCGTCGCCGCCGCCGGCCGGTGGCGGTGCGTCACGCCCTTCCGCCGCGCGGGCGCGGGCCGGCAGGGGCGCCGGCTCCTGTCCCGCGGAGGCGAGGGAGAGTGTCATCGGCAGGCCGGGGCTGCGATCAGTAGCCGACGCGGACGGCTTCGCCCGCGCCCGGAGGCGGCACCGCGAAACCCTCGTCGGAATAGAGCTTCAGCTTGTTGCGGAGCGTCCGGATCGAGATGCCCAGCACATTGGCCGCCTGGGTGCGGTTGCCGAGGCAGTGGTTGAGGGTGTCGATGATCAGGTCGCGCTCCACGTCGGCGACCGTGCGGCCGACCAGCGAGGCGGTCTGGCGGGTAGCGGCAGAGGCCGCGTCCGCGGCGGCGCGGGCGGTCGCCTCGGCGGGCGACGGCGCCGCCGGCCGCTCGTCGGCGAGCACGATGGCCTCCGGTCCGATCTCGGGGCCGGTCGCGAGCAGGACGGCGCGGTGCATCGCGTTCTCCAGCTCGCGCACGTTGCCGCGCCAGCCGTGGGCGTGCAGCCGCGCCCGGGCCGCCTCGCTCAGCGGCCGCGCCGGCACGCCGTTCACCTCGGCGTACTTCTCGATGAAGTGGTCGGCCAGGATGTCGATGTCGGCCGGGCGCTCGCGCAGCGGCGGCAGCTTCAGGCTGACCACGTTCAGCCGGTAGTACAGGTCCTCGCGGAAGTTGCCCGCCGCGATGTGCGAGAGCAGGTCGCGGTTGGTGGTGGCGATCACGCGGATGTTGACCTTGATCGGCTCGCTGCCGCCGACGCGGTCGATCTCCCGCTCCTGGATCGCACGCAGCAGCTTCGCCTGCAGGCGCACGTCCATCTCCGAGATCTCGTCCAGCAGCAGCGTGCCGCCGTCGGCCTCCTCGAACTTGCCGATGCGCCGCGCGACCGCGCCGGTGAAGGCGCCCTTCTCGTGGCCGAACAGCTCGGACTCCAGCAGGTTCTCCGGGATCGCCGCGCAGTTGACCGAGACGAAGCGCTGGTCCGCCCGCTTCGACTTGCGGTGGATGTAGCGCGCCAGCACCTCCTTGCCGGTGCCGCTCTCGCCGGAGATCAGCACGCTCGCCTCCGACGGCGCGATCTGGTCGGCGAGGCGGATCACCTGCGCCAGTGCCGGGTCGCGGAACAGGAGCTTGTGGCTCTCCTCGGTGATCGCCTCCAGCACCGCGGCGATGAGCTGCTCGTCGGGCGGCAGCGGCACGTATTCCTTGGCGCCGGACTTGATGGCGCGGACCGCCGCCGCCGCGTCGTTACCGATGCCGCAGGCCACCACCGGGATGCTCATCCGCTCCGCCGCCAGGCGCGCGATCAGGTCGCCGATGTCCAGCTTCACGTCGACCATCAGCAGCTCCGCGCCGACGCCGTTGCGGATGGCGTGCATGGCGGAGGGGATGTCGCTGGCATGGCTGACCTTGGCGCCGCGCCCCATGGCGATCTTGCCGGCGGCGGTGATGTAGCCCTCCAGCGGCCCGACGATCAGCAAACGCATGTCCTGTTCCTCTCGATCGAACGTCTGTCGGCGGATCCGGCTACACCCGGTCCGACTTGATGATCTCGGTCATGGTGACGCCCAGCCGGTCATCGACGACGACGACCTCGCCGCGCGCGACCAGGCGATTGTTGACGAAGATGTCGATGGGCTCGCCGACCTTGCGGTCCAGCTCGACGATGGCGCCCGGGCCGAGCCGCAGCAGGTTCGACACCTGGAGCTGCGACTTGCCCAGCACCGCCGAGACCTGGACCGGGATGTCGTAGACGGTCTCCAGGTCGCGTGCGGTGCGCGCCTGCTGCTGCTCCTCCTCCTGCGCCCGCGCCTCGGCGGCTGCGGCCGGGGCCGCCTCGGCCTCGTCCAGCGGGTTCAGCACCAGATCGTTGTTCTCGTCCGCCATGATGGGCCTCCTTAGCCCTGATCGCCTGCGCCGGCGGGATGGCCGGCCTCATTGTCCGCGGCCCCGCCCGTCACCTGGGCCACCAGCCGCTCGATCTGCTCCAGCACCGCTTCGCTGTTGCGCTCGGCGCCGCCGTCCGCCCACTCCACCGCACAGCCGTCCACCGCGAGGCGGGGGTCGGCCAGGATCACCAGCTTGCCGGTGAAGGCGCGGGCGGCGGCCATCGACTCCACCAGCCGGCTCGCCGCCTCCAGCACGTCCGGATGGAACCTGAACACGATCGCCGGCTCGTGCCGCGCGAGCTCCAGGCACTGCGCCATCACGGTCTCGATTTCGGCGAGCCCGCCGCTCGCCGCCAGCCGCGGGTGCAGCGCGCGCACCGCCGCCATCGCCAGCGCGAGCCCGTCGCGCCGGGCCTGCTCGGCGACATAGGCGATCTGGTCGCGCAGCGCGGCGATGGCCTGGTCGGCCGCGGCGAGCGCCCGCGCGGTCGCGGCGGCGACGCTCTGCAGCGCTTCGGTCTCGCCCGCGATGCGCCCCTCGGCGCGGGCGGCCTCGCGCGCCGCCTCGAGGTCCGCCAGGGTGAATGTCGGCTCGGGCGGAGCCTCCGGCGCCGGCGGCTCTTCGCGCGTGTCGAAGGAAGTGTCGAACAGGAACTTCTGCACGTGGCCGATCCCGACGCGCCGGTCAGTAGACCAGCTCGTCCTCTCCCTTGCCCTCGTTGATGACGATCTCGCCTTTCGCCGCGAGCTCCTTGGCGATGGCGATCATCTGCGACTGCGCCTCGTCCACGTCGCGCAGGCGGACCGGCCCCATGGCCGTCATGTCGTCCTTCAGCAGCTTGGCCGCGCGCTCCGACATGTTGCTGATGAACAGCTGGCGCAGGCTCTCCGACGCACCCTTCAGGCACAGCGCGAGCTTGTCCTTCGGCACCGCACTCATCAGCCGCTGGATCGAGGTGGAGTCGAGCTTGCCCAGGTCCTCGAAGGTGAACATCAGCGACTTGATCCGCTCGGCCGCGTCGCGGTTGCGCTCCTCCAGCGCCGACAGGAACCGGCTCTCGGTGGAGCGGTCGAGGTTGTTGAAGATGTCCGCCATCATCTCGTGGGCGTCGCGCCGGTTGGTCCGCGCGAGGTTCGACATGAACTCGTTGCGGAGCGTGCGCTCGACGTCGTCCAGCACCTCCTTCTGCACCGACTCCATGCGCAGCATCCGCATCACCACCTCCATGGCGAAGCCTTCGGGGAGGTTGGTCAGCACGCGGGCCGCATGGTCCGGGCGCACCTTGGACAGCACCACCGCGACCGTCTGCGGGTATTCGTTCTTCAGGTAGTTGGCGAGGACGGTCTCGTTGACGTTGCAGAGCTTCTCCCACATCGTCCGGCCGGCCGGGCCGCGGATCTCCTCCATGATCTGCTCGACGCGGTTGTCGGGCAGGACCTTGGAGAGCAGGCGCTCCGTCGAATCGTAGGTGCCGATCAGGCCCCCCGTCTGCATCAGGGCCTGGGCGAACTCCTTGAACAGCTGCTCGACCACCGGCGCGGCCACGGAACCGAGGTGCGCCATGTGCTGCGAGATGTCGCGGATCTCGTCGTCCTGCATCTCGGCGAACAGCTTGGCGGCGTGCTCCTCGCCGAGGGCGAGCATGATGATCGCCGCCCGGTCGGGGCCCTTCAGCTGGTCATAGGATTCGATGCGGCGGAAGGCCGGCATTCAGCTCACCCCTCCTCGGCGTAGAGCCAGTTGCGGATCAGCGCGACGGCTTCCTGCGGATGGGCCTCGATGATCTCGCTCACCTTGTTGACGGACGAGCGGCGGATCTGGCCCTCGACCTTGGCCAGGTCGATGAACTCGTCCATGTCGGTGCGGGCAGGCACGGACGGCCCCGCCTCGCCCTCGGCCGCCGCACCTTCCGGCGCGGCGAGCAGCGGCTGGCCGTCGGGGCCGACCGCACCGGCGATCGCAGGCGCGGCGGCGGCCGCGGCGAGGGCGGGGGTCTCGTTGCTGCGCATCACGCCGCGCAGCATCGGGCGCACCACGAACAGGATCGCAACCACCGCCAGCACCACCAGCATGCCGACCTCGATCAGGCGCATGAGGTCGATACCCAGCTCCTCCAGCATGCCCGGCCCCTCGACGCCGGCGCCCGCCTGCATCTGCGCCAGCGCCATGCCGTCGGCGAACGGCAGGTTCTGCACCTCGATGGTGTCGCCGCGGGACGGGTCGTAGCCGACGGCGGATTCGACCAGCAGCCGCATCGCCTCCAGCTCCTCCGCCGTGCGGGGGCGATAGACGATCTCCGTCACCTCGTTGCCGTCGGCGTCGGTGGTGACGACCCGCTCGTAGGAGCCGTCGATCATGACCGCGATCGACAGCCGGTTGATCGAACCGGGGGCGAAGGTGGTCGCCGTCTCCACCACCGACAGCCGGTTGCTCACCCGCTCCTCGGTGGTGGTGTCGGTGGAGAAGCTGGTGGCGCCCTCGCCGGCGCTGGCCTGCGGGTCGGGCAGCTCGGTCAGGACGGTGACGGCCTCGCTGTTCTGCCGCTCGGTCGATTCCCGCGTGCGCTCGATGGTCGAGACCTCTTCCGGCACGACCCCTTCCGGGTCGTACTGGGTGGAGGACTGGGTCACCAGGTCGAAGTTCATCGACGCGGTGACCTTGGCCTGCACGTGGCCGGCGCCGACGTAAGCGGAGAGCAGCTCGACGATCCGGTGCTCGAGCTCGGCCTCGTAGGCGCTCTGCAGCTGCTCGGAGCGGCTGTCGCGGCTGGACTGGCTGAGCAGCCGGCCGGACTGGTCGATGACCGAGACGCTGTCCGGCTCCATGCCGTTGACCGCGGAGGCGACGAGGTTCTGGATCGCCACCACCTGGTCGGCGGACAGCGTGCGGCCGCCACGGATCTCGAGGATGATCGACGCGGACGGCGGCTGCGTCTCGCGGCTGAAGGTCATCCGCTGCGGCAGCACCAGGTGGACGCGCGCGTTCTGCACGGCGTCGAGCCAGCGGATGGTGCGGGCGAGCTCGCCCTCGATCGCCCGCTGCTGGTTGATCTCGATGATGTTGCTGGTGGTGCCGAGCGCGTCGAGGTTGTCGAAGATCTCGTACCCGATGACGCCGTAGCCCGGCAGGCCGGAGGCGGCCATCTCGAGGCGCAGGCGGGCGACGTCGTCGGCCGGCACCAGCACGGTGGTGCCGCCGTTCGCCAGCTCGAAGGGAACCCCGCGGGACTCGAGCTCGGCGACGATGGCGCTGCTGTCGGCGGGGTCGAGGCCCGCAAACAGCGGCGTCATCTCCGTCGCGCCCACGCGGGCGATGATGTAGGCGAAGAGCCCGATCAGGCCGACCGCCACCGCGCCGAGGGCGATGATGCGGCCAGGTCCGAGGCTGCGCAGCGTTGTGATCAGGCCCTGCACGACCCTGCTTCTCCCAATCTGCAGGAAGCTCGGGTGCGTGCAGGCAAGAGCCCGTCCGCACCGTCGCGTCAGGCGGACGCTAGGGCGGACGTGCTGAACAACAGGTTAAGCGCCGGCAGAATTTGCCTAGTGGCGGGAATCGGGGGGACTGGGCGCGGAATCAGCCGAGCTGGGCGCGGTTGTCCGGCGCCTGGCGGTAGTCCTGCAGGCGGGTGGTGCGCAGCCCGCGCATGCCGTGGCGCTCGATCAGCCGCTGCCAGGACAGGAACTCCTCGACCGACAGCCGGTACCGCTTGCAGGCGTCCTCCAGGCTGATCAGTCCGGCTCTGACCCCGGCGACGACCTGGGCCTTCCGCTTGATGACCCAGCGCTTCGTGTTGGGGGGCGGGAGATCGTCGATGCTGGACGGAGTCCCGACGGTGTCGAGGATCGCGTCGTCGAAGCCCTTTGTCGTCGTGTCCATGGTGGGTCCTGCCGATAGCGACAACATCCTGCTGCCGGACACGAGGCTAACGACGTGCGCTTTACAAACCCCTAAAGCCGCCTGATTTGCGTTTTGCATCATATGGTTAACGATAAACTTTGCGTCAATTTGCAGCGGCCTGCGCCATGACTGCGAACGGAGAAGCGATGGCGGCGCCCGACCCCTGTGCCGCGGGTCGCACGCCGCCCTCTCGGACCCGGAAAATCAGGTCGTTACCGCTTCAGCCGGATCAGCTCCTCCAGCATCTCGTCGCTGGTGGTGATGATGCGGGCGTTGGCCGAATAGGCGCGCTGGGTGATGATCATGTTGGTGAACTCCTCCGCCAGGTCGACGTTGGAGGCCTCCAGCGCATTCGACGCCACCTTGCCCGCGCCCGCCGTGTTGGCCTGCAGCAGAAGATACTCGCCCGATTCGGCCGTCTGGGCATAGGCGTTGCCGGTCCGCGCCTGCAGCCCGTTCGGGTTGTTGAAGGTGGCGAGCGGCAGCTTGTAGATCTTCTTGCGGCTGCCGTTGTCGAAGAAGGCGGTGACGATGCCGTCCTTGTCGATCGACACGCCGGAGTAGGTGCCGAACGGCAGACCGTTCTGCTCCAGCCGCTTCGGCGTGTACGGGCCGTCGAGGAAGGTCATGCCGGTGGCGGTGCCGTAGGTGCCGAGCGCCAGCGTGATCTGGTTGTTGGCGGCGTCGCCCAGCGTGCCGCCCGATCCGGTGAAGGTGAAGGCCGCCGGGGCCGCCGGCGCGAAGTTCATCGCCAGGGTCACCGGCCCGGTGCCGCCCGTCGGCGTGCCGTCGGTGGCGAAGTCGATGGCGCCGACGGTCATGTAGTTGGTGGCGGACAGCGGGCCGGCCGGGTTCGCGTCACCGGTGTCGGCGTCGAACGTTGCCGACGCGACGCCGTCGGTCGTCCGGGTCATGCCGGTGATGCGCAGCTCCCACTGGGCGCCGCCGTTGTAGTGCCAGGTCAGCTCGACGTCGTGGGGCACGCCCAGCGAGTCGTAGATGGTGACGTTGGTGGTCTCGGTGTGGCCGACCTGGGCCGTTGCCGGCAGGTTGGCGGCGATCTGGATCTCGGTCGTGCGTTCGGCCAGCGTGGACAGGCCGGCGACGTTCACCGTCTTGAGGGCGGTGATCGAGCTGATGTTGGTCGGCAGCTGCTCGTTGGCGTCCAGCGGCCAGCCCTGCAGGTAGAAGCCGCCCGCGTTCACGAAGTTGCCGTCGGAGTCGATGGTGAACGAGCCCTCGCGGGAGAACAGGTATTCGCTGCCGGCGGTGCCGTTCGGGCTCTGGGCGACGACGAAGAAGCCGACGCCGTCGATGGCGATGTCGGTGGGCGAGGCCGAGCTCTGCAGCAGGCCCTGCTGGTCGATCAGCCGCAGGGGCAGCGCGGCGACGCCCCCCGGCGAATAGCCGGTCTTGGTCTCGCTCTGGGTGACCAGCGTGGAGAACCTGGCCCGCGAGCCCTTGTAGCCGATGGTGTTCACGTTGGAGATGTTGTCGGCGATCATGCCGAGGCTCTGGCTGTTGGCCGCGAGCCCGGAGACGCCTGACGTCATCGCGCCGTAGATGCTCATGTCGATGTGCTCCTTGCGGGGTGCTGCGCGCGTCCCTGCGCGCCCGCAGTCCAGGGGTTAGGCGGTGGGCGAGGTATCGTCGTCGCCGGTGCGGGGGGCGGTGGTCGGCTGGCGCACCGAGGTGATCTCCTGCAGGTAGACCGCGAGGTCGCCGATCATCACCACCGGCAGCCCGTCGCGGGATTCGACACCGGTCACCACGCCGACGATGCCGGGCTCGGCCTCGACCGGCTTGCCGCTGGCGTCCACCGCCTCGATGCTGATGCTGTAGATGCCGTCGGGGGCGAAGGTGTTGCGGTTGGTCAGCCCGTTCCACGAGATCTGGTGGGTGCCGGCGGCAACCGGGCCCTCGCCGGTGAAGACGACGTCGCCGTCCGCGTTGCGGATGGTGTAGGTGGCCTTCGCCGCATCACCCTTGAGCGTGTAGGAGAACTGCGCCTCGCCGCTGGCGAGCCGGGCCTTGTTGCCGATCGCCGAGATCTCCTTGCCGATGAAGTCAAGGGCGCTCAGCGTCTGGCTGGCGAGCTGAACCTGCACCAGCTGCTCGAGCTGGGTGTTGGTCAGGATCGCCTGCTCGACCCCGGTGAACTGCACCAGCTGGGTGGTGAACTCGGTGGTCTCCATCGGCGACAGCGGGTCCTGGTTCTTCAGCTGCTCGGTGAGCAGCGTCAGGAAGTTGTCGAAGTTGGAGGAAAGGCTCGCCAGCGCGCCGGTGGTGCGGCCGATGCCGGAGGCGACCGATGCGACGTCCATCGCTGTCCTCGCTCAGACGAACAGATCGACAACCATGTGGCTGCCGCTGCGGTGGGTGATCACGATACCGTCCTCCGCGCCCTCGGCGTCCGGCTCGGCGGCGGGTTCGCCGTCACCGTGTCCGCCGTGACGGCCGCTGCCCGGCTCGTGGTCGCCGGACGGGTTCTGCTGGCGCAGGGAGAAGTTCAGGTCGCCGGCCCCGGCGTCGAAGCCGGCGTCATTCAGCGCGCGCTCCAGGTCGCGGACGTGGCGCTGCAGCTGGTCCAGCGTTTCCGGCCGGTCGGCCGCGACGGAAAGCGTCATGCGACCGTCCTGGCCCAGCTCCATCTGCACGTCGATGCGGCCGAGCTCGGCAGGGTTGAGGCGGATCGAGACGCGGTCCACCCCGGCCTCCGCCGCGCGGGCGATGGTGAGGCCGATGCGCTCGGCGAACTGCGGCCCGTTCGGCAGCGGCGGGCGATGGGGAGCGGCGGGGGCATCCGCGCGCGCGGCCTGTCCGGGCCGCTCGCCGGCGGGCTGGGCGCCCGGGTGCAGCGGGGCGTTGCCGTTCGCGCTGCCGCCGTTCGCCCCGGCGCCGTCCACCGCAGCGGCGGCGGTCGCGGTGGCAGCGGTCGCGGCGGACGACGGG
>CALKHQ010000031.1 GCA_937988735.1 uncultured Alphaproteobacteria bacterium
TCCAGCCGGTCGAGCACGCCCTGCTGGTCGGCGGCGACCCGCCGTCCGGCCTCGGCCATCGCACTCCGGGCGCCCTCGTCCTCAAGGAGCCGCCGCAGCGCCGCGGCGGCCTCGGCGGGGCCGGCCACGGTCATCGCCGCCCCGGCCGTCAGCAGAAGCTGGGAGATCTCGCGGAAGTTGGACATGTCCGGCCCGAACAGCACCGGGCAGCCGAGCTGCGCCGGCTCGTACGGGTTCTGCCCGCCGCGGTCCGTCCACGAGCCGCCGACGAAAGCAACCTGCGCCAGGCGGTAGAACAGCCCCATCTCGCCGATGGTGTCGGCCAGGTAGACCTGGGTCTGCGGAGTGATCGGCTCGTCCGCCCCGCGCCGCGCCAGGTCGAAGCCCATGCCGCGCAGGATCGCAGCCACCTCCGGCCCGCGGCTGGGGTGGCGGGGCGCGATCACCGTCAGCAGGTCGGGCCGGGCCGGCCGCACCGCAAGGTCGACCTCGCCGACCATCCGTTCCTCGCCCGGGTGGGTGCTGGCGGCGAGCCACACCGGGCGGTTGCCGGCGGCGGCCCGTACGGCCGCAAGCCGTCCCGGATCCACCGGCAACGGGGCGGCCGCGAGCTTGAGGTTGCCCGCCACCGTCACCTGCTGCCCGCCAAGCTCGCGCAGCACCGCCGCCACCTGCTCGCTCTGGGCAAGGCACAGCGAGAAGCAGCCGAGCAGCCGCCGGAAGGCGCCGCGCACCCGCCGCCAGCTCTGGGCGCTGGCCGAGGAGATGCGGGCGTTGACCAGCGCCATCGGCACGCCGCGGCGGTGGGTCTCCAGCACCAGGTTGGGCCAGAACTCGGATTCCACCCAGATCGCCGCGTCCGGGCGCCAGCGGTCGAGGAAGCGACGCACCCAGGCGATGCGGTCCACCGGCACATACTGGTGCAGCGCGCGGTGCGGCAGCCGCTCCGCCATCAGCTTCGCCGAGGTTACCGTCCCGGTGGTGACGAGCACGTGCATCGCCGGATCGCGCGCGAGCAGCCGGTCCACCAGCGGCAGCACGCTGAGTGATTCGCCGACGCTGGCGGCGTGGATCCAGACCAGCGGGCCGGGCGGACGCGCCAGCGTCCCCTCGCCGCGCCGCTCGCCGCGGCGGGTGGGGTCCTCGCGACCGCGCCGCTCGCGCTTGCCGAGATAGGCGACGATCAGCGGCCCCGCGAGCGTCGTGACGACGCGATAGAGCGTCCACAGCATCGTACCTGCCCCGCCCTCAGGCCAGCGATGCCCGACGGGCCGATGCGGCCGGCTCGTCGTCGTCCTCGGCCGCCGGGGCGGCGTCGGGCTCCACCGGAACGTGGCCGCAGGCCCGGTCCACGGTCGCGGTCAGGCGGTTGAGTTCGTCCTCGAGCTGGCGGCGGGCGCGGGACAGCGTCGTCTCGTCGGCATCCGCCGGAACCCGGATCGGCTCGCCGACGGCAACGACCAGCCGCCCGAACGGCCACGGAATCAGGAACCGGTCCCAGCTGCGGTTGAAGCGGGCGCGGGTGGTGGAATAACTCACCGGGACGATCGGTGCGCCGCTCATTGCCGCCAGCGCCACCGCGCCCTTGCGCGCGCGCATCCGCGGCCCGCGCGGGCCGTCGGGCGTGATGCAGATCGAGTCGCCGGCGCGCAGCAGCCTGAGCAGCGTCAGCGTCGCGCCGCGGGCGCCGCGCGAGGTGGACCCGGTGACGGAATGCAGGTTCATCCGGTTGATCGCATCCGCGATCAGCCGTCCGTCGCGGTGCTGGGAGATCAGGACGTGCACCCGCTGCCCCGGCGGCCGCATACCCGGCATCATCAGCATCCGGCCGTGCCAGAAGCAGTAGATCACCGGGTCGCGGCGATCCAGCAGAACCTGCACCGTCCCGGGAATCGTCGCCACCAGCCGGTTGGTGCGGAACACGAACCCGACCCACAGCGGGATCAGCCGGACCAGGAGCGCGCGCACCCAGTCCTTGCGCGTCGCCCAGCGCACGGGCGGCTAGCCTTCTGCCGCCAGGGCGAGCGCGTCGGCGTCCGCCTGGTCCTGACGGAACTGGATGCGGCACAGCCGGGCGTAGAGCCCGCCCCGGGCCAGCAGCTCCGCGTGCCGCCCATGCTCGACGACCTGCCCCTGGTCGAGCACGTAGATGTCGTCCGCGTCGCGCACGGTGGCGAGCCGGTGCGCGATGACGATGGTGGTCCGGTCCTTCATCAGCCGCGCGAGCGCGAGCTGGACCTGCATTTCCGACTCCGCGTCGAGGGCCGAGGTCGCCTCGTCGAGCAGCAGGATCGGCGCGTTCTTCAGCATCGCCCGGGCGATGGCGATCCGCTGGCGCTGGCCGCCGGACAGGCGACCGCCGTGCTGGCCGACGACGGTGTCGTAGCCCTGGGGCAGCGCCATGATGAAGTCGTGTGCCGCCGCGGCCTTGGCGGCGGCGACGATCTCCTCATCGGTCGGGGGCGGGCCGCCGGCACGGCCGAAGGCGATGTTGGCGCGCACCGTGTCGTCGAACAGCGTGATGTCCTGCGACACCAGCGCGATCGAATCGCGCAGCGAAGCCAGCGTCACCGTGCGGATGTCGGTGCCGTCGATGGTGACCCGGCCGGAGTCGAGGTCGAAGAAGCGCGGGATCAGGTTGAAGGCGGTGGTCTTGCCGGCGCCCGACGGCCCGACCAGCGCCGTCGTCCGGCCCGGGCGGGCGACCAGCGACAGGCCGCGGAGCGCGCCCCCGGATGGTGCGTTCTCGCCTTCTGCCGCCTCCCGCGTCGGATAGGTGTAGCAGACGTCCTCGAACCGGACCTCGCCGGCGGTGACCCTGAGCGGCTTCGCGCCCGGGTGGTCGACGACCTTCGGCTGCTCGTCGAGCAGGTCGAATACCCGCTGCGCCGCCGCCAGCGCCTCCTGCATGCTCGCGTTCAGACTGCCGAGGCCGGTCGCCGGCTGGTAGGCCATCAGCAGCGCCGCGACGAAGCCGGCGAACTCGCCGAGCGAGCCGTACCCGGTGAGGATCAGCCAGCTCCCGACGGCGAAGACGCCGGCCACCGCCACCCCGCCCAGCACCTCGAGGATGGGATAGGTGCGGGCCCGGGCGTGCACCGACTTCATCAGCAGGCGGCGCACGGTCTCGATCGCCCCGGCCGCCTTCGCCTCCGCATGCTCTTCCAGCCGGTAGGCCTTGATCAGCCGGATGCCGGAGAAGCTCTCGTCCATCACATGGCCGAGCTGGCCCATCTCCACCTGGGTCGATTTGGATACCTTGCGCAGCTTGCGGCCGATCTTGACGATCGGGATTGCGCTGAGCGGGAAGACGATGAACACGCCCGCCGCCAGCATCCAGTTCAGGTAGAACATGGCCCCGATCAGGATGACCACCGTCAGCAGGTCGCGGACCAGGCTGGTCAGCGCCTTCGACATGCCGTCGCGCATGACGAAGACGTCGACGGTGAAGCGGGCAACGAGCTTGCCGGTGGCGGTGGCCTGGAACGACAGCGCATCGGCGCGCATCAGGTGTCGGAACATCGCCCGCTGCAGCGACGAGATCACCTTGAACGCCACCGACTGCACCAGCACGCTCTGCCCGTAGCTGGCGAAGCCCTTGGCCAGGGTCACCAGGATCACGGCGATCGGGATCAGCAGCAGGAGCCGCCGGTCGCCTTCGTCGGCGGTCGCGGTCTCGAACTCCGTCATCACGCTGATCGCCTGGTCGATGATCAGCGGATAGGCGCCGGAGGTGGCGGCGACGACCACCATCAGGAAGAAGGCAAGCAGTATCTGCCGCAGGTGCGGGCGCATCCAGTCGCGCCACAGCCGGCCGATCAGCTGCCGGCTGGAATGGTCGGTCTCGCCCGCGGGCACCTGCTTTTTCGTCACCGGGTCAGATCGTCAGCCATGTCTCGAAGCGGCCCCGGTGATAGCACGGCCGGCCCGGTCCGCCAAACGCGGCGGACCGGCGCGGGCGGCCGCCGCCCGGATCAACCCGTGATGAGGCCGGCGAGGTTGCGCCGCGCGACGGTCAGCATGGCGAGATCGACCAGCTCCGCTTGGCCCAGATCCTCGAGCAGGCTGTCCCACCGCTCCACCGCCGGGCCGCGCCCCGCGAGCCAGCTCTCGACCAGCGTCGCGGCATCGGCGTCGGCGGGGCCGGCGGTGAGGACCGCGCGCGTGATCTCGGCCTGCGCCCGGTCGAGCTCGTCCGCGACCGCGGCCGCCGCCCGCCGGCTCCAGTCCGAATCCCCCGACAGCCGGCTGGCGGCGACCCGGAGCCTGCCGACGGCAAAGCGCTCGCCGATGCGGAAGAACACCTCGCCGACCAGCTCCACCGGCCGCTTCGACAGCGCATGCTGGATGCTGACGATGTCGACCGCCTGTTCCAGCCAGCGCAGGTTGGCGAACTGGCGGGCCATCGCGTCCGGCACCCCGGCGGCGACGAGATCGGCTGCAGCCTCGTCGCGCGTCCGCCGCTGCCCTTCCGTCAGCAGCTGGTCGATCGCCGCTTCCAGCCGCTCGACCCCGGGCCGGAAGCGCTTGGTGCCGGCCGCAATCTCCAGCGGCTTCGGCCCGTTCTCCAGCATCCAGCCGGTGGCGCGCTCGGTCAGGCGGTTGACCGCAATCAGCATCCCGATCTGCACGTCGGCCGGGACCCTGGCGTCGAGCTGGCTCACCGCCGCCCACAGCGAGCGCAGATCGTGCACCTCGCGCACCACGGAATAGGCGCGGGTCACGTCGGCGGCGCTGCAGCCGAAGCGCCCCTTGAGGTCGTGGACGAAGGTGATGCCGCTGCGGTTGACGATGGAATTGGTGACGAAGGTGGCAACGATCTCTCGCGCCAGCGGATGGGCCGCGAGCTGGGCCGGGAACCGCTTGCGCAGCGGCCGCGGGAAATAGCGGAACAGGTCGTCCACCAGGCCCGGATCGTCGGGCAGGTCGGACGCCAGCAGCTCGTCGTAGATTGCGAGCTTGGCATAAGCCATCAGCACGGCGAGCTCGGGCCGGACCAGCCCGCGGCCGGCCGCCACCCGGTGCTCGATCTGCTCGTCGTCGGGCAGGAACTCGATCGCGCGGTCGAGGCGGCCGGCGCGCTCCATGGCCCGCATCAGCCGCTGCTGGCTGAACAGCGAGCGCGCGGCCTGGGCCTCGGCCACCGAGAGCGCCTGGGTCTGCAGGTAGTTGTCCTGCAGCACCAGCTCCGCGACCTCGTCCTTCATCTCGCCGAGGAGCTGGTTGCGCTGCTTCCGGGTCATGTCGCCGTCGGCGACGATCCGGTTGAGCAGGATCTTGATGTTCACCTCGTGGTCGGAGGTGTCCACGCCGGCCGAGTTGTCGATGGCGTCGGTGTTGATCCGCCCGCCCTTCAGCGCGAAGGCGATGCGGCCGCGCTGGGTGACCCCGAGGTTGGCGCCCTCGCCCACCACCGCGCAGCGAAGCTGGGTGGCGTCGACGCGGAGCGAATCGTTCGCCTTGTCGCCGATCTCGGCGTGGGTCTCGTCCGGCGCCTTGACGAACGTGCCGATGCCGCCGAACCACAGCAGGTCCACCTCCGCGGTCAGCATGGCGCGGATCAGCTCGTCCGGCGTCACCCGCTCCTTCTCGATGCCGAAGCGGGCGCGGATCTCGGGCGTCAGCACCAGCGACTTCTGCGACCGCTCGTAGATCGCCCCGCCCTTCGACAGCAGCGCCCGGTCGTAGTCGGCCCAGCTCGAGCGCGGCAGCTCGAACAGCCGCCTGCGCTCGGCGAAGCTGGTCGCCGCATCCGGGTCGGGGTCGCAGAAGATGTGCAGGTGGTTGAAGGCGCCCACCAGCCGGATGTGGGGCGACAGCAGCATGCCGTTGCCGAACACGTCGCCCGACATGTCGCCCACGCCGACGACGGTGAAGTCCTGCTCCTGGATGTTGACGCCCATCTCGCGGAAGTGGCGCTTCACCGACTCCCAGGCGCCGCGGGCGGTGATGCCCATGGCCTTGTGGTCGTAGCCGGCCGACCCGCCGGAGGCGAAGGCGTCGTCCAGCCAGAAGCCGTATTCCTGCGACACGGCGTTGGCGATGTCGGAGAAGGTGGCGGTGCCCTTGTCGGCGGCGACGACCAGATAGGGGTCGTCCTCGTCGTGGCGCACCACCCGCGGCGGCGGCACCACGCGGCCTTCGGCCAGGTTGTCGGTGACGTCGAGCAGCCCGCGCATGAAGGTCTGGTAGCAGGCGACCGCCTCGTCGCGCTGGGCCTGGCGGTCGGCCGCGGCGTCCCCCGTCGGCGCCGGCGGCTGCTTCACCACGAAGCCGCCCTTCGATCCCACCGGCACGATGACAGCGTTCTTCACCATCTGCGCCTTGAGCAGGCCGAGGATCTCGGTGCGGAAGTCCTCGCGCCGGTCCGACCAGCGGATGCCGCCGCGCGCAACCTTGCCGCCGCGCAGGTGCACCGCCTCCACCCGCGGGCTGTAGACGAACACCTCGAACATCGGCCGCGGCAGCGGCAGGCCGTCCACCTGGCCGGAGGCGAACTTGAACGAGAGATACGGCTTCTCCGACCCGTCCGGCGCCGTCTGGTAGGCGTTCGTCCGCAGCATCGCCTGGATCAGGTTGAGAAAGCGGCGGATGATCCGGTCCTCGTCCAGGCTCGCCACAGCGCCGAGGCCGTCCTCGATCTCGGCCACGATCTGCGCCTCGGCCTGCGCCCGGTTGCCGCCGCGATCGGGATCGAATCGGGCGTGGAACAGGCGGATCAGAGCGTCGGCGAGCTGCGGATGGCTCGCGATCGTGCGGGCCATGTACTCCTGGCTGTACTGGATGCCGGCCTGGCGCAGGTAGCGTGCCAGCCCGCGCAGGATCGAGACCTCCCGCGCACTGAGGCCGCTGGTCAGCACCAGCGCGTTGAAGTCGTCCGACTCCACCTCGCCGTTCCAGATGGCGAGGAAGGCCGCCTCGAACCGGCTCTTGACGTGTTCCACGTCCACCGGCGTCCGGTTGCGTGTGCGGGCCTCGAAGTCGTGGATGAAGACGGCGACCTGGTCGCGGCCCTCCACCCGGAACCCGTCCTCGGTCAGGATCTGCAGGCCCATGTGCTCCAGCATGGGCAGCACGTCCGACAGCGGCACCGGCGCATGCGGGTGGTAGATCTTGAACCGCACGCCCTCCTGCGGCAGGTCGATCGGGCGGTAGAGGTTGACCTGCATCCGCCCTTCGTTGCGCGCGCGTTCCACCCGTTCCAGGTCGAACACCGCGACGGCGGGCGAGACATGCTCGCGATAGCCGGCGGGAAGGCCGTCGGCGTAGGCGCGGTGCAGTGCGAGGCCCTTGTCCTCGCCGAGCGCGGCCACCAGCGCCGCCTTGAGGTCGTCGCTCCAGGCGCGGGCGGCGGCGACGATCTTCGCCTCGAGCTCGGCGAGGTCCACCTCGGGGATCTTCCCCGGCTCGGTGGCAATGATGAAGTGGACGCGCGCCAGCACGTTCTCCGCGTTGAGCTCCGGATAGAAGGTGCTGACCCGCCCGTTGAAGGCCTCGGCGAGGATGTCGCCGAACTTCCTGCGCAGGGCGGTGTCGTAGCGGTCGCGCGGGCAGTAGATGAAGCAGGAGACGAAACGCTCGAACGGGTCGCGGCGGACGAACAGCGCGGTGCGCTGGCGTTCCTGCAGGTTGAGGATGCCGCCGGCGATCCGGGCAAGGTCGTCGACGCCGATCTGGTAGAGCTCGTCGCGCGGGAACGTCTCGAGCGCATGCTCCAGCGCCTTCGCATCGTGCGACTTCTCGGGATAGCCGGCGATGCGCAGCACCGCCTTCACCTTGGCCCGCAGCACCGGGATGGTCTGCGCCCGCTGGGCATAGGAGGCCGAGGTGAACAGACCGACGAATGTGTGCTCGCCCTTCACCGCGCCGCTGTCGTCGAAGCGCTTGATGCTGATGGTGTCGAGGTGGACGCCCCGATGGACGGTGGAGCGCCGGTTCGCCTTGTGCACCTGGACCAGGTGGGGCGTGCGGATGAACGCCCGCACCTCCATCGGCAGCGTGCCCATTTCGCGGCGGCCGCGGAACAGGCGGACGTCGGGCTGGCGCAGGATGCCGAGGCCGCTGCCCTCGTCGACGCCCATCACCTCCTCGTCGCCGGCGCCGTGGAACGAGTAGGAGCGGTAGCCGAGGTAGGTGAAGTTGTCGGCCGCGAGCCAGCGCAGGAAGGCGACCGCCTCCGACACCTCCTCCGGGTCGAGCCCCGGAGGCGGGCTTTCCGCCAGTCTGTCGGCCAGCTCCAGCGACCGGTTGACCATCGGCCGCCAGTCCTCCACCGCCGCTGCGACGTCGTTCAGCACGGCCTGCAGGCCGGCCCGGATGTCGTCGAGGTCGGTCGCGGCGGTGACCTCGTCGACCTCGATGTGCATGTGGCTCTCGCCGCTGCCGCCCTCCACCGTCTCGGGGGACTCGCACAGCCTGCGGATCACGAACTCCTCGTCGCGCGCCACCGACAGCACCGGATGGACGACCAGATGCACGGCGAGCCCGCGCCGGTTCAGCTCCGTCGTCACCGAATCGACGAGGAACGGCATGTCGCGCTGCACGATCTGGATCACCGTATGCGACGACTGCCAGCCGTGCTGCTCGATGTCCGGGTTGAACACGCGGATCAGCGGCGCATGGCCCGCCCACTTCCACGCCAGCCGGAACAGGGCGAGCGCCGCGCCCAGCAGGGCCTCGTCGCTGCGTTCCAGCACGTCCTGCGGCGGCACGCGCCGATACATGCACGCGAGGTAGTCCAGGAAGACGGCACGCTCCTCCGCCGGCAGCCTCTGCGCCTGCACCAGCTGCCGCAGCCGCTCCAGTGCATCCGCCTTCCGCTCCGCGACCGTCTTGCTCATCTCACCTCCGCGCGGCTCCCCGCCCCGGTTCGCCCTCATGATCCTAGGACATTCTTGCCAAATGCTTCCAACGGTTTGGGAGTTGTTAAACGGCCGGCGCTACGCTTGGTCCCGCGACGCCGCCTTCGGGGGCGGCCCGACAGGATCGGGCCGGAAGCGGCGTCTGGAGGGGACCAGCCATGCCAACCGACGCCGCGATCGATGCGACGCATGCCCGGCAGCGGAGAGAGCCGGCGCCCAACTTCGCCGATTTCCTGCCGGAGACGCTGCGCCAGACCCTGTCGGCGGAGCAGCTCGCCGCCATCGAGCAGGCCGCCGTCGCCTGGACCCGGGCCCGCGCCCGCACGCTCCCGGTGGACATCCGCCTGAGCCTGCCGCTGCCGTTCCGCCGGCTGTTCCTGACCGTGCTCGCCGGCAGCGACCGGCGCGGCGCCGCGCGGCGGGCGGCGGAGCGCCGGCTGCGCCCGCTCGCAACCGCCGGCAACCTGCTGGTGATGGCCTTCCTGGTGAGTCTCGTCTACGCCGGGCTGCTGCTGGCGGCGCTCGCCCTCAGCGGCGTGGTGGAATAGCGGTGATGGCCGGCCTCGCCTCTTCCCCTGCGGCGCCGCCCGACGCGGCCGGAGCGTTCGTCCCGGTCCGGGTCGGCATGCTGTCGCGGCGGGCGCCGCAGCTTCATCGCCATCTCGCCCGCCTCGACGACGCAGACCGGCGCGCCCGCCTCGGCCGCCCGGTGGCGGCCCCCGCGGTGGCGGATTTCTGCAGCCGCGCGCGGATCGCGGAACCGCTGGTCATCGGCGGGTTCGTCCGCGGCGAGCTGATCGCGAGCGCCGAGCTGTTCGCCCTGCCGAAGGACCATCTTGCGGTCGGCCGCGCCGGCCCGATCGGCGACCTGATGATCGCGACCGAGCGTCCCTATCGCGGCCGCGGCGTGGCGATGGAGCTGGTCCGCGCGCTCGTCCGCCGCGCCGCGCTCTGCGGCATCCCGCTCGTCCGCATGGACTACGATCCCGACAACGTGGCGATGGCCCGGCTGACGGCGCGCCTCGGCGCGGTCCACAGCCGGTTCCGGGGCCTGGTTCGGGCCGAGATCCTCACCGGCTGGCTCTCCGACGGCCTGGTCCCCCTCCCGGCCGAGCGCCAGCCGGGCTACCGCACCCTGTGGTGAGGGATCAGAGCCCCAGTTCGCCCCACATCGCGTCCACCCGCGCCACCACCGCGGGGTCCATCGCGAGCTTGCGCCCCCATTCCCGCTTCGTCTCGGGCGGCCACTTGTTGGTGGCATCCAGCCCGATCTTCGAGCCGAGCCCGCTCTCGGGGCTCGCGAAGTCGAGGTAGTCGATCGGGGTGTTCTCCACCAGCGTGATGTCGCGCGCCGGGTCCATCCGGGTGGAGATCGCCCACATCACGTCCTTCCAGTCGCGGGCGTTGATGTCGTCGTCCACCACGATGACCCACTTCGTGTACATGAACTGGCGGAGGTAGGACCACACGCCCATCATCACCCGCTTGGCGTGGCCCGGGTACGCCTTCTTCATCGACACGACCGCGATGCGGTAGCTGCAGCCCTCCGGTGGCAGCCAGAAGTCCACGATCTCCGGGAACTGCTGGCGGATCAGCGGCACGAACACCTCGTTCAGCGCCTCGCCCAGCACCGAGGGCTCGTCCGGCGGGCGGCCGGTGAAGGTGGAGAGGTAGATCGGGTCGCGGCGCATGGTGATCGCGCTCACGGTGAACACCGGAAACCGCTCGACCGCGTTGTAGTAGCCGGTGTGGTCGCCGTAGGGCCCCTCGTCGCCGTAGGTGTCGAGGCTGACGTGACCCTCGAGCACGATCTCCGCCGTCGCCGGCACCTTCAGCGGCACCGTCATGCAGTCCACCAGTTCCACCCGCCGCCCGCGCAGCAGGCCGGCGAACTGGTATTCCGACAGGGTGTCCGGCACCGGCGTCACCGCGGCGAGGATGGTGCCGGGGTCGGCGCCGATCACCACTGCCGCCGGCAGCGGCTCCGGCCGCTGCGCCTTCCAGCGCTGGTGATGCTGGGCGCCGCCACGGTGCTTCAGCCAGCGCATCAGCGTGGTGTTCCGCCCCGTCACCTGCATCCGGTAGATGCCGAGGTTGAAGTCATCGGCCTTGTCGCCCTTGGGGTTCGGCCCCTGGGTCACCACCAGCGGCCAGGTGATCAGCGGCGCCGGCTCGCCCGGCCAGCAGCCCTGCACCGGGAGCTGGCCGAGGTCGACATCGTCGCCGGTCAGGACCACCTCCTGCGCCGGCCCGCGTGACACGGTCTTCGGCCGCATCGCCATCACCGTGCGCAGCAGGGGGATCATGTCCAGCGCCTCGCGGAACCCGCCCGGCGGCTCGGGCTGGCGCAGGAAGGCCAGCGTCTCCCCCACCTCGCGGAGCCGGTCCGGCGTGCGGTCCATGCCCCACGCCACCCGCTCGACGGTACCGAACAGGTTGACGAGCACCGGAATCCGCGACGGCTGGCCGTCGGAGCGCACCGGGTTCTCGAACAGCACCGCCGGCCAGCCGTCGC
>CALKHQ010000032.1 GCA_937988735.1 uncultured Alphaproteobacteria bacterium
CGCCGGGGGAGGGAACGGCGCCGGGTCGCTGGTCGGGCGCGGATGACCCGGGTCAGACCACGCCCAGGGCGCGCATGGCTTCGGCGACGCGGACGAAGCCGGTGATGTTGGCGCCGAGGACGTAGTTGCCGGGGGCGCCGTATTCCTCGGCGGTCTCGGCACAGGCGTCGTGGATGCTGCGCATGATGGTGGCGAGCCGCGACTCGGTCTGCTCGAAGGTCCAGCTGTCGCGCGAGGCGTTCTGCTGCATCTCCAGCGCGGAGGTGGCGACCCCGCCGGCGTTGGCCGCCTTGCCGGGCGCGAACTGGACGCCGGCGTCCTGGAACAGGCGCACCGCCTCCGGCGTGCAGGGCATGTTCGCGCCCTCGCCGACAGCGACCACCCCGTTGCGGATGAGCGTGCGCGCGTCGCGGCCGGTCAGCTCGTTCTGGGTCGCCGACGGCATCGCCACCTGGCACGGGACATCCCAGATCGAGCCGCCGGCGATGTAGTGGGTACCCGTGCCCTTCAGCCGCGCATATTCGGAGATGCGGCCGCGGCGCACCTCCTTGATCTCCTTGACCAGGTCGAGGTCGATGCCGCCCTCGTCCACGACATAGCCGTTGCTGTCGGAGCAGGCGACGATGGTGCCGCCGAAGGCCATGATCTTTTCCATCGTGTAGATGGCGACGTTGCCGGAGCCGGAGACGACGCAGCGCATGCCGTCGAAGGACAGGCCGCGGGTGCCCAGCATCCGCTCGACGAAGTAGGTGGCGCCGTAGCCGGTTGCCTCGCGGCGGGCGCGCGAGCCGCTGTAGGCGAGGCCCTTGCCGGTGAGCACGCCGGCCTCGTAGCGGTTGGTCAGCCGCTTGTACTGGCCGAACAGGAAGCCGATCTCGCGCCCGCCGACGCCGATGTCGCCGGCCGGCACGTCGGTGTGCTCGCCGAGATGGCGCCAGAGCTCGGTCATGAACGACTGGCAGAAGCGCATCACCTCCGCGTCCGACCGGCCGCGGGGGTTGAAGTCCGACCCGCCCTTGCCGCCGCCGATCGGCATGCCGGTCAGCGCGTTCTTGAACGTCTGCTCGAAGGCGAGGAACTTGATGATGCCGAGGTTCACCGACGGGTGGAACCGCAGCCCGCCCTTGTACGGCCCGAGAGCGGAGTTGAACTGGACGCGGAAGCCGCGGTTGATCTGCACGTCGCCGTTGTCGTCCACCCAGGGCACGCGGAAGATGATCTGCCGTTCCGGCTCGCAGATCCGCTCGATCAGGGCGTCGCGCGCATAGTCCGGGTGCTTGGCGATCACCCGCCCCAGACTCTCCAGCACCTCGCGCACGGCCTGGTGGAATTCTTCCTCGCCCGCGTTGCGCCGGATGACGTCGGAGAGGATGGCTTCGAGCTTCTCGTCGATGGGCGGCACTTTGTTGTTGCTCCGCGGTGGATGAAGGTGCGCCCGCACGGCGTGAACCCCGCGAACGGACGGTCGGGTCCCGCGCCGCGCGCGGGAGCCGGTCCGCGGCCGCCGAAGCACACGGTCGGGCCAGGCTGTCTCCCAGGGGAGGGCGCGGACAGGAGCCCGGCCGGGATGAACCGTAAAAAGGTGCCTATCCCGTGTGCAATGCGACGCATTGTGCGGCAACGCGTGGCCGAAACGTCCGAAATGCGGCGCTCGGTCGCGGAAGACGGGTGCCTATCGCACGTGCAGTGTGCCGACTTGTACGGCAGCGCCGCCGGCCGGGCAGCCCTGCGCCACCGCGGCCGGCGGGTCCGCGTGCCTCACGGCACGGGGCAGGAGTAGGTCATGCTGCCGTCGGGCTGCTGTTCGATGTGGATGAAGCCGCCGGCCTCGACGCAAGCGATGTCGTAGCTGACGAAGTCGCAGCCGGCGTCCTGCGCCGTGTTGCAGCAAGGGATGAGGCCGGTGCAGGTGCCCGCCCCGCCGCCGGCCGCACCGAGGACGCCGATCAGCGTGTCCACCCGGGCGTCCTGATGGGCGGCGGGATCGTGGGGCAGGTCCGGCAGCAGCGGCCGCCAGGCCGGGCCGACGGGGCCCGGCGCGAGGCCGGGATCCGGCAGTGCCTGCGGCGGCGGTGGCGGCGGTGGCGGCAGGCCGGCCGGCAGCCGTGCGGTCGGCGCGGACCCGGCCGGGTCGGCGGCCGGAACCGGCTGCGCCGTCAGGACGGTCGCCGAGAGGGCAAGGGCGAGAAGGCGGGACGGAGCGGACATGGCGGGCCTCCTGGACATGGCGGCGACACGGTGTCGCCATGATCTTCGGTCGCCCCGCCGGCGCCGGCAGTTCACCGCGCCCGGCGCCCGCCGGTTCCCTCAAAGTGGGCGACGCCGCCACCGCCCACCCTGCCTTCGGCTCGCTCGCGGGCTGGAACACGAAGCGGTCGAGATCGCCGGTGCCGTACCTCCGGCGGCCGGAACCCGCCGACGCGGGCGATGGAGGCGGGCCGAAGCCGGCGGCGCAGCGCGGCCGGCGCCGCGCGTCCCCTGCGGGTGAGGGTCATGATCGTCTCCCCGGGTTGGTTGCGGGCCTCGGTCGCGGTTGGGCGCACACCGGTCCATTCGGGGGATGTTGCGAAAATCGCATTGACAGGATCGGGGCTGTATGGCATGATGACGCCATACTGGATCGGTGTGCCCGGCCCTTCCGTTGCCGTTGCCGACCATTTTCGACAGGGCGGCCGGCGCCGTTCTCGCCATCGCCCGCGCCTGACGCTCTCTCCCGACCGGGCCGGCCGGCGCAATCCGGGGAGACAGCCATGGACAAGCTTCCGCTGGAGCGCTTCCCGTTCCACCTCGGCCTCGGCGCCACGGCCGTTCCCGAGCCGGAGTTCACCGGCGCGGACTGGTATGCCCGCTACGGCGAGCGCCACGCCGACGACGGCGCGGAAGGGCGGCTGGTGCAGATGTACAGCTTCAGCGAAAGCTGGACGACGTGGGAGATGCATCCGGCCGGCGAGGAGGCGGTGATCTGCACCGCCGGCGAGATGACGCTGATCCAGGAACTGCCGGACGGCCTGCGCCGGGTGACGCTGCGTGCGGGCGAGTACGCGATCAACCCGCGCGGCATCTGGCACACCGCCGACATCGCCGGCCACGCCACGGCCGTCTTCATCACCGCCGGCCAGGACACGCAGAACCGCCCGCGCTAGGGAGCGGGGGCCTCCCCACCCGGCACGTCATGCCCGGCCTTGTGCCGGGCATCTCCTGCCGGTGCGCACGCGCAACGATGGCCGGGACGAGCCCGGCCATGACGCGGATGAAGGAGCCCGGCATCCACGCCCTGATGGGCGTGGGGACGGACGGGTCCGAGCCGGCGCTTCAGCCTTCGCCCATGCCCTCGGCGGGCTTCGTGCCGCTGCCTTCGCGGACCTTGCGTTCGATGCGGGCGCCGACATCCGCGTCGATGCGTTTCCAGTAGTCGAAGGCGCGGCTCAGCACCGGCTCGCGCACGCCGCCGAGCAGGCTGCCGGCGACCTGGTCCACCAGCCGTGCGCGCTGGGCGTCGTCGAACACGTCGCGGACCAGGGTCCCGGCCTGGCCGAAGTGGTCGTCGTTGCTGCGCGGGGTATAGGCGCTGCGCACCATGGTGCCGTCGGCCTCCCAGCCGTCGTCCACCGGGCCGGTGTGGTCGGCCCAGGGGCGGTCGCCGCTGTTCGGCGCGTAGACCGGCGCGGCGCCGCTGTGATGGTAGGTCATCTGGCCGTCGAACATGTAGGTGTTCACCGGCACCTTCGGGCGGTTCACCGGCAGCTGGTGGAAGTTGGTGCCGATGCGGTTGCGCTGGGCGTCGTTGTAGGCGAAGGCGCGGCCGAGCAGCATCTTGTCCGGCGACAGCCCGATGCCGGGCACGGTGTTGCCGGGCGAGAACGCCGCCTGCTCGATCTGGGCGAAGAAGTTCTCCGGGTTGCGGTTGAGCGTCATCCGACCGACGCGGATCAGCGGATAGTCCGCGTGCGGCCAGACCTTGGTGAGGTCGAACGGGTTGATCCGGTACGTCCGGGCCTCGGCGTAGGGCATGACCTGCACCGACAGCGTCCAGCTCGGATAGTCGCCCCGGGCGATCGCCTCGAACAGGTCGCGGCGGTGACAGTCGGCGTCCGCCCCGGCCATCGCCCGCGCCTCGTCGTTGGTGAAGAACCGCATGCCCTGGTCGGTGTGGAAGTGATACTTGACCCAGAACTTCTCGCCGCGGGCGTTGATCCACATGTAGGTGTGCGAGCCGTAGCCGTTCATGTGCCGCCAGGTGCGCGGCAGGCCGCGGTCGCCCATCAGGTAGGTGACCTGGTGGGCGGTCTCCGGGTTGCTGGTCCAGAAGTCCCACTGCATGTGGTTGTCGCGGAGTCCGGAATCCGGCAGCCGCTTCTGGCTTCTGATGAAGTGGGGGAACTTCATGGGGTCGCGGACGAAGAAGATCGGCGTGTTGTTGCCGACCAGGTCGTAGTTGCCCTCGCTGGTGTAGAACTTGAGGGCGAAACCGCGCACGTCGCGCCAGGTGTCGGGGCTGCCCATCTCGCCGGCGACGGTGGAGAAGCGCGCCAGCATTTCGGTGGTCGCGCCCTTCTGGAACAGCGCTGCCCTGGTGTAGGCGGAGACGTCCTCGGTGGTCTCGAACACGCCGAAGGCGCCGCCGCCCTTCGCATGGGGCTGGCGCTCCGGGACCTTCTCGCGGTTGAAGTGCGCCATCTGCTCGAGGAAGTGGACGTCGTGCAGCAGGATCGGGCCGTCGGGCCCGATGGTCAGCGCGTTGCGGTCGCTGGGTGCCGGCGCGCCGGTGCTCAGGGTGGAACGGGGGCCGAGGCTGCTCCGATCGTCACGATCCGCCATCGATGGTCTCCTCAGGGCTGTTGGACGCGGGTGGCGCGGGGCCGGCGCCGGACGGCCGGCCCGGGGCGGCCGGGGCAGCAGCGGATGCGGGGAAGCGCGCGCCGGCCGGCATGGCGGCGCCCGCGCCGGAAGGAAGGGCGGCACGCGCGTCCGCAGCCGGTGCTGCGGCGTCAGGGAGCGTCGGGCGCAGCATGGGGGCCTCCCGCATCGGGCGCCACGCAGCCTCATGAAGGCAGGGGTGATGGTAGCCGGTTTGCCGGCGGCCGTCGATGACGCGGCCGGGCAGGGCGGACGCCTCCCGGTCGGGGCGCGATGCGGGCGGGCCTGCGGCTCAGAAGTGGAACGGGGCGACCGTCCGGCGCTCGCCCAGCAGGAAGGCGTCCGCGACGTGGACGAAGGGAGCGAGGTCCATGTCGATGCCGCCGGCGTCGACCAGCCGGGCCATGTTGGCGTAGAGCCGCGGATATTCGCCGGCGAGCGCCGTGTCGGGCGCGCCGGTCTCCTGCCCGTCCACAACCATGCGGGCGCCGCCGTCGCGCAGCACGAGGGTGCCGACGTCGGTTTCCAGCTCGATATCCCAGGTCTGCGGCCCTTCCTGCCGCCAGTCGAAATCCGCGGTGATGCCGCCGGTGAAGGCGAGGCGGGCGGCGATCGGCGTCTGCCGGTTCTCCGGGAATTCGAGGGTGGCCGCGCGCAGATGCACCGGCCGGGGCAGGATCGCGGTGAGGATGGAGAGCGCGTTGATGCCGGGATCGAACACGCCAAGGCCGCCGGGCGCGAACACCCAGTCCTGGCCGGGGTGCCACCGCCGCACGTCCTCGCGCCAGGTGATGTGGCCGCGGCGCACCGTCCGGCCGGCGAGCCAGGTCTTCGCCGGCGCCACCATCGCCGCCTCGCGGCTGTGCCAGGTGGCGTAGAGCGACACGCCGGCCTCACGCGCCAGGCGCTCGAGGGCGTGGCATTCGGCGACCGTCGCTCCCGGCGGCTTCTCCAGCATCACGTTGCGGCCGGCGGCGAGCGCCGCGCGGGCATAGGCGAAGCGCGGCACCGGCGGGATGCACAGGCTGACGGTGCCGATCTCCGGATGCGCGGCCAGCATGTCCTGGAGGTTGGTGTAGTTCGGCACCCCCTCCACCGTTCCGTGGCGCGACACCGCCGCCGCCAGCTCCCAGTCCGCGCTCGCCAGCAGCGACGGGATGTGCTGGTCGCGCGCGATCTTGCCGATGCCCACCAGTGCGATCTTCCGCCTCATCCCCCTGCCTCCCCGCTGGATTGGCGCACTGGATAGCACCGATCGGCGCCGGTGGCGATGCGGTGAGGCAGGCAGGGCCGGGCCCTGTTCCGTCGCCATCCCGTTGCGGCCCGTTTTGACCGGACCACCCGCGCGGCCGGGGCCGCCCGCAGCTGCTGGCCGCTCGCCACGGTTCTGCTGCAGCGCCGGAAGGAACCTGTCGAGCGGCAGGCGCTGCGGCTGCCCGTGGATGCTCCGGTCAAGCCGGAGCATGACGCAACAGGGCGAGTCGCGGCCGCGTCGTGCCGGCCGGAGCCTCACGCGGTGATGGCGATTGAGGCCTCGTCTCCGCTCCCCCATCCCGTCGTGGTGCGGCTTGACCGGACCACCCACGCCGGAGAGGCCGTGCGCCTGCGCTGCCCGGAGGGGCCGGGCTTGGCTGCAGCGATGCCCGTGGCTGATGCGGTGGCGCGGGTGCGCGGCTTTCGCTGCATGGATCGTCCGGTCAAGCCGGACGATGACGGTGGGGGGGCCGGTCCCCTCAGAACGGCAGTCGGGCGTTTTCCTTGACCTCCTTCATCACGAAGAAGGTGCGGGTCTGGCGGACGCCGGGGAGCGCGATCAGGGTCTGGCCCTGGAGCTTGTTGAAGTCCGCCATGTCGCGGGCGCGGATCTTGAGGAAGAAGTCGAACTCGCCGGCCACGACGACGCAGTCGAGGACCTCCGGCATCTTCAGCACCGCCTCCTCGAAGGCGTGGCGGTTGTCGGGGGTCGCGCGGTCGAGCATCACGCCCACGATCACCAGCGCGCCGAGGCCGACGGAGGTGGGCCGGACGTCGGCGCGGACGCCGGTGATGTGGCCTTCCTCGAACAGCCGGCGCGTCCGCCGGTGGCAGGTGGCGGGGCTGACCCCCACCCGCTGGGCGAGTTCCGCGTTCGTGAGGCGGCCATCCGCGTGGAGAGCGCGGAGAATCTTGACGTCGATGCGGTCGAGGCCATTGGGCGCGAAACGATCTTGCATGGTTGGGCCCATTCCCGGGAGGAGCGTTTCATCACGCCGTTCCGTCACCATGCTGCACGCAAGGCACGTACCAAAGTTAGAGAGCACCTTTCACGCGTGTTTCCCTATCATTTGCGCCTCTCCCAGCAGAGGATCACGAGCATGATCACAACCCTCCGTGCCACCGCCGCCGCGGCTGCCGTGGCCGGGATCATCAGCCAGGCGTGGCCTGCGTCCGCGGAAACGATCCCGGACGACCAGGCGGTCCGAAACGTCGTGCTGGTGCACGGCGCGTTCGTCGACGGTTCCGGATGGCGCGGCGTCCATGACGCACTGGTGGCGCGCGGCTATGCCGTCACCATCGTGCAGATCCCGCTCACCTCGCTCGCCGACGACGTGGCGGCGACGGTTCGGGTGCTGGACCGGCAGCCCGGCCCGGCGATCCTGGTCGGCCACAGCTGGGGCGGCACCGTCATCACCGAGGCCGGCGTCCACCCCAACGTCGCGGGGCTGGTCTACGTTTCGGCCCTCTCCCCCGACGCCGGCGAGAACACGGCCCAGCAGTACGAAGGCCACACCACGCCGCCGGAGTTCGTGATCGACGCCCACGGCGACGGCTTCGGCTTCCTGAACCCGGAGCTGTTCAAGGCCGGCTTCGCCGCCGACGCCAGCGACGCCGACGCCGCCTTCCTGCGCGATTCCCAGGTGCCGATCGCGCTCTCTGCCTTCGAGACCCGGCTGGAGAACGCGGCGTGGCGGACGAAGCCGAGCTGGGCCGTCATCGCCACCGAGGACAAGGCCTTCGACCAGGCGATGCTGCAGGCGATGGCGGCGCGGATCGGCGCGATCGTCACCGAGGTGCCGGCGAGCCATGCGGTGTTCATGACCCGCCCGCTGGAGGTGGCCGCGGTGATCGACACCGCCGCGCGCAGCGTCTCGCAGCAGGCGCAGACCTCCAACTGACGACTACCCCGCCACATCCGCAGCAGGAGAGGAGAGACATGCCGTTCGTCACCACCCGGGATGGCGTCGACATCTTCTACAAGGACTGGGGGCCGAAGGACGCCCGGCCGATCATGTTCCACCATGGCTGGCCGCTCAGCTCCGACGACTGGGATGCGCAGCTCCTGTTCTTCGTCAGTCGCGGCTACCGCGTGATCGCGCACGACCGCCGCGGCCACGGCCGCTCCACCCAGGTGTGGGACGGCCACGACATGGATCACTACGCCGCCGACGCCGCGGCCGTGGTCGAGGCGCTGGACCTGCGCGAGGTCGTCCACGTCGGCCACTCCACCGGCGGCGGCGAGGTCGCGCACTATGCGGCGCGGGCCGGGGCCGGGCGCGTGGCGAAGGCGGTGCTGATCGGGGCGGTGCCGCCGATCATGGTGAAGGCGCCGAACAATCCCGACGGCCTGCCGATCGAGGTGTTCGACGGGCTGCGCCAGTCGCTCGCCGCCGACCGGTCGAGCTTCTACCGCAGCCTCGCCTCCGGGCCGTTCTACGGCTTCAACCGCCCGGGCGCAGAGGTGCGGCCGGCGGTGGTCGACAACTGGTGGCGCCAGGGCATGATGGGCGGGGCCAAGGCCCATTACGACGGGATCAGGGCCTTCTCCGAGACCGATTTCACCGACGACCTGAAGGCGATGGACATGCCGACGCTGCTGATGCACGGCGACGACGACCAGATCGTGCCGATCGACACCAGCGCCAGGCTCGCGATCAAACTGCTGCGGAAGGGCGAACTCAAGGTCTACCCCGGCCTCTCCCACGGCATGGCGACGGTGAACGCCGACCAGATCAACGCCGACCTGCTCGCCTTCATCGAGGGCTGACGCAAGGGGGCGCCGCACCCTGCGGCGCCCCCGGCGCGGTATCAGCCGCTTCTCCTTCGTCTCCTCTGCCTGCCGGCGGGCGCTTTCGAGCATGAACTCGGACAGCTTCTGCCCACGCAGCCGGGCGCGCGGCTCAGCATCGCCTTCGTCTCCGCCGACGCCCGCATCTGGATGACGTCGTCCTTCCGGGTTCGTGCCGGCGGATTGCCGGCATCAGCCCGCACCGTCGCGGCCATGGATCGCCCTCCCGTCCGCTGAGCGACCAATGTGGCGGTTGCGATGACACTGCAATACAAACCGAAGCCCGGTCAGGCCAGGCGCGGAGCGGGCCATCGGGCGTGCCGGTGCTGAACGGACTGCCCGCTGCGACACCCCGAAACCCCGCGGCATCCGTCGGGCGAATCCCCGCTGCTGGCGCAACTGCCTTACGCAGGCCATATTCTGCCCCGAGAGATTAGCCGGGGCGGAGACGAGGATCATATTGCGGACATGCTGAAGACGCTGCCCACCTACCGCCCGCTCACCACCCTGATTCCCCGCAGCGGCATCCAGTTCCTGGATGCGGGGTTCGATATCGAGCAGGCGGCGCGCGTGAGCCGGGCGTTCTGGGAGGAGCCGACGGGAACGGCGCCGGATGCGCCGGTCAACCTGCACTGCCTGGAGCGCGACCCGCAGACCCGCGAGTTCGTGACCAAGGACGCCGAGCGCAAGCCGGTCGAGCCTTCCTACGTCATCAACGCCGACCGCGGGCTGGAGGTGTTCCTCGGCCAGTGGGTGCCGGTGCCGTTCCTGCGCATCCGCGAGCGGGCGCCCGACGGCAGCCCGGTGTTCGCCCGCGGGCCGTCCAACTGGGCGCGGGTGCGGGTGGTGGCGCTGGACGGGAAGGACCGCGACGGCAACACCCACCGGGTCACGCTCGCCTTCGACACCGAGCTGGTCGAGCAGGCGGAGGGTGCGCCCTATCTCGCGCCGTCGCCGGAGGATGCGCGCTCGGGCCAGGTGTTCGCGCTCGCCCACGACGACCGCGACAATTCCTGGTTCATCGCCGACGACTGGGTGGACGAGTGGCTCTACGAGCTGTTCATCGACTATCGCCGGCGCCAGCGCGGCGGGCGGCCGGTGACGGAGGCCGACCTGCAATGGGCCTGCGAGCACTATGCCCGCTACCTCACCCTGCTGCAGGTGCTGGCCGACCTGAAGCTGTTCCCGCGCATCCAGCTGGTGGACACCGACACCCGCCCGCGCAAGTACCGGCCGATCGGGGTGGACCTGGTGCTCGACGTCGGCAACAGCCGCACCTGCGGCATCCTCATCGAGGCCGACCCGGACGACAAGATCGACCTCAACAACTCCTACGCGCTGGAGCTGCGCGACCTCAGCCGGCCGCACCTCACCTACAACCGGCCGTTCGAGAGCCGGCTGGAGTTTGCCAAGCCCGCCTTCGGCCGCGACCACCTGAGCCGGCGGTCGGGGCGGCCGAACGCGTTCAACTGGCCGCTGGTCGCCCGGGTGGGGCCGGAGGCGGCCTGGCTCGCCAGCCAGGCCAAGGGCACCGAGGGCGCGACCGGCATGTCAAGCCCGAAGCGCTACCTTTGGGATACCCGGCCGCGCAACCAGGACTGGCGGTTCAACGGGCTCGCCGCCCCGGGCATGGCCGGCTCGGCGCACGAGGACCAGGCCTTCGAGCCACCGGTCACCACGGGCGTGTTCGTGCAGAACCTGACCGAGGAGGGGATCCCGCTCGACGACCCAAAGCTGCCGCCCGCGGCGCGGATCCCGGCGCTGCGCTCGCGCTATTCGCGCTCGTCGCTGATGGTGTTCGTGCTGGCGGAGATCATCCTGCACGCGCTGGTCATGGCCAATTCCGCCGAGCAGCGCGGCAAGCGCCCCTATGAGGACGTGCCGCGCCAGCTCGAGCGGGTGATCATGACCATGCCGACGGCGATGCCGAAGGCCGAGCGCGACATCCTGCGCCACCGGGCGGAGGCGGCGGTGCGGCTCCTGTGGAAGTCGATGGGCTGGAGCGCCGACGATCCGAACCTGCCCCAGCCGCCGAAGGTGCTGCTGGACTGGGACGAGGCGAGCTGCACCCAGCTCGTCTACCTCTACAGCGAGATCGCCCACAAGTTTCAGGGCGACATCCGCGGCTTCTTCAACACCATGGGCCGGCCGCGTCCGGCGGCGGGCAACGGGCAGGCGACCGAGCGGCCGAGCCTTCGCGTGGCCTCCATCGACATCGGCGGCGGCACCACCGACCTGATCATCACCACCTATCGGCTCGAAGGCGACCGCACGATCGTGCCGCGGCAGGAGTTCCGCGAGGGCTTCAACATCGCCGGCGACGACATCCTGGCGGCGGTGATCGAGCGCCACGTGATGCCGGCGATCACCGATGCGCTGGAGAAGGCGGGCGTCGCCTCGGCGCGCACGCTCGTCACCGAGCTGTTCGGCGGCGACTGGGGCGACCAGTCGGAGCGCGACCGCACGCTCAGGCGCCAGTTCGCCAACCGGGTGGCGGTGCCGATCGGCATCCGCCTGCTGGAGGAATACGAGCGCTACCGCCCGATCGAGGGGAACCACGCCGACAGCTGGGCGTTTGCCCAGTTCTTCGACGAGACGCCGCCGGGACAGGACGACGCCTTCGTGCGCTATCTCACCGACGCCGCGCGGGATGCGGGCGCGGCCGGCTTCGACCTGCATGCGCTGCAGGTGCCGATCAATTTCGCCGCCATCGACGCCACCGTGCGCTCGGTCATTGCCCAGGTGCTGGCCGACATGTCGGAGATCGTCTTCATGTACGACTGCGACATCGTCCTGCTTTCCGGCCGGCCGTCGCGCTTCCCGGCGGTGACGGCGGCGATGTTCGCCAAGCCGCCGGTGGCGCCGGACCGGATCAAGCCGATGCACCGCTACCGGGTCGGGAGCTGGTATCCGTTCCGCGACGCCCAGGGCCGCATCCACGACCCGAAGACGACGGCAGCCGTCGGCGCCATGCTGTGCGCGCTTGGCGAGGGCGACATCGAGGCGTTCTCCTTCCGCAGCTCCGCGCTGCGCATGCGGTCGACCGCGCGCTTCGTCGGCGAGATGGAGCGGACCGGCGCGATCCTGAACGACAAGCTGCTGTTCCGAGACCTCGACCTTGACGACCGGCGCGGGGCGCCGCCGAAGGCGACCTTCACCTTCGAGGCGCCGACGTTCATCGGCTTCCGCCAGCTCGACGTCGAGCGCTGGCCGGGCAAGCCGCTCTACTGGCTCGACTTCGGCAATCCGCGCATCCGCCGCGAGGCCGCGATGCCGCTCCGGATCACGCTCGCCATGCGCGACAACGACGGCGACCAGGACGAGGAGGCCGAGGGCGATTTCGAGATCATCGACATCGTCGATCGCGACAACACGCCGTTCCGCGAGACCGACCTCGAGCTTCGCCTGCAGACGCTGAAGTCGGAGGCCGGCTACTGGCTCGACACCGGCATTTTCAACATCCGTTAGCGCGCCACCCGCGGCGCACGGCTAGATTGATGTCAGATGGACGACCCGATGACTGAGTATTCGGCGCTGACCAGCCCGGAGAACGAGCAGGCCGCGACCCTCTGCCGGGAGACGGCGGAGGCGGCGCAGGCCGCCATCGACTGGATGGAGAAGAACGCCGAGCGCGTGGGCCCCGACGGCCAGGCGCTGCTCTCCGATCTCCGCAAGGCGGCCAACGCCGCGCGCAAGATGGAGGTGGCGGTCCGCCGCCCGATGTGCGTCGGCGTGTTCGGGCCCAGCCAGGCGGGCAAGTCCTACCTGATCTCCGCGCTGGCGCGGAAGGACACCGACAGCCTGAACGCCAAGTTCGGCGACCAGACGGTGGACTTCGTCGAGGAGATCAACCCGCAGGGCGGCCAGGAATCCACCGGCCTCGTCACCCGCTTCACGCTGCAGCCGGGGCGGCAGACGCCGGCCGGGTTCCCGGTCGAGTTGCGGCTGCTGTCGCAGACCGACATCGTCAAGATCATCGGCAACACCTTCTACCTCGACAGCGACCCCAACACCTTCCCGCAGCCGGACCCCGCGGCGGTGCACGAGCGGCTGTCGGAGCTGGCGAAGGCGGCGGAGGACAAGCCGACCGACAGGCTCACCAGCGACGACGTCTTCGACCTGCAGGAGTATTTCGACAAGCAGTTCCCCACGGCGCCCCGGCTGCGTGCGCTGGGCCCCAGCTTCTGGACCCAGGCGGCGCGGCTCGCGCCCCGGCTGCGGCGGCCGGAGCGGGCGCGGCTGTTCTCGCTGCTGTGGGCCGATGTCGAGCAGCTGACCGAGCTCTACAAGCGGCTGCTCGCGGCCCTCGCCGAGCTGGACTTCGCGCCCGAGGCGTTCGCGCCGCTGGGGGCGCTGGTGCCGCGCGAGCACAGCATCATCGACGTCCGCACCCTCTACGATCTGGGCAAGGACACCGGCGAGCGGCTGGAGCTGATGACGCCGGCGGGCAGCAAGGTGGCGCTGCCGCGGGCGGAGGTCTGCGCCGTGGTGGCCGAACTGCGCATCGTGATCGAGAAGAAGCCGTGGGACTTCTTCGACCACACCGACCTGCTGGACTTCCCGGGCGCCCGATCGCGCGAGATGATCCCGAACATGGCGGAGGAGCTGGCGCGCAAGAGCGACATGCTCCAGCACCTGTTCCTGCGCGGCAAGGTCGCCTACCTGTTCGACCGCTATGTGGCGGAGCGCGAGCTCACCGCCATGCTGCTGTGCATCGGGCCGTCGAACCAGGAGGTCAAGACGCTGCCCGACATGATCAACCAGTGGATCTCGGTCACCCACGGCGACACGCCGCAGGCGCGGGCCAGGCGGACGACCGCCCTGTTCCTGGTGCTGACCAAGTTCGACACCGAGTTCGAGCGGGCGAAGGGCAAGCGCGAGGATGACGACAGCCCGACCGAGCGCTGGACCGCGCGCCTTCAGGCCTCGCTGGTGGACTTCTTCGGCAAGCGGCACGGCTGGGTGCACGACTGGGACGGCCGCCATGCCTTCCGCAACACCTTCTGGATGCGCAACCCGAACATTGCGGCCACCGACCTGCTCGACTACGACGAGGAGCAGCTCAAGAAGAACGTGTTCGTCGAGCTGGGCCTCAGGTCGAGCGAGCGGGAGCGCATCGCGCGGTTCCGCGAGGCCTATCTCAGCAATGAGCTGGTGAAGCGGCACTTCGCCGACCCGCAGGCGGCGTGGGACGCGGCCTTCGAGCTCAACGACGGCGGTATCCGCTATCTCGCCGAGAAGCTGCAGCCGGTGTGCAACCCGGACCTGAAGCGGCAGCAGATCGAGGGCGATCTCGCCGAATGGCGGCGGCGGCTCGCCGAGCGGCTGGCGCCGTTCTACGTCTCGACCGACGCGGAGAAGGAGCGGGAGAAGAAGCGCAAGCTGGCGCAGGCGATCGCCCAGCGGCTGGTCGGCACCGCCTCGGCGCAGCGTTTCGGTGAGCTTCTGCGCGCGCTGCAGGTGGATGACGAGGACCTGGAGTCCGTCTACTATCGCGTGGAAGGGCTGGACAGCGGCAACAACGGCCAGTCGGTGACTGTCGGCCGCGCCGCCGATCCCACCGCCATGCTGTCGGCGCTCGGCCTGAACGGGGACGTGGCCGGCGACGGGGAGAGCATGACCGACCAGGCCGACCGCTTCGCCCGCGCCTCGGTGGAGCTGTGGGTCGAGAAGCTGAACCGGCTGGCCGACGACGAGGGCGCCGTCGGCTACTACCGGATGCCCCGCGGCGACATGAGCAACCTGATCCACGAACTGGTGACCGGGGCGACGCGGCTGGGGCTGAAGCGCGAGATCGCGGGCGACGTGCGCAACCAGAGCAAGTACCGCAACGTCAAGTGGGACCAGATGATGGACCGGGTGGTCCTGGTTGCGGCCAACCACATCAACACCTTCGTCGATTATCTGGGCTTCGATGACGTGCCCGAGACGATGCGGCCCAGCGTGGCCGGCCCCGACGGGCCGCGGCCGATCTTCCGCGCCCGGCCGCCGGTGGAGGGCTACCCGTCGCTGAGCGAGACGCCCTCGCAGTTCGACCAGGACTACTATGTCGACTGGATCGCGGCGTTCATGAAGCTGGTCGAGGACAACTTCGCCATGCAGGGCGGGGAGGCGATCGACATCGAGCAGAACAGCCGGCTGGGGGCGATCCTGCAGCGGCTGGACGCGCAGGCGGCCTGACGGGAGCGGCGTAGGCGGACATGACCGTGCGCGTTACGGCGGAAGCGGACAGCCGGCAGGGACCGGGCCATGCGGTGATCCGCGTCGAGGGCGCCCAGGTGGCGCCCGACGGCGTGCGGTTCCTGATCCGCCGCCCCGGCTATCGCGAGGACAGCCTCGGGCCCGGTGGCTGGCAGGCGGCGGAGGCGCATCTGACGCCGGACGCCGCCTATGTCGCCCACGGGGTCCTGACCCTTCACGTCGGGCCGGATGTGGTGGCGCACATGGAGCCCGGCATGAACGTGGCGTTCACGCTGGTGCTCCCTGACGGCACCATGCTCGACGGCCGGCTGGCGTGGCCCGCGATCCCGGGCCCGATCGGCGGGGCCGGCGCGCGGCGCGGCCGGCTGGTGGCGACCCAGCGGGTGGCGCACGAGCCGGCGCCGATGCGCACCGGCGGCGCCCTCGTCGGTGACGTCGCGCCGCCGTCTCCGCCACCGCCAGCCGCGCGTCCCGTCGTGGTTGCCCCGCCCGCGCCGGAACCGGCGCCCGAGCC
>CALKHQ010000033.1 GCA_937988735.1 uncultured Alphaproteobacteria bacterium
ACCTTGGACCCGCTGATTAAGAGTCAGCTGCTCTACCAACTGAGCTATGCGCCCGCACCGGCGCCGCTTATAGGGAGGCGGCCGGGGCCTGTCAACGACGGGTGCGCGGCGAACTGTGCCGCCCGCATGGTGGGCGCGCCCGGCCTCGACGTTCGCCTGCGGACACCGCCTCCGCTTCGACTGCGACGAAGGCGGCGGCGAAGCGCGGAACGGTCAGCCGGTCGCCGGCGAGCGTCGGGGCGAAGCCGCTGCCGGCCAGCACCTGCGGCGCGCGCAGGCCGAGGCGGGCGAGGTCCACCGCAACCGGCTCGCGGGTGAAGTTGAAGGCGCACAGGATGGCGGCAGGCGCGGCGCCGTCCTCCACCGCGGCCTCGGCCCAGCGCAGCACCAGGACGAGGTCGTCGCCGGCGTCCACCACCCGGGCGCCGGTGCCGCGCAGCGCCGGCTGGGTCCTGCGCCAGGCAAGGAAACGGCGGGTCCGGTTGAGGGCGGAGTCAGGATCGGCCTCCTGCAGGTCTACCGCCCGCGCGCGGTGCCGCGGGTCGATCGGCAGCCATGGCTCGGCGGTGGCGCAGAAACCGGCCTGCGGCGCCTGCGCCTGCCACGGCATCGGCGTGCGTGCGCCGTCGCGGCCTGGGAACTCGGGGTAGAAGGCGATGCCGTACGGGTCACGCATCTTCTCGAACGGCACCGCGGCCTCGGGCAGGGCCAGCTCCTCGCCGTTGTAGAGGCAGGCTCCGCCGGGAAGGCTGGTCTCCATCGCGATCACGGTCAGCGCCACGTCGTCGCGCTCGGCCTCCGTGAGCGGGCCGGCGACGAAACGGCTCGCCACCCGGGGCACGTCGTGGTTCGAGGTGGCGAACACCAGCTTGCCGGGTTCGATGGTGTCGAGGGTGGTCGCGATCACGGCGCGGATCTCCGCCGGCGTCATCGGGCGCAGCCTCAGCAGCCCGAAATTGTAGGTCGCGTGCAGCAGCCGGGGCCCGCGGGTGTAGCGGGCGCTGATCTCCATTGACCGCGGGCCGCCGACCTCGCCCAGCAGCCAGCGGTCGCCGTAGCTGTCGACGAGGCGGCGCAGCGCGGCGAGGAAGTCGAGCGTTCGCGGCTGGTCGAACTGGCGGGCGGTCTGGTCCTGCATGTCGAACGGCATCGGGCCCGGCCGCCCGTCGCGGGGCGGGGGCGCCGCCGGCGGGTTGTCGCGCAGCTCCGGGTCGTGGGCCAGCGTGTGGATGGCGTCGAGACGGAAGCCGTCCACCCCCAGCTCCAGCCAGTAGCGGCATTCGTCCAGAAGGGCGTCGACCACCGCCGGGCAGTAGTGGTTGAGGTTCGGCTGCTCCCTGAGGAAATGGTGCAGGTAGTACTGGCCGCGCCGCGGCTCCCAGGTCCAGGCGCGGCCGCCGAAATGGCTGAGCCAGTTGTTGGGCTCGGTGCCGTCCGGCTTCATGTCGGCCCAGACGTACCAGTCGGCCCTGGCGTTGTCGCGGCTGAGCCGGCTCTCGGCGAACCACGGGTGCTGGTCGGAGGTGTGGCACAGCACCATGTCGATGATCACCTTCAGCCCCCGCCGGTGCGCGGCGTCCAGCAGGCGCAGGAAGTCGTCGTTGCTGCCGAACAGAGGATCGACGAGCCGGTAGTCGGCGACGTCGTAGCCGAAGTCCTTCATCGGAGACCGGAAGAACGGCGAGATCCAGATGCCGTCGACGCCGAGGCTTGCGATGTAATCGAGCCGGGAGAGGATGCCGGGGAGGTCGCCGACGCCGTCGTCGTTGCCGTCGGCGAAGGAGCGAGGATAGATCTGGTAGATGATGGCGCCGCGGTGCCAGTCGCGTGCAATCATGTCGGCCCTGTAATCCTTTCGCCATGATTAGCCGGGGCGACGGGCGGAGGCAATTGCCCGCGGCGCCGTTCCTGTGCGAATGCAGATGTATGCGGATCCGTTTCCGCCGTTGACATGCCGGTCATTTGCGCCAATCGTTGATGCAAGGCTGAGGCGACGTCCATCGGTCGCCAAGATAAGTAACAAATGATTCTGGGAGGACTGGATGGTGCAAGCAAAGTCTTTGTGCGCCGCACTGCTGGTCGGCGTCTCGCCGCTGGCTCTCGCAGGCGCCGCGACTGCCGCCGAGGTCTCCATCGTTTCGGGCGCGGTCGGCAATGACCTGCAGATCCTGCGCGAGATGCTCGACATCTGGCAGGAGCGCACCGGCCACACTGCGAACATCGTCTCGATGCCGCCATCGACGACCGACCAGTTCGGCCAGTACCGGCTCTGGCTCGCCGCCGGCAATGCCGACATCGACGTCTACCGGGTGGACGTGATCTGGGCGCCGCAGCTCGCCGACCATTTCCTCGACCTCACCGAGGCCGCGGCCGACGTCATCCCCAACCATTTCCCGTCGATCATCGAATCCCAGACGGTGGACGGCAAGCTGGTGGCGCTGCCGTTCTTCACCGACGCGCCCGCCCTCTACTACCGCACCGACCTTCTGGAGAAGCACGGCTTCGAGGTGCCGAAGACCTGGGCGGAGCTGACCGAGACCGCGCAGGCGATCATGGACGCCGAGCGCGCGGAGGGAGACAGCGACATCTATGGCTTCGTGTTCCAGGGCGCGCCCTACGAGGGGCTCACCTGCAACGCGCTGGAGTGGGTGAAGAGCCACGGCGGCGGCCAGATCGTCGAGCCGGACGGCGAGATCTCGGTCAACAGTCCGAATGCGGTGGCGGCCCTCGAGATGGCGGCGTCGTGGATCGGCACCATCGCGCCCGAGGGCGTACTCTCCTACAAGGAGGAGGATGCGCGCGGCGTCTGGCAGACCGGCAACGCCGTGTTCATGCGCAACTGGCCCTACGCCTACTCGCTCGGCAACGGCGACGATTCCGCGGTGAAGGGGCTGTTCGACGTTGCGCCGCTGCCGATGGGCGAGGGCGGCGAGGGCTCGGCGGCGACGCTGGGCGGGTGGAACCTCGCCGTGTCGAAGTACTCGCAGAACCCGGAGGTGGCGATCGACCTCGCGCTGTTCCTCGCCAGCGAGGAGGTGCAGAAGTACCAGGCGCTGAACGCCTCGCGGCTGCCGACGATCATGTCGCTCTACGACGATCCGGAGATCGCCGAGGCGCAGCCGATCATCCCGCAGTGGAAGGACATCTTCCTGCAGGCTGTGCCCCGGCCGTCGGCGCCGACCAAGACCAGCTACAACGAGGTGAGCCAGGAGTTCTGGACCGCGGTGCACAACACCCTGTCCGGCAACGGCAGCGCCGCCGACAATCTGGCCAACCTCGAGCGCAACCTCCGGCGCCTCCGCGGCGCCGGCTGGTAGGCGGGGCAGGCCCCGCGGCGCGAGCGCCGCGCCGCGGGTCGCCGCCGGCGATGCCATGGCCACCACCACCGCGTCACAGCTGACCCGCAGCCGCGTCCGCGACGCCTGGCTGTACCTGCTGCCGATGCTGATCGTGCTGGCAGCGGTCGCCGGCTACCCGCTGCTGATGACGATCTACTACGGCTTCACCGATGCCACCCTCAGCACGGCGTTCAACTGGGACTTCGACTGGGTCGGTCTGGACAACTACATCGAGTACGTCGATTTCGGCGACGGCACCGGCGAGTACTACGGGCTCCTGTTCGACCCGACGTGGATCAACGCGGTCTGGAACACGATCAAGTTCACCGTGATCTCGGTGAGCCTGGAGACCGTGCTGGGCATGGCGGTGGCGCTGACGCTGCACGCGCACTTCCGCGGGCGCGGCCTGCTGCGGACGGCGATCCTGATCCCCTGGGCGATCCCGACCATCGTGTCGGCCAAGATGTGGGCGTGGATGCTCCACGACCAGTTCGGGATCATCAACGACATCCTGATGGGGCTGGGCGTGATCTCCAGCCCCATCGCCTGGACGGCGTCGCCGGACACGGCGCTCGCCGCAGTCATCATCGTGGACGTATGGAAGACGACGCCGTTCATGGCGCTGCTGATCCTCGCCGGCCTGCAGATGCTGCCGGGCGACATCTACGAGGCGGCGAAGGTGGACGGCGTGCATCCGGTGAAGGTGTTCTTCCGGGTGACCCTGCCGCTGGTCCGCCCGGCGCTGATGGTGGCGGTGATCTTCCGGGCGCTGGATTCGCTCCGCATCTTCGACCTGATCTACGTGCTGACGCCGAACAACGCGCAGACACGCAGCATGTCGGTCTTCGCCCAGGAAAACCTGTTCCAGTTCGACAAGTTCTACTACGGCTCGGCGGCGTCGACCTTCCTGTTCCTGGTCATCGCCATGCTGGTCATTTCCTTCATCAAGTTCGGGCGGCTCAGGCTTGGCGACTGAAACGGCGACATATGAGGAGGATGCGTTCGGCCCGCCGCTGAACCCGGCGCGGTGGCTGATGGCGGCGGTCTGGATCCTCGTTTCCGCTGCCGCCATCTACCTTGCCATCCGGCTGGTGCCGGAATTCTCGGCCCTCATGGAAAGCACCACCCGCTCCATCAGTGCCACCATGCTGGGTCTGCTGGTCCGGCTGGTGCTGCTGCCGGTGTTCCTTGCGCTGATCGTGGCGCCGGTCGCGATCGCCGGCTACGTCGTCTACCTGACGCTCGCGCGCTACACGCCGGAAGCCTGGTGGCTGCTGTTCGTCCTGTTCGTCGCCGCGGCCATTGCGGGCGGCTACTCCTGGGCCAACGGCGCGCCCGGCGCCTACCCGCTGATGACGGTTCTCTGCGCCATCTTCGCCGTCGTCACCTTCCCGCTGGAGCGCCTGCGCAAGAAGCTCGCCTTCTACACGCTGATCGTCGCGATCATCCTGTTCTCGGTGTTTCCGTTCTACTACGCGATCATCACCTCGCTGAAGACGGGCACCGGCCTGTTCACCATCGACTACTGGCCCACGCAGGTCAGCACCGAGAACTACACCGGCGTGTTCGAGACCGGCAGCTTCGGCCGGAACATCCTGAACTCGCTGTTCGTCGCCTCGGTGGTGGTGATCATCTCGCTGTTCCTCGCCATCACCGCCGCCTATGCGCTGGGCCGCATCCGGTTCCGCGGCCGCACCACGCTGCTGCTCACCATCCTCAGCGTGTCGATGTTCCCGCAGGTGGCGGTGCTGGCCGGGCTGTTCCAGGTGTTCCGCGAGTTCGGGCTCTCCAACTCGCTGTGGTCCCTGATCTTCTCCTACATGATCTTCACCCTGCCGTTCACGGTGTGGGTGCTGACGACCTTCATGCGCGACCTCCCGATCGAGCTGGAGGAGGCGGCGCTGACCGACGGCGCGAGCAGCTGGACCATCATCTGGCGGGTGTTCCTGCCGCTGATGTGGCCGGCGATGGTGACGACGGGGCTGCTCGCCTTCATCGCCGCGTGGAACGAGTTCCTGTTCGCGCTGACCTTCATCTCCAACGACCAGCAGCGCACGGTGCCGCTGGCGATTGCATTTCTGTCCGGCGCCTCCGACCAGGAGATCCCGTGGGGCAAGATCATGGCAGCCTCCGTGATCGTGACCGTGCCGCTGATCGTGCTGGTGCTGATCTTCCAGCGGAAGATCGTCTCCGGGCTCACCGCCGGCGCGGTCAAGGGCTGAGGCGACCCAGGAGAGGCGAGGGAAACGATGGCGGACGTTCAGTTGCGCGGGGTGGTCAAGCGCTTCGGCAATGCCACCGTGATCCACGGGGTGGACCTCGACATCAGGGACCGCGAATTCTGCGTGTTCGTCGGCCCCTCTGGCTGCGGCAAGTCCACGCTGCTGCGCCTCGTCGCCGGGCTGGAGGACATCACCGACGGCGACCTGATGATCGACGGCCGCCGGGTGAACGACCTGCCGCCGGCCAGGCGCGGCATCGCCATGGTTTTCCAGTCCTACGCGCTCTACCCGCACATGACGACGCGGGAGAACATGGAGTTCGGCCTGCAGCTCGCGAAGACCGACAGGTCCACCATCCGCCAGCTCGTGGACAAGGCCGCCGCGATCCTGCAGATCGAGCCGCTGCTCGACCGCAAGCCGCGCGACATGTCGGGCGGCCAGCGCCAGCGGGTGGCGATCGGGCGGGCGATCGTGCGCAACCCGAAGGTGTTCCTGTTCGACGAGCCGCTGTCGAACCTCGACGCCAAGCTCCGGGTGCAGATGCGGCTCGAACTCGCCAAGCTGCACCGGGACCTGAACGCGACCATGATCTACGTCACCCACGACCAGGTCGAGGCCATGACCATGGCCGACAAGATCGTGGTGCTGCGTTCCGGCTTCGTCGAGCAGGTCGGCTCGCCGCTCGAGCTCTACCACAAGCCGCGCAACCTGTTCGTCGCCGGCTTCATCGGCTCGCCGGCGATGAACTTCATCAACTCCTCGGTCATCGACATCGAGGGCGAGACGGCCACCGTGGCGCTGCTCGGCGGCGCGCACATGCAGGTGCGGGTGGTGAAGCCGGTGAAGAAGGGCGACCGGGTCACCCTCGGCATCCGGCCGGAGCATCTCAGCCTCAACAGCGGGCCGGGATCGCAGGTCGCGGGCCGGGTGATCGTGACCGAGCGGCTGGGCGGCGCCACCTACCACTACGTCCAGTGCGGGGTGGACATGCTGATGGTGCTGAGCGAGGGCGGCAGCCCGATCCGCGAGGGCGACGACGTCACTGTCTGGATCGACCCGAAGATGGTCCACATCTTCGACGAGAACGAGCAGGCCGTCGGCCTCGGCACCCACTACGACGCCTGACCGGCAGCCCGCCGCCACGCAGCGGGTTGACAGCCGCGCGGGCGGTGCCCTTCCTTGCGGCCGCCGGGGCGCGGTGATACGGTCCCGGCCCCGATTTTTCGAGCCCTCGTAGCAGGACAGCTGCCGATGTCGCTGGACAAGGACATGGTGCGCCGGATCGCGCACCTCGCGCGCATTCGTGTCGCCGACGACGAGCTGGAGCCCGTCGCGCGCGACCTGGAGCGGATCCTCGGCTTCGTCGAGCAGCTCAACGCGGTCGATACCGAAGGCGTGGAGCCGATGACCAGCGCCGTCGCCATGACGCTGCGCCAGCGCCCGGACGTCGTCACCGACGGCGACCGGCGCGAGGAGGTGCTGGCCAATGCGCCCGACCGCGCCGGCGCGTTCTTCGCCGTGCCGACCGTGGTGGAGTAGGGGGATGACGGCGACCGACCTCACCCGCCTCGGCATCGCGGAGGCGCTCGACGGGCTCGCCCGCGGCGCCTTCAGCGCGCGCGAGCTCGCGACCGCCCATCTCGAGGCGATGGCCGCGGCCCGCAACCTCAACGCCTACATCACCGAGACACCGGAGCAGGCGCTGGCGATGGCGGACGCGTCCGACGCGCGCCGCGCGAAGGGCGAGGCGCTGCCGCTGGACGGCATCCCGGTGGCGGTGAAGGACCTGTTCTGCACGAAGGGCGTGCTCACCACCGCCGGCAGCCGGATCCTCGAGAACTTCGTCCCGCCCTACGAGAGCACCGTCACCGCGAAGCTGTGGGCGGCGGGCGCGGTCATGCTCGGCAAGACCAACATGGACGAGTTCGCCATGGGCTCGTCCAACCTCACCAGCTACTACGGGCCGGTGGTGAGCCCGTGGCGGGCGAAGGACGACCCGCGACCGCGGGTGCCCGGCGGCTCCTCCGGCGGCTCGGCGGCGGCGGTGGCGGCGGCGATCGCGATGGGATCGCTGGGCACCGACACCGGCGGCTCCATCCGCCAGCCGGCCTCCTTCTCCGGCATTGTCGGGCTCAAGCCCACCTACGGCCGCTGCTCGCGCTGGGGCGCCGTCGCCTTCGCCTCCTCGCTCGACCAGGCGGGGCCGTTCGCGCGCAGCGTCCGCGACGCGGCGATGCTGCTCCGCGCCATCGCCGGCTTCGACCCGCAGGATTCGACCAGCGTCGACTGCCCGGTGCCCGACTACGCCGCCGGCCTCGACGGCGACGTGCGGGGCCTGCGCATCGGCGTGCCCGCCGAATACCGCCCGGCCGAGCTGCCGGAGGACATTGCGGCGCTGTGGGACCAGGGCATTGCCTGGCTGCGCGACGCGGGCGCGGAGATCGTGGACATCAGCCTGCCGCACACGACCTGTGCCCTGCCGGCCTACTACATCATCGCGCCGGCGGAGGCGTCGTCGAACCTCGCCCGCTACGACGGCGTGCGCTACGGCCTGCGCGTGCCCGCCGACGAGCTGACCGAGATGTACGAGGCCACCCGCGGCGCCGGCTTCGGCGCCGAGGTGCGCCGCCGGGTGCTGATCGGCACCTACGTGCTCTCCGCCGGCTACTACGACGCCTACTACAACAAGGCGCGTCGGGTGCGGGCGCTGATCGCGCGCGACTTCGCCCAGGCCTTCCAGCGGGTGGACGCGATCCTCACCCCGACCGCGCCGAGCGACGCCTTCCCGCTGGATGCGCCCACCGACGACCCGATCAGGATGTACCTGAACGACGTGTTCACCGTGCCGGCGAGCATGGCCGGGCTGCCCGGCATCTCGGTGCCGGCGGGGCTCAGCCGGGCCGGGCTGCCGCTGGGCCTGCAGGTGCTGGGCCGGCCGTTCGACGAGCCTACGGTGCTGCAGGTGGCGCAGGCGCTGGAACGGGCGGCGGGCTTCGATCCGCTCGGCGCGCTCGCGCCTGCGCTGGCGCCGGCCAAGTAGGATCCACGACGATGCTGATCAGAGGAGAGACCGGCGACTGGGAAATGGTGCTGGGCCTGGAGGTCCACGCCCAGGTGACGTCGCAGGCGAAGCTGTTCTCCGGCGCCTCCACCGCCTTCGGGGGCGAGCCCAACACCCAGGTGAGCCTGATCGACGCGGCAATGCCGGGGATGCTGCCGGTGATCAACGAGATGTGCGTGCGCCAGGCCGTGCTCACCGGCCTCGGGCTCAACGCCCGGATCAACCTGACCTCGGTCTTCGACCGGAAGAACTACTTCTACCCCGACCTGCCCCAGGGCTATCAGATCAGCCAGTACACCCAGCCGATCGTGGGCGCGGGCGTCATCACCATCGATCTGCCCGACGGCAGCACGAAGCCGGTGCGCATTGCCCGCCTCCACCTGGAGCAGGATGCGGGCAAGTCGCTGCACGACCAGGACCCGCATCGCACCTTCATCGACCTCAACCGCGCCGGCGTCGCGCTGATGGAGATCGTCTCGGAGCCGGACATGCGCTCGCCGGACGAGGCGGCGGCCTATGTCACCAAGCTCCGCGCCATCCTGCGCTACCTCGGCACCTGCGACGGCAACATGGAGCAAGGGAACCTGCGCGCTGACGTGAACGTGTCGGTGCGCCGGCCGGGCGAGCCGTTCGGCACCCGCTGCGAGATCAAGAACGTGAACTCGATCCGCTTCATCAGGCAGGCGATCGAGTACGAGGCGCGCCGCCAGATCGAGATCCTGGAGGACGGCGGCACGGTCGAGCAGGAGACGCGCCTGTTCGATGCCCGCAAGGGCGAGACCCGCTCGATGCGCAGCAAGGAGGAGGCGCACGACTACCGCTACTTCCCCGACCCGGACCTGCTGCCGCTGGTGCTCGACCCGGACTGGGTGGAGGAGCTGCGGCGGAGCCTGCCGGAGCTTCCCGATGCGAAGCGCGAGCGGTTCATGCGCGACTTCGGGCTCTCCGCCTATGACGCGAGCGTGCTGGTGGCGGAGAAGGAGACGGCCGCCTATTACGAGTCGCTGATCGACGGCGGCCGGCGTGACCCGAAGCTCGCCGCCAACTGGGTCATCTCCGAGCTCTACGGCCGGCTGAACCGCACCGGCACCCCGATCGAGCAGTCGCCGGTCGGTGCCGGGGCGCTGGGCGAGCTGCTCGACCTCATCGCCGACGGCACCATCACCGCCCGCACCGCCAAGGACGTGTTCGACACGATGATCGAGACCGGGCGGTCGGCGGCGGCCATCGTCGAGGAGAAGGGGCTGAAGCAGATCACCGACACCGCCGCCATCGAGGCCGCCATCGCCGCGGTGCTGGACGCGAACCCGGACAAGATCGCCGACTACCGCGCCGGCAACGAGAAGCTGATGGGCTGGTTCGTTGGCCAGGTGATGCGCGCGACTGGCGGCAAGGCGAATCCGAAGTTGCTCAACGAGACGCTGCGCGAGAAGCTGAAGGGCTGAACATGGGGTCCGCGCACCCTCCACAGACGGATACTCCGGTGAACGACATCCCCGCGACCTCGGCCGAGGATCCCGCCCGCTTCTGGGACCAGCGCTACGCCGAAGCGGAATATTTCTACGGGACGGCGCCCAACGCCTGGCTGGTGACCCAGGCGCACCGGCTGAAGCCCGGCATGCGCGCGCTCTCCGTCGCCGACGGCGAGGGGCGCAACGGCGTGTGGCTGGCGCAGCAGGGCTGCAAGGTTACGGCGGTCGACGCCTCGCCGCGCGCCCAGGCGAAGGCGGCTGCACTCGCGCAGAAGCACGGGGTGTCGCTCACCCTCCACACCACCGACCTCCGCCACTGGGACTGGCCGGTCGCCGCCTTCGACGTCGCGGTCGCCATCTATGGCCATTTCCGCCGCTGGGACCGGCCGGTGATCCACCGGGCGATGCTGAACGCGCTGGTCCCCGGCGGGCTGATCCTGCTGCAGGCGTTCAGCCCCTACCAGAAGCTCTACCAGAGCGGCGGGCCGTCCGACCTCGACATGCTCTATTCCGCCTACCGCCTGCGCGAGGACTTCATCGACGCCGAGATCCTCGAGCTTGAGGAGGTGGAGACGACGCTGGACGAGGGCCGTGGCCACCGCGGCCGCGCCGCCGTCACCCGCCTGGTCGCCCGCCGCCGGCCCTGAGCCCTCCTTTCCTTTCCGGCTGCTGCCGCCACCTTTGCCCGAGGTCCGTCCACGCCAACGGGGAGATCCGATGATCGACGTCTACAGCTGGCCCACGCCCAACGGGCACAAGATCCACATCGCACTGGAGGAGCTCGGCCTTCCGTACGCCGTCCACGCAGTCGACATCGGCAAGGGCGACCAGTTCAAGCCGGAATTCCTCAGGATCAGCCCGAACAACAAGATCCCCGCGATCGTGGACAGCGAAGGGCCCGACGGCCAGCCGATCTCGCTGTTCGAATCCGGCGCGATCCTGATCTACCTCGCGGAGAAGACCGGCCGGCTGATGCCGTCGGACCCGCGCGGGCGCTACAGCGTGCTGCAATGGCTGATGTTCCAGATGGGCGGCGTCGGGCCGATGCTGGGCCAGGCGCACCACTTCCGCCACTACGCGCCGGAACAGATCCCCTACGCCATCAACCGCTACACCAACGAGACCGGCCGGCTCTACGGCGTGATCGACCGCAGGCTGGCCGAGAGCCAGTGGCTCGCCGGCGACAGCTATTCCATCGCCGACATCGCCACCTTCCCCTGGCTGCGCTCCTACGAGCGGCAGGGGCAGAAGCTGGAGGATTTCCCCAACCTGAAGCGCTGGTTCGAGACCATCGCCGCCCGGCCGGCGGTGCAGCGCGGGGTCAGGGTGCTGACAGAGGTGCGGGAAGAGGGGCGGCCGATGACGGACGAGGAGAAGCAGGTCCTGTTCGGCGCCCAGCAGTACGCCCGCCGTTGAGCATGCGCGGCGAGGTCCGGGAGGCGGGGCGCACGCGGGCGCTCCGCTGGGGCCTCTACGGCTGTTCCACGCTGCTGATCGCCCTCGTCGTGCTGATGGCGGTGATCGCGGTGGTCGCCTACCTCGATTACACCGAGCCCGAGTCCGCCTTCCCCGACCGGCTGGCGATGGAGGCGTCCGCGGCGGCCGACGGCGACGGTACGGTCGCGCTGCTGCCGCTGGCGGGCGAGGGCACGGATTCGGTCCACCTGTTCGCGCCGGGCGCCACCACGGCCCTCGACATCGAACGCTGCCTCGGCTTCGCCTGGGACAAGGCGGAGCTCGTCGCCGGCCACCTGACCGGCGGCATGCCCGGGGCGTTCATCGTCGTCGCCGACGGCGCGGTCTCCGACTACGGCTGGCACCTGGTCCGCGGCACGCCGCTGCGCTTCGCCGCGTGGCCCTGCCGGGTCACCGCGGAGAACGACGGCTTTGCCGTGACGCGCGAGGCGGACGTGCTGGTGCTCGCGCCCGCGCACGCGTCGGAGCCGGCCGCGCCGGAGGGCGCGGAGTAGGGCGGGGATCAGGCGACGGCGAGCTTCCGCGGCCGGCCGCGCCGGCGCCGCTCGGCGCCAGGGAAGGGCACGACGTCTCCGCCGCGGGCCAGCGACACCAGCTCCTGCTTGGCGCGCTCCAGGATCGCCACCTCGCGGGCGTCCTCGCGGTCGAAAACCTGGATGCAGCTCAGCTTGATCTCGACGAGATCGATCAGGGTCTCGAGAGTCTTTTCTGACAGTTGCATGGCCCTTACCTCGGTCCAGAGTGCAATCCCGTCCGCGATATCGAGGCTCCGGCTTTCTGCCTACCTTGCTGATATCCGGCGATACCGCGAATGTCTGCTAAGCTTGATGGAATACTCCTAACAAAGCGTTTAGGCCGGCCGGAGATTCGGCCCGCCCATTCCGGATCGGTCCGCCTTAACCGCTCCGCAACCATGGTCGGTCACTCTCGTCCCCGCCATCCACCCGAGCGGGAGAGATGCCATGGCCGCCGTTCTGGAGCGCGAGGATCTGGGCGACGACGAGATCGTCGAGGCGGCGCTCGCCGCCACCGGGGAAGGGCCGTATTCGCGGCGGCTCACCGACAAGATCCTGGCTGCGTTGAATCAGGCCTACGGCACCGGCGAGTTTGCGGTGGCGCATCTGCTGCACGAGGCGCTGGTGGAGGCAGTCCGTTCGTCGGAGACGGTGGGCGGCGGCCGCAGGACCCATCCGGTGCTGGAGCAGGCGGAGCGGTGGCGCGCCCTCGTCAGCGCCCGCAACGCCTATCGCACCGCCATCGACCCGCTGTCGGACGCAACGCCCGAGAAGATCGCGGCCGCCCGCGCCCGGCTGAAGGACGCCTGGCTGGCCTGGCTCAATGCCTGAGCGGCTGCCGGCCTACGGCACCGTCGGCGTCCACGGTCCCGTCACCACACAGGCCTCGTCCTCGCCCGGCCACGGCGGCATCGTCACGGCCACCGCGGCGAGGGGCTCGTCTCCGGTCGCCCGGAACTGGAACCGGGTGCCCAGCGGGATGGTGAGGCACACCCCGGGCTCCAGCGCCGCAAACTCCTCGCGTCCGCCCTGCGACCGCCACATCTCGCCGCGGCCGGCGACGACGTACCAGATCTCCTCCACCGTGCGGTGGGCGACGGCGGTGGAGACGGCGCCGGGCGCGAGCGTGAAATGCGCCATGCCGCCGCCGCGCAGCCCCAGCAGCACGCGCACGTCAGAGCCGTCCGGCGCGGCCACGTCGCGTTCCGCCGGCAGCCGCCGGGTCGCGAAGGGCATCGCCGGCGGCGCCGCGCCGCTCATTGCTGCGCGTACAGTGCGGCGTAGGCCGGCGGCTGGGCGAAGGCGGCGCGATGGATCTCCGGCGTGTAGTGCCGGGTGGCGATTCCGCTGGCGGCGAAGCGCTCGCGCAGCGTCTCCACCGGCACCTCCCGCAGCGCCGGGTCGTCGGTGGCAAAGCCCATGGCGAGCAGCCCGCCGGTGTAGGACGGCACCGCCGAATAGTAGAAGCCGACGTCGGCAAACGCCTGGCCCAGGTTCTCCGCCGACTTTCGCAGCAGCTCCGGCTGCAGGAACGGCGTGCCCGACATGGTCGCCAGCACGCCTCCGGGCGTCAGGCAGCGCTTGCAGCGGCGGTAGAACTCCGGCGTGAACAGCGTCTCGCTCGGCCCGGGCGGATCGGTGGAATCGACGATGATCACGTCGAACCGCTCCTCCGTCTCGCCGACGAAGCGGAAGCCGTCGTCGATCACGATGCGGGCGTTCGGGTGCTCGAAGGCGCCGTCGGGCAGCTCCGGCATGTGCATGCGGCACAGGTCGATCACCGCCCGGTCGATGTCGACCAGCACCGCCGTCTCCAGCGGGTGCTTCAGCGCCTCGCGCAGGCTGCCGCCGTCGCCGCCGCCGATGATCAGCACCCGCCGCACCCGGCCGTGGGCCAGCACCGGCACGTGGACGAACATCTCGTGATAGATGTGGTTGTCGCGGCTGGTGGTCTGGATCGTCCCGTCCAGCGCCAGCACGCGGCCGAACTCGGGCGTCTCGAAGATCACCAGGTCCTGGTGCTCCGTGGTCTCGCGGTACAGGATCCGGCTCACCGGGAAATGCTGCCCGAAGTGGCCATGCAGCGTCTCGCGGAACTCGATCACTGGATCAGCCCGCGCTTGAACTCGTCCACGATCATCCGCTTCGGCGCGAATCGCTCGCGCAGCACGGCCACCGCCTCCTCCGGGCGGGCGGAGCCGCACATGAAGATGTCGACGGCGGCGAACTCACGCTCCGGCCACGTGTGGATGCTGATATGGCTCTCGGCCAGGATCAGCACGCCGGTCACGCCGTTGTTCGGCGAGAAGTGGTGCATCCGGTGTTCGAGAGTCGTGGCGCCGGCGGCATCCGCCGCCTCGCGCAGCGTGCGCTCGACGAAGGGAAGGTCGTCGATCCTGCGCGCGCCCCACATGTCGACGATCCAGTGCGCGCCCGCGTAGCGTACGCCGTCGCGCTCGACAAAATGGTCTTCAAGCTCGGTGTGCATCCGCTCGCTCCTGATGGTGCCCCCCGGGCGAGCGCCGGTTCTACACAGACATGCCGCGCAGGCCAAGAGTGCGCGGCCCCTGTTTTCAGGGGTCGTCGGACGCCCGGTCGGACCCGCGGCGGGAGCCGCCGCCGCTGCCGGAGCCGCTGTCGTCGTCGGAACGGCCGCCTGAGCCATCGTCGTCGCTGTCGAAATCGTGGGCCGCGCCGGATGGCCCGCCGCGGCCGGAAGCCCCGCTGCGGCAGGCGCCGAGCCCCAGGCCGGCAACCAGGGTCGCCAGCGCGCTTCGGCCGAACCGGCGCCGGGTGATGATCTCGTCGTCGCGCAGGGTCTCGCCGCCGCCGCCGTCTTTCGCGCTCATTGTCCGGCCTCCCTGCTGCCGCGTCACATGGGTGTTGTCGCCCGCCGTCGCAACCGCTCCACCATGCGCCCGCAGCGCCCTCGGCGCCAGCGCCACTCCGTAACCGCGCCGGGTTGGCGTGGTCGGGGCAGGCCCGTGGAGCCGTCGCTCCCCGCGACAGGGCGACGGGACGGAGCGCCCGGCCTCCCGCGATTCGCGCCCCGATGCCGGACGCGCCCGCCGATGGTCCCGCCGGCCCCCCCCCCTCACCATGGCGCGTTGACACCACGACGCCCCGGTGGCAATTAGGCCCCCAGAGCGCCGGCTCGGCCGGGCGCTCGTGGAGGGGTGGCCGAGCGGCTGAAGGCGGCGGTTTGCTAAACCGTTATGCGGGGATTACTCGCATCGAGGGTTCGAATCCCTTCCCCTCCGCCACTTTGCTTCGGAGGCCTTGCGCCTCCTGAAGATCCTGATATGACAAGGCCTTGAGACCGCCCAGTGGTACACTGGAGTGGTACATCGTGGGCATCATATCGGGCGAGCGTCGTCACTACGGACGTCTAATGTCTTACCTACATCGCCACCCCAAGACCGGGGTCTACTGGTTCCGCCGCGTCGTCCCCGAGCATCTCCGGCCCGCTATCGGCAAGCGTGAGAGTCCGTTTGAGAAAGGGGATTCCCCTGGAGGCCGGTTCGTGATTCACGTT
>CALKHQ010000034.1 GCA_937988735.1 uncultured Alphaproteobacteria bacterium
GCCGGACGTGAGGGCATTCGCCGGCGCACGCCAGGCCAGCGCCGGCCGTCACGCCACCGTGGCTCCTAGTCGTCGCAGAGCGCTTCCGCGGTGGTCGAGTCGGTGACGATGTCGGTGAGGTAGCCGGCACGCAGCAGGGCCCGGATCGCGGGCACCTTCGGCGGGCCGCCGGAGATCATCATCCGCCGGGGAATGCGCAGGAAATCCTGCGGGCTGACGCCGAACACCCGCCGGTTGACCGGGTGGTCGATCGCCCGGGCGTCGGCGTCGATGAACGAGCCGAGGAAGTTGCCGATGGCCCCCGCTGCGGCGGCGCTGCGGAACTCCTCCTCCGTCACCACCCGCATCCGGCGCACGGTGGCGCTGTCCATTCCGCCGACCGAGACGATGCCGAGGTCGGCGGACAGGCATTTGGCGTAGACCTCCTGCACCATCGGCTGGTGGACGAGGGTGTCGCGGCTGGCCTCGCTGTCGCAGATGATCGGCCCCGGCAGGTAGTAGCACTCGGCGTTGAGCCGGGTGGCGAGGTCGGTCGTCGCCTCGAAGGCGTCCACCGAGGAGCGGCGCGAGAGCGAGCCCAGCATCGACACCACCGCCACATCCTTCAGCGCCAGCAGCGGGGTCGCCCGCGCCATCGCCTTCAGGGTGACGCCCCAGGCGATGCCGACGGTCATGCCGTTGTGGTAGAGGGTGGCGACGGACGCGGCGGCGCAGCGGCCGAGCGTCTCGCTGGGATCGGGGTCGTTCGGCTCCGCCGGCAGCACCACGGTCGCCGACTGGAGGCCGTAGCGGTCGATCAGCCGCTGCTCCAGCGCCACGTTGGCCGCGAGCGGCGAGGTAATGCTGACCTGCACCAGGCCGCGCTGGCGGGCTTCGGCGAGCAGCCGGTTGACCCGGACGCGGTTGGTGCCGACGCGGTCGGCCACCTCCTGCTGCGTCAGGCCGAGCATGTAGTAGTACCAGCAGATCTTCACCGCGAGCTGTTCCGGCCATTCTCCCGTCACGGCCGACTCGCGGCGCTCGAGATTGCGTCGGTTCGGGCTGGTCATGGCGTTTTGTTGCCTATTGTCGTTGAGCCTGGAGCGCCCGGTTGCGGAACGCGGCCTCCACTATGACACATGTTCTTGTCACGATACGAATGTCATGCAATCGTTTGCCTGACGGGAGGAGCGACTGCACGTCCGACGATGACGGAGCGATCATCGCCTGGGGATGACCGGATCAGGCCTGTGGCGAAGCCGCCGCGGACAACCGGTCAGGCAGCCTTCTACCCGTGCCGTGCGTACTTTCCATAGGCGGTCCCCGCACGGGCCGCAACGTCTACGAGTGCGGAACGACCATGTCCGACCTTGTCATCGGCCTGGACAGCAGCACCCAGAGCACCAAGGCCATCGCCTGGACCCGTGACGGCGTGGAGGTCGCCCAGGGACGGGCGCCGATAGAGCTGCACAACCCGGCGATGTTCTGCTTCGAGCAGGACGCCGAGGACTGGTGGACCACCTGCGTCGCCGCGCTGCAGAGCCTGTTCGCCCAGATCGACCCCAGGCGGGTCGCCGGGCTCGCCATCTCCAACCAGCGCGAGACGGTGGCCTTCCTCGACGCGCAAGGCCGGTCGGTGCGGCCGGCGATGATCTGGCTGGACGAGCGGGCGCGTGACTATGTGGCGCCGATCGCCGCCCACTTCGGCCACGACAGGCTGCACCGCATCACCGGACGGCCGCCAGACGTGATCCCGGTGCTGTTCCGGCTGGCGTGGATGCGCGACCACGAGCCGGAGGCGTTCGCCCGCACCGCGCTGTTCATCGACGTCCAGGGCTACCTGGTGATGCGGCTCACCGGAGAGCGCCGGACCGGCTGGACGAGCGCCGATCCGTTCGGCCTGTTCGACATGGAGGAGAAGCGCTGGTCGCGGCCGCTGCTCGACTATCTCGGCCTCACCGAGGACCGGCTGCCGGAGGCGCTGCGGCCGGGGAGCCTGCTCGGCCGGGTGACCGCCGAGGCGGCAGCCGCGACCGGCCTGATCGAGGGAACGCCGATCTTCGCCGCGGGCGGCGACGGCCAGTGCGCAGGGCTCGGCGCGGGCTGCACGCGCTCCGACCGCGCCTATGTCAACACCGGCACTGCACTGGTCGGCGGCATCTGGTCGCCCGACTACGTCTGCCACCCGGCGTGGCGGACGGAGCAGGCGGCGCAGGGCGAGGGCTACATCTTCGAGACCTGCGTGCGCTCCGGCGCCTTCCTGATCAACTGGTTCACCGACCAGCTGCTCGGCTCGAAGGACCGGCGGGCGACCCTGGCCGAGCTGGAGGCGCGGGCGGCGAGCGTTCCCATCGGCTGCGAAGGCGTGATGGCCCTGCCCTACTGGTCGGGCTGCATGGACCCGCACTGGGACGCGGACGCGCGCGGCTGCTTCTTCGGGCTCGGCGGCAACCACCATGTCGGCCACCTCTACCGGGCGCTGCTGGAGGCGCTGACCCTCCACCAGGTCGCCGCGCTGGCCGAGGTGGAGGCGCAGGCCGGCACCCGGATCCGGGAGTATGTGCTGATCGGCGGCGGCGCCGGCAGCGCGCTGTGGCGCCAGATGTTCGCCGATGCGAGCGGCCTGCCGGTGCTGATCGGGGCGACGCTTGAAGCTTCGGCGCTGGGCGCGGCGATGACCGCGGCCGCGGGCGCCGGATGGTATCCCTCGATCACGGAGGCCGCGCACGGGATGCAGAGCGCGACCACGCCGGTGATGCCGGATCCGGCGAAGCTCGACCTCTACCGGGAGCTGCTGGCGATCCACCGCGATCTCTACGCGGCTACTGCCGGAATCAACCACCGCCTGGTCACCTTCGCCCGCCAGGCGGCGACGCGGGGCACGCAGTGAGCGCTCCGGCCCGCATCGCCCGCAGCCACGGCGGCGTCATCGACGAACTGGTTGCGGGCACCTGGCGCCACCCCCGCACGGGCGAGCGGGCGCGCATCCCGATTGACAACATCGTCATCGCGGAGGCGCTGGACGGGGCAGAGCCCGACCTGATCGCGCCGCTGCACCGGGGCCAGGCGCTGACGGTGGTCGCCGACCGCTTCACCTGGGACGTGCTCGGGAGGCGCGTGCGCGACCGGCTGCGGGCACTCGGACCCGTCGAGGCGCTGGTCTGGGAGAACCCGCGCTGCAGCGACGAGGGCGTCGCCGAGCTGCGCGAGCTCACCCGCAACGCGGAGGCGCTGGTCGCCGTCGGCTCCGGCACGGTCAGCGACAGCGTGAAGTACGCGAGCTTCCTCGACGGCAAGTCCTATTCGGTGTTCGCGACCTCGCCGATGAACGCCTACACCACGCCCACCGCCTCGGTGTCGTTCGGCGGGTTCAAGCGGTCGGTAACCGCCCATGCGGCGCGCGGGGTGTTCTTCGACCTCTCGGTCCTTGCCCAGTGCCCGCCGCGGCTGATCACCGCCGCCTTCGCCGACGTGATCTGCCGGACCACCAGCCAGGTGGACTGGCTGCTCTCCCACCTCGTGCTCGGCACCCGTTACGACGATACCGCCTACCAGCTGCTTGCCTACGACGAGGCAACGATGCTGGACCGGGCCGGCGAGTTCACCGCCGGCAGCGTGGAGGCGCTGGCGGTGCTCACCCGCATCGCCGCGATCATGGGCCTCGGCACCAGCTTCACCGGGACCACGCACAGCGGCAGCATGGCCGAGCACATGATGTCCCACTACATCGACATGTTCGCCGGCGACCGCCACCCGGGCAGCTCCCACGGCGAGCAGGTCGGCGTCACCACGCTCACCGTGTCGAAGCTGCAGAACCTGATCCTGGGCGCGGACACGCCGCCGGTGCTGGAGCCGGTGCCGGTGCCGCACGACCGGCTGGCGGCCCGCTACGGAACTGCGATGGCCGACGAGATGGCGCGGCAGGTGGAGGCCAAGGCGCTGGACGCCGCGGCGATCGATGCGCTCAACCGGCGCTGGGCGAACGGCTGGCAGGAGTTCGTCGCCCCGCTGCGCGCGGCGATGCTGCCGTTCGAGCGGCTGTGGGAGCCGATGACCCGCGCCGGCGCGCCGCGGACGGCGGCCGAGCTCGGACTCGACGTCGCCTTCTACCGCGAGGACATCCGCGACGCCCGGTTCACCCGCGACCGCTTCTCGATCCTCGACCTTGCGGCCGCTGCCGGACAGCTTGACGCGTTCGCCGAGACCGCGCAGTAGGGCGCGCGCACAACAGGGCGAATCATGGCAAACATCGTCATCATCGGCGCGGGCGTCATGGGCAGCGCGGCCAGCGTGCCTGCCGCTGACAACGGCCACCGCGTCATCCTCGCAGGCACACCCCTCGACCGCGAGATCATCGCGGCTCTGCGCCACGGCCGCGACCATCCCCGGCTGGGCACCGCCCTTCCCGGCACGGTGGAGCCCGTGGATGGCGAGGCGCTGTCGCCGGCCGACCTCGCCGCGGCCGACCTGGTGATGGTGGCGGTGAGCAGCCCCGGCGTCCCCTGGGCGCGGCGCCTGCTCGGCGAGCTCCTGACCGTGCCGCGGACGATCGCCCTGATGACCAAGGGGCTGGACGAGCGCGGCG
>CALKHQ010000035.1 GCA_937988735.1 uncultured Alphaproteobacteria bacterium
TGACCGGCACGGCCCGCGCCTATCTGCCGCCGGGCCACACGCTCGAGGCCGGCCGGCGCGCGCTGACGACTGCCGACTACGAGCCCTGGACGCCGCCCGAGAGCTGAGCGGCAGGCAGGACGGGGGGACCTTGCCGATGGGACGCAATCTGATCGAGACCGTGATGGGCGCCGTGGTGCTGGCGGTCGCGGTGCTGTTCGTCGTATTTGCCTACAGCTCGACGTCGGTCAGCGCGGTCAACGGCTACGAGCTCGCCGCCCGTTTCAATCGGGTTGACGGACTCACCGTGGGCAGCGACGTCCGGCTCGGCGGCATCAAGATCGGCACGGTCACGGGTCTGTCGCTGGACACCAACACCTACCAGGCGGTGGCGACCCTCGGCATCGCCAGCGACGTGGCACTGCCGGCCGACAGCTCGGCGCGGATCCTCAGCGAGGGCCTGCTCGGCGGCTCCTACGTGGACATCCAGCCGGGCGGCGACGAGGAAATGCTGCCCGAGGGCGGCCGGTTCGAGTACACCCAGGATCCGATCAACCTGGTCGACCTGCTGGGCCGATTCGTTTTCAGCGCGTCCGAGCAGGCCGGCGGGGGCGACGCGGGCGGCGGCAGCGCGCCCTGAAATCGCCGCAAAGGCCCGCGCGATCCTTTGATCCGGACATGACGAATCGCCCGCGATGGGCCGGTCCCCGGATCGGCCCGTCCGCGCCCGATGGAGACCTGTGCCCATGGCAGCACGCGCAACTGCGATGATCGGAGCCTTGGCCGGGCTGGTGGTGATGGCCATTCCCGCGGCGGCCCAGGAGGGTTCGGGCCAGCCGCGAAGTCTCCCGGTCGCCGTCCTTGGCGCCCTGGACAAGATCACCGGGCGGGTCAGCGAGCTTCCCGTCCCGGTCGGCGACCGCACCGACTTCTTCCGCCTGCGGATCGACGTGATGAGCTGTCAGGAACGGGTTGCGGCCCAGCAGCTCGAGCAGGCGGCGTTCCTCATCATCACCGAGACGCCGCTGGAGGGGGAGCCGACCCGGGTGTTCAGCGGCTGGATGTTCGCGTCGTCGCCGTCGGTCTCGGCGATGGACCACCCGATCTACGACGTCTGGCTGGTCCGCTGCGAGGACACGGCGGCCGCCGGCTGACGCTCACAGGAACCGGGCCGGCCGCGCGAGGGCCTGGGCGAGCTGGCGCTGGTAGGCCGCGCGCGAGATCTCGATGGCGCCGAACTGGCGCAGGTGATCGGTGACGAACTGGGTGTCGAGCAGCAGGAAGTCGCGTTCGCGCAGCCGCTCGACCAGCGCGATCAGCGCGATCTTGCTGGCGTCGGTGCGGCGGCTGAACATGCTCTCGCCGAAGAAGGCCGCATTGAGGGCGACGCCGTACAGGCCGCCGACCAGCTCGTCGCCGATCCAGCACTCGACGCTGTGGGCATAGCCGCGGCGGTGAAGGGCGCTGTAGACCTCGCGGATGGGCCGGTTGATCCAGGTTTCCGGATGGCCGGGCCTGGGTTCGGCGCAGGCCGCGACCACCCGGTCGAAGGCGCGGTTGATGTGGATCTCGAACGGCCGCTTGCGCCAGGTGCGGCGCAGCCGGCGCGGCACGTGGAACTGGTCCAGCGGCAGGATCCCGCGCTGTTCGGGATCGACCCAGAACACGTCGGGGTCGCCGGCGTGCTCGGCCATGGGAAACACCCCGGCGGCATAGGCACGCAGCACGAGCTCCGGCGTCATCTTGAGGTGCATGGGCGGCCAATCCTGACTGCACGGCGCCACGGAGCGGCGCGGAGCTGCCTGCCGTTTATGCGCCGGCCTCTCCGTACATCATGATCGGTCACGCCGGCGAAACGGCAAGTGGCACAGCCTCAATTTCGCTCGGCCGCGGGCCGCGAAAGAGGCTTCAGCCGAGCCGGGCGAGGTAGCGCTCGAGCCAGTGGATGTCGTAGTCGCCGTTGATGAAGTCGGTCTCGGCCATCAGGTGCTGGTGCAGCGGGATGGTCGTTTCGATGCCCTCGATCACGTATTCCGCCAGCGACCGGCGCAGCCGCATCAGGCATTCGTTGCGGCTGTTGCCGTGGACGATCAGCTTGCCGACCAGGCTGTCGTAGTACGGCGGGATCTGGTAACCGGCGTAGAGGGCGGAATCCACGCGCACGCCGAGGCCGCCCGGCGGGTGGTACTGGCGCACGCGGCCGGGCGAGGGCGCGAAGGTGAACGGGTTCTCGGCGTTGATCCGGCACTCGATGGCGTGCCCGTTGAAGCGGATGTCCTCCTGGCGCAGCCCCAGCGGCGCGCCCGTCGCCACCCGGATCTGCTCGCGCACCAGGTCGAGGCCGGTGACCATCTCGGTCACGGGATGCTCCACCTGGATGCGGGTGTTCATCTCGATGAAGTAGAACTCGCCGTCCTCGTAGAGGAACTCGATGGTGCCGGCGCTGCGGTAGCCGAGCTCCTTCAGCGCCTCGACCACCCGGTCGCCGATCCGGCGCCGGGCCTCGGCGTTGAGGGCGGGGGAGGGGGCTTCCTCCAGCACCTTCTGGTGCTTGCGCTGCAGCGAGCAGTCGCGCTCGCCGAGGTGGATCACCTCGCCGTGGTTGTCGGCGAAGACCTGGATCTCGATGTGGCGCGGCCGCTCGAGATACTTCTCCATGTAGACGGCGTCGTCGCCGAAGTTCATCTGGGCCTCGCGACGGGCGACGCTCCAGGCCTCCACCAGCCCGTCGCGGTCGCGCACCACCTTCATGCCCTTGCCGCCGCCGCCGGCCGCGGCCTTGATCAGCACCGGATAGCCGATCTTCTCGGCAGCGGCGATGGCCTCTTCCTTCGTGCGCACGGGACCGTCGGAACCGGGGACGACCGGCACGCCCAGCCGCTTCATCGTCTCCTTGGCCGCGATCTTGTCGCCCATCAGCCGGATGTGGTCCGGCGACGGGCCGATGAAGACGAAGCCGTGTTCCTCCACCATCTGCGCGAAGCGCGCGTTCTCGGAGAGGAAGCCATAACCCGGATGGATGGCATCGGCGCCGGTGATGGTGGCCGCCGACAGCAGCGCCGGGATGTTGAGGTAGCTCTGGGAGGCTGGCGGCGGCCCGATGCAGACGCTTTCGTCGGCCAGCCTGACGTGCATCGCGTCGGCGTCGGCGGTCGAATGCACGGCGACGGTGGCGACACCCATCTCCTTGCAGGCGCGATGGATGCGCAGCGCGATCTCGCCGCGGTTCGCGATAAGGACCTTCTCGATCATGTCCCTGCAGCCGCCGGCGCTATTCAAGCACCATCAGGGGCTCGCCGTACTCCACCGGATGGCCGTTCTCGACCAGGATCTGGGTGACGATGCCGGCGCGCGGCGCCCTGATCTGGTTCATCACCTTCATCGCCTCGATGATCAGCAGAGTCTGGCCCTCGCTCACCCGGTCGCCGACCTTGACGAAGGGCGGCGCATCCGGCTCCGGCGCGAGATAGGCGGTACCGACCATCGGCGCGGTCACCGCCCCGGGATGGGGCGCATCCGGGGCCGCGTCGGGCTTCTTCACCGGCTGGGCGGCGGCCTCGGCCTGCACCGTCACCACCTGCGGCGCCTGCGCGGCGCGGGTGCGGGCCACGCGGATGCGCTCCTCGCCCATCGCATATTCGATCTCGCTGAGGTCGGCCTCGGCCAGGAGCCCCGCCAGCTTGCGGACCAGATCGGCGTCGACGTCGAACTTGGCCATGGTCAGCCATTCCTCCGGGTGACGAGGTTCGCGATGCCATCCAGCGCCAGCAGATAGCCGCGGGCACCGAAGCCGCAGATGACGCCATCCGCAATCTTCGAGACATAGGAATGGTGCCGGAACGCCTCACGGCGATGGACGTTCGACAGGTGGACCTCCACGATTGGCAGATCGGTCAGCGCCAGCGCGTCGTAGATCGCGACCGAGGTGTGGGTGTAGGCGGCGGGATTGATGATGATCCCGTCCGCGTTGGAGCGCGCCTCGTGGATCCAGTCAACCAGGATCCCCTCGACATTGCTCTGGCGGAAATCGATCTCCAGCCCCAGCCGCGCCGCGTGCTCGGCGCACATCGCCTCGATGTCGGCCAGCCGGTCATGGCCGTAGACCTCGGGCTGGCGGACGCCGAGCATGTTCAGGTTCGGCCCGTTGAGGATGAAGATCGGCGCTGGATCGGACACTATGCTAGGTCCACTGGGATGAAGCGCGGAAGCGCCCTTGGACTCGCCTGTCAGGTGGATGACAGGCTCAGGTAGCCGAATGGCGCGACCCCGGTCAACCGCGCCATTCCGGGCCCCGAACCTGCAGGAGAGCAACGCGATGCCGATCTACCGCCCCTATGGCACCTGGGAATCGCCGATCACCGCCCGCGCGATGACGGAGGCGTCGGTCGGCGTGACCCCTGCCGGCGCCTGCCGCGGACGGCTGTGCTGGCTGGAGGCCCGTTCGACGGAGAAGGGGCGGGTGGTGCTGGTGGCGGAGGGCGAGGGCGGCGGCACCCCGGTCGAGCTGACGCCCGCGGAGCACAGCCTGCGCAGCCGGGTGCACGAATACGGCGGCGGCGCGGTCGCCTGCGCGGGCGATCAGCTCGTCTACGTGAACTTCGCCGACCAGCGACTCTACCGGATCGGCGGCGACGGCCGGCCGGTTCCCCTCACCGCGCCCTCGGGCGAGGGCGACCCGGCGCTGCGTTTCGCCGACATGGCGTTCGATCCGACCGGCGGGCGCATCGCCTGCGTGCGCGAGGATCACCGGGGCGGGGGCGAGCCGGCCAACACGGTCGTCCTCGTCGATCTGGACGGGGCGACGCCGGAGGGCAGGGTGGTGGCCGACGGGCACGACTTCTTCGCGGCTCCGCGGTTCAGCCCCGACGGCCGGTGGCTCTGCTACCTGAGCTGGGACCATCCCAACATGCCGTGGGACGGCACCGACCTGTGGCGCGCGCCCGTCACCGCCGACGGCGTCGGGGCGCCGGAGCACGTCGCCGGCGGACCGTCCGAGTCGATCTTCCAGCCGGAATGGTCGCCGGATGGCGTCCTCCACTTCGTCTCCGACCGCACCGGCTGGTGGAACCTGTACCGGCTGGGCCCGGCCGGGGCGGAGCCGGTGTTCCCGATCGAAGCGGACTGCGGACTGCCGCTGTGGCAGTTCGGGATGCGCAGCTATGCCTTCCTCCCCGACGGCACACCGATCGTCGCGGTGATCGAGCAGGGGATCAGCCGGCTCTACCGGGTGAAGGACGGTCACGGGGAGCGGATCGACGTCGGCTGGGACGTGGTGGGCAGCCCCTTCGTCACCCCGGCCGGGGTGATGCTCGCCTGCGGCTCCTTCACCCGGCCGTCGGCGGTCGTTGCCGTGGACGCACGTGCGCTGGCCGCGCCGGCGACGGCGGCGCAGGGCCGGGTGCTGCGGGCGAGCGCGCAGCTCGATCTCGATCCGGGGCTCGTGTCCACGGCGAAGCCGGTGAGCTGGCCGACCGGCGACGGCGCGGAAGCGCACGGCTTTCACTATCCGCCCGCCAACCCGCGATTCAGCGGCACGCCCGGCACGCTGCCGCCGCTGATCGTGCGCTCCCACGGCGGCCCGACGGGCGCTGTCTCGCCCGAGTTCAGCCTGGCCATCCAGTACTGGACCAGCCGCGGCTTCGCGGTTCTCGACGTCAACTACCGCGGCAGCACCGGCTACGGCCGCGCCTATCGCGATGCTCTGAAGGCGCAGTGGGGCGTCGCCGACGTCGAGGACTGCGCGTCGGGCGCCCGCTTCCTCGCCGCGCAGGGGCTGGTCGATCCCGACCGGCTGGTCATCCGCGGCGGCAGCGCCGGCGGCTACACCACGCTCTGCGCGCTCGCCTTCACCGACTCGTTCCGGGCCGGCGCCAGCCACTACGGCATTGGTGACCTGCGTGCGCTCGCCCGCGACACCCACAAGTTCGAGAGCCGCTATCTCGACGCGCTGGTCGGCCCGCTGCCGGAGGCGGAGGCGGTCTACGAGGCGCGCTCGCCGCTGCTCCACGCCGGCCGCATCACCTGCCCGGTGATCTTCCTGCAGGGGCTGGAGGACAAGGTGGTGCCGCCGAACCAGGCGGAGGCGATGGTGGCGGCGCTGCGCGCGAACGGCGTCCCGGTGGCCTATCTCGCCTTCCCGGGAGAGCAGCACGGCTTCCGCCAGGCGCCGAACATCATCCGCGCGCTCGAGGCGGAACTGTGGTTCTACGGCCGGGTGTTCGGGTTCGCGCCGGCCGACCCGATCGAACCGGTCCCGATCGAGGGGCTCCCGTAGCGCCGGCCGGTCAGGGCTACAGCAGCGCCAGCCGGATGGCGTAGCTCACCGCCGCCACCGCCGCCACGCCGGCTGCCCACAGCAGCACGAACCAGCCGAGGCGGGAGAACCAGCGCCGGCTCAATGATAGTGCTCTCCGCCCGTCACCTTGCCCCGGAACACCCAGTAGGCATAGGCGGTGTAGGCGAGGATGATCGGCAACAGGATCCCTGCCCCGACCAGCAGGAAGCCGAGGCTCGCATCCGGCGCCGCCGCGTCCCGGATGGTGATCGCCGGCGGCACGATGAACGGATAGAGGCTGATCGCCAGCCCGATATAGGACAGCAGGAACCAGGCCAGCGCGAGCAGATAGGGCAGAAGCTCGCGGCGGGTGCGGATGGCATGGAGGAAGGCGGCGCCCACCGCCAGCACCAGCAGCGGCACCGGCCACACCCAGGCGATCGCCGGCCAGCTCAGCCAGCGGTCGGCGAAGTCGGGGTCCATCAGGATCATCCACAGGCTGACCGCGCCAATCGCGGCCACGAGGGCTGCCGCGAGCGGGACGGCGGCGCGGCGCATCTCCGCCTGCAGCGGCTCCCGGGTCTTCCAGATCAGCCAGGTCGCGCCGAGCAGGGCATAGCCGACCACCAGCGCCACCGCGGTCAGGATGGTGAAGGGGGTGAGCCAGTCGAACCAGCCGCCGGCGTAGGCGCGGCCTTCGACCGCCACACCCTGCACCACCGCTCCGAGCGCGATGCCCTGGGCCAGCGCCGCCACCAGCGACCCGATGCAGAAGCCGAGGTCCCACAGGTCCTTCTTGCGGCGCGAGCGGAAGCGGAACTCGAAGGCGACCCCGCGGAAGATCAGCCCAAGCAGCATCGCGATCAGCGGCGCGTAGAGGGCCGGCATCAGCACGGCATAGGCCAGCGGGAAGGCGGCATAGAGCCCGCCGCCGCCGAGGATGAGCCAGGTCTCGTTGCCGTCCCACACCGGCGCGATCGCGCTGATCATGGCGTCGCGCTTGTCGCGGCTGCGCACGAAGGGAAACAGGATGCCCACGCCCAGATCGAAGCCGTCGAGGGCGACGTAGGCGAAGACGGCGATCGCGATCAGCAGGCCCCAGATGAAGGCGAGATCGAACTCCATCGGCCGCCTCCCCCTAGTCCAGCGCCCGGCCCGGCGGAGCGGCGCGGGCGTCCTCCTGCATCGCCGGTCCCGGCATGATGCCGCTGGTCCGGCCCGCTTCCTCGACGTGCGGGCCCTCCGTCCCCGGCGTGGGCGTCTGGCCCATCAGCCGCAGGATGTAGACCGTGCCCGCGCCGAAGATGAGGACGTAGACGATGATGAAGGCGAGCAGCGAGGTGCCGACGCCTGCGGCATCGACCGGCGAGGCCGCCTCGGCCGTGCGCAGCAGGCCGTAGATCGCCCAGGGCTGGCGGCCGACCTCGGTGGTGGTCCAGCCGGCGAGGACAGCAAGGAAGCCGCTGGGGCCCATCAGCATCGCCCAGCGGAGGAACCACCGCCGGTCGTACAGCCGCCCCTTCCAGCGCAGCCAGAGGCTCGTCAGGCCAAGCGCCGCCATGAGGAAGCCCAGCGCGACCATGACGCGGAAGCTCCAGAACACGAGCGGCAGCGGCGGCCACTCGTCCTGCGGCCAGTCCTCAAGGCCCTGCACGGTGCCGTTCCAGTCGTGGGTGAGGATCAGGGCGCCGAGGTTGGGAATCTCCAGCGCCCACTTCGTCTCGCCCGCGTCGGCGTCGGGCCAGCCCACCACGATGAACGGCGCGCCGGCCTGGGTGGTGAAGTGTCCCTCCATCGCCGCGATCTTCGCCGGCTGGTGCTCCAGCGTGTTGAGGCCGTGCAGGTCGCCGACGAGGATCTGGATCGGCGCCACGATTGCCGCCATCCACATCGCCATCGACAGCATGATCCGCGCCGCCTCGTTCGCGCGGTCGCGCAGCAGGTGCCAGGCGCCGACCGCGCCGACCACCAGCGCGGTGGTGAGGTAGGCGGCGAGCACCATGTGGACGAGCCGGTAGGGGAAGGACGGGTTGAAGATCACCGCCCACCAGTCCTCCGGCACGAACTGGCCGGCCTCGTTGGTGGCGTAGCCCGCCGGCGTCTGCATCCAGCTGTTCACCGCGAGGATCCAGAACGCGGACAGCACGGTGCCGAAGGCGACCATGCAGGTGGCGGCGAAGTGCAGCCCCTTGCCCACGCGGTTCATGCCGAACAGCATCACGCCGAGGAAGCCCGCCTCGAGGAAGAAGGCGGTCAGCACCTCGTAACCCATCAGCGGGCCCAGCACGGGACCGGTGCGGTCGGAGAAGACGCTCCAGTTGGTACCGAACTGGTACGTCATCACGATGCCCGAGACGACGCCCATGCCGAAGGCGACCGCGAAGATCACCAGCCAGTAGCGGAACAGGCGGAGGTAGACCTCGCGCTTCGTCAGCAGCCACAGGCCTTCGAGGACGGCGAGGAAGCTGGCGAGGCCGATGGTGAACGCGGGAAAGATGATGTGGAACGCGATGGTGAACGCGAACTGGATGCGGGCCAGCAGGACGGCGTCGTCGAGCACTGGACCTCTCCCGACAGATCGGCTCCCGGTCGTGCCGACCCTACCATGCCGGGAGGCATGCCGCCATGAGCAGTTCTGTCGCGGCCCGCCGGCGCGGCCCGGCGCACCCGCCGGGCCGGGCGGGTTCAGCCCTGCCGTTCCTCGGCGATCAGCTGCTGCAGCGCCTGCAGGCTGATGGCGCCGGGGACGATGGTGTCGCCGACGATGAACGCCGGGGTGCCGTTGATGCCGAGCGCCTGCGCGAGCTCGTAGTTGCGGTTGATGACGGCGTCCACCTGGCTGGACGCCATGTCGGCGACCAGGCGGTCCGGGTCCATGCCGAGGTCGGCGGCGATCGCCCGGATCGAGTCCTCGTCGTAGGTGCCGCGGAAGTTCAGCAGGGCGAGGTGCATCTCCCAGTACATGTCCTGCGCCGCCGCGGCGATGGCCGCGCGGGAGGCATAGACCGACTCCTCGCCCAGGATCGGGAATTCCTTCATCGCGAACCGGACGCCGGAGTCCCGCTGGATGAGCGCCAGCACGTCGGGTGCGACCCGGCGGCAGTAGCCGCAGCGGTAGTCGAAGAACTCGACCAGCGTGACGTCGCCATCCGGATTGCCGGCGATCATGGTCGCGGGCCCGCCGAAGATGTCGTCGCGCAGCTGCGCCAGATTCGCGGCAGCGCGGGCGGCAGCTTCCGCTTCCTGGCGCGCCTGCAGCGCCTGCACCGCCTCCAGGATCACCTCCGGGTGGGCCATGAGGTAGTCGTGGACGATCTGCTCGATTTCCGCCCGCGAGAAATCCTCGGCCGATGCCGGGCTCGCGACGGCGGAGACCGACGCGGCGGCAGCCAGCAGGGAGATCGGGAGGAGCCTGAAGCGTGTCATCATCGGCAGGTCATCCGGGCAAGAACCATGGAATCGCCGGACGATGGCCGAATGCCGCGACGTTGGCAAATGACGCTTGCGTCAACGCCGGTCGAAGCCTGCAAAAAGCCAATCCTGCGACCGCTGGACACGCCCCGCCGCGCCCGCCATTTAACCGAACAGTTATTTCACCGGACGGTTGATGCAAAAAAAATGCGGCGGCGGTGTCGCAATCCGTCGGCCCCGTTCGTCACTGGCATGGAAGCCGGTGCCGCCGTCGCGGCACGGGCGAGCTCGAGGGGAGAGACGATGGAGGCACGATTGATGGCTTCCGATGCCGAGCAGGCGATCCGCGATGCGCTGGACGCCTGGCAGAGGGCAGTCCTGGACGCCGACCTGGATCGCACCATGAGCTTCTATGCGCCGGACGTGGTTGCCTACGACGCGGTCGACAAGCTGCGGTTCGAGGGGCGCGACGCCTATCGGGGCGCCTGGGAGAAGGGGTTCTCATGTGTCCCCGAGGGCGGGCGCATGATCTTCGAGCTCGGCCCGGTCACGGTCGCGGCCGGCGAGGGCGTCGGCTTCACGCACGGGCTGGTGCGCTGCGGGATGGCCGATGCCGATGGGGCGGAGCAGTCCGGGTGGATGCGCTACACCGGATGCTGGCGCCGCGAGGGCGACCGCTGGCTGATCGCGCACGAGCATTTCTCGGTGCCGTTCAGCATGGACGGTGATCCGAAGCCGCTGTTCCACCTGGAACCATAGACATCCGGGCGCTGACGGATCCGTTGCACGAGCTCCCCATGCAGGATACGAACGCCCTGCTTCAGCCGCGCATCGTCGAGCAGGGCCCGCTGGTGATCGCCGGCCTGCGCGAGACCCATGTGGGCAGCAATGCAGGCATCCCGGCCCAGTGGGTGCGGTTCGCCTCGCATGTCGGGACCATCCCCGGAGAGATCAAGGGAGCCGCCTACGGCGTCTGCCTTGAGACCTGTCCCGGCGGAGACGGCAGCTTCGACTACCTCGCCGGCGTTGCCGTATCCGATGCGTCGCGGATCCCGGAAGGGCTCGACCCGGTGACATTGCCAGCGGGTCGCTATGCGGTCTTCGACCACGATGGTCACGTCTCGACGCTGCCGCAGACCATCGAGGGGATCTGGAAACGCTGGCTGCCGACGGCCCGTGAAGTGCCGGACGGGGGCGTCGCCTTCTTCGAACGGTACGGCGAGGCCTTCGACCCGGTTTCGGGTCGCGGCGGCATCGAGGTCTGGGTCCCCCTGACCGCCTGACGCCGGGCCCGCCTGTTCCAACCCTCGGGCCCGAGACGCCGTGACCGCGAGCTTCGCGGAAGAGGGGCGGCCACCCGGCTCACGCTGTGCCAGGAGGGCTTCGTCACTGCGGCCCTCCGCCACGGCCACGGCCGGGGCTGGAGCAGCGCGCTCGACAGCTGTCGCTTCTACCTCGACAGCCCGCAGAACGCGCCCGCCGCCTGACCCCACGGCGCTCACGGCGGTGGCCGGTCCTGGCCCGCGCCGAGCTCGCTCAGCCGTCGTTCCAGGAACCGCCGTTCCGGTTCCTGCCGGGCCAGAGCCAGGGCCTGCCGGTAGGCAGCGGCGGCGTCGGCGGTGCGGCCGAGACGGCGGAGCAGGTCGGCGCGGGCGGCGTGGGCGAGGTGGTAGCAGGCGAGCGCGCCTTCGGCGAGGAGGCCGTCGATGAGGGCGAGCCCGGCCCCGGGTCCGTCGCGCATGGCGACGGCAACTGCGCGGTTCAGCGCCACCACCGGCGCGGGATCCGCCTGCATCAGCAGGTCGTACAGGGCGACGATGCGGGGCCAGTCGGTGGCCGCCGGGTTCTCGGCCGCGGCGTGAACGGCGGCGATGGCGGCCTGCAGCGCATAGGCGCCCACCGTCGGCCCCGCCACGGCCTGCGCGGCAAGCGCGCGGCCCTCCGCGATCGCAGTGCGGTCCCACAGCCGGCGGTCCTGGTCGGGGAGCAGCACCAGGTCGCCGGACCGCGACAGGCGGGCTGCGCGCCGGGAATGCTGCAGCAGCAGGAGGGAGAGCAGGCCGACAGCCTCCGGGTCCGGCATCAGTTCGACCAGCAGCCGGGCCAGACGGATCGCCTCCTCCGCCAGGTCGATGCGGATCGCCGCGGCGCCGGCGCTGGCGGAGTAGCCTTCGTTGAAGACGAGGTAGACGACGTGGAGCACGCTCTCCAGCCGGTCCGGCAGCTCGGCAGGAGAGGGGACCTCGTAGCGGATGCGGGCGTCCCGGATCTTCGCCTTCGCCCGTACGATCCGCTGGGCGATGGTGGGCGGCGGTACCAGAAAGGCGTGAGCGATCTCCTCCGTGGTGAGACCGCAGAGCTCGCGCAGCGTCATCGCGATCCGGGCGTCCGGGGCGAGCGCCGGATGGCAGCAGGTGAAGATCAGCCGCAGCCGGTCGTCCCGCACCGTTTCCATGTCCGGCTCCCGGCCATCGCCGGCCTCGTCAAGG
>CALKHQ010000036.1 GCA_937988735.1 uncultured Alphaproteobacteria bacterium
GGCGCCGCCAGCAGCGCCAGCAGCAGCAGCGGATGGGCGAACAGCAGGCGCGAGATCGCCCGCCCCGGCCCTTCCCGCGGTGCCCGCACCACGCCCGGCTCGGCGACGGCCGTCATCGCGGCGCCTGCCGGACGGAGGTCACGCCGCCCCCTCCTCCGCCGGCGCGGCCGCGGGCAGGTCGCCGGCCACGGGCGCGATGTGCGCGCGGTCCAGCAGCACGGTGCAGGGGTGGCCTTCGGCAAAGGCGCCGTCGGTATCCCGCAGGACCCGCACCGTCTCGCCGCCCTCCAGACGGACGAGCGTCCGTTGCGCCGCGCCGAGATAGGTGTGGGAGACGACTGTGCCCTTCAGCGCCAGCATCCCCTCCGGCGCCGCGGCACCGGCGGGGAGCAGGCGCAGGCGCTCGGGCCGCACCGCGAAGGCCGTCCGCTGGCCGAGCAGCCGCTCCCCGGCCGCGACCGGGAACACGTTGGAGGCGCCGACGAAGCCGGCGACGAACACCGTCCGCGGCCGGTCGTAGATCTCGCGGGGGCTGCCGATCTGCTCGATGCGCCCCTCGCTGAACACCGCCACCCGGTCCGACATCGCAAGCGCCTCGCCCTGGTCGTGGGTGACGTAGATGAAGGTGATGCCGACCTCGCGCTGGATCGCCTTCAGCTCCTCCTGCATCTGCTCGCGCAGCTTGAGGTCGAGAGCGCCCAGCGGCTCGTCCAGCAGCAGCACCGACGGCCTGTTGATCAGCGCCCGGGCCAGCGCCACCCGCTGCCGCTGGCCGCCCGAGAGCTGACCCGGCCGGCGGTGCTCCATGCCCGACAGCGAGACCATCGCCAGCATCCGCTGCGCCTCGCGCCACTGCTGGTCGCGCGGCACCTTGCGGATCATCAGGCCGTAGGCGACGTTCTGCCAGACCGGCATGTGCGGGAACAGGGCGTAGTCCTGGAACACCGTGTTCACGTCGCGGTCGAATGGGGGCACGCCGGCCACGTCGCGTCCGTGCAGCGTGATCCGGCCCGAGGTCGGCTGGTCGAAGCCGGCAATCAGCCGCAGACAGGTGGTCTTGCCCGAGCCGGAGGGGCCCAGCATCGAGAAGAACTCCCCGTCCATGATTTCGAAGCTGACCCCGTCCAGCGCCGTCACCGCACCGAAGCGCCGGGTGACGTCCTCGAAGCGGATGGCGACGGAGGGCGCCGCCGATGGCGACGCCCCGCGTCCGCCGGCCGTGCCGGAAGGCAGCGCCATGGCCGCGCTCAGGCCGTCAGGGCCCGGTCGCGCCGGGCCATGACAGGGGTAGGCAGGGTCACGTCTGCCGCCGCGACCGGTATCACCGCCCGCCGAGGACCGCGATGTAGTCGGTGACCCAGCGGTAGTACGGCACGCAGGCCTCCTGGGTCTCGCAGTCGGCGAGCGGGGTGCGCCAGAACCAGATCCGGTCGAAGTTCTCGACGCCGTTGATCTTGCAGCCGTCCGGTCCCAGCAGCTCGGAGGTCTCGCAGGCCGACAGCACCGAAGGCACCGAGCCGAACCACGCCGCGAGGTCGCCCTGCAGGTTCGACGACAGGCTGTGCTCGAAGAACATGTAGGCGCAGTTGGGGTTGGGCGCGTCCGCGTGCAGCATCAGCGTGTCCGCCCAGCCGGTGGCGCCTTCCTCCGGAATGGTGGAGGAGATCGGCTGGCCGTTCGCCCGCAGGATGTTGACCTGGAAGGGCCAGCTCCCCGAGGCCACCACGCCCTCGTTGGTGAAGTCGTCGATCTGGACGAAGGCGTCGTGCCAGTAGCGCAGCACCAGCTCCCGCTGCTGCCGCAGCAGGTCGAGCGCGGCAGCGTACTGCTCCTCCGTCAGCTCATAGGGATTCCTGATGCCCAGTTCCGGCTGGTGGTGCATCAGGTACAGGGCCGCATCGGCAATATGGATGGGCCCGTCGAACGCCTCGACCCGACCGGCATTGCTCTGGCCGTCGGGCAGCGTCTGCTCCTCGAACACGACGCTCCAGCTTGTCGGCGGCTCCGGAAACACCTCGGTGTTGTAGGCGAGGACGTTGGAGCCCCACTGATACGGCACGCCGTAGTGGATCCCGTTCACCGTGTGCCACGGCGCATCCTGCAGCCGCGGATCGACCGCGTTCCAGCTCGGGATCAGGTCGGTATTCACCGGCTGCACCTTGTCGCCGTAGATCAGGCGCAGCGAGGCGTCGCCGGAGGCGGTGACGAGGTCGAAGCCGCCCTCGTTCATTAGCGCCACCATCTCGTCCGACGTGGCGGCCGTCTGCACCCGCACCATGCAGCCGGTGGCCTCCTCGAAACCGGTCACCCAGTCATAGGCCGGGTCGGTTTCCCCGCGTTCGATGTAGCCCGGCCAGGCCACGATACGCACCTCGCCCTCGCCCGCGCCGATCTCGGCCATCGCCTCGGTCAGCTGGGCCAGCGCCGGGGATGCCAGACTGCTCAGGGCGACCGTTGCCAAGGCCACCCGACACGTGTGACGCCCGTCCATCTCCGTCCTCCGTTGCTGCCGTCCCTGCAGGCGTTTCGCGCCTTTGCCGAAACAGCTTAGGGACGCTTCGGCAGCCACGGAAATCGGAAATTGGCCGGACGCGCTATCGGTTTTGCCGATAGCTGTCGCTACCCTATCGGTGCCTCATGGCGGCGTCGTCCCGGGCGAGCTCCAGGAAGCGGGCGACAGGCGGTGCGATCGAAGAGCCGCGACGCCAGACGATGCCGATGTCGAGCGGCGGGATGTCGTCCGCGAGATCGCGCGCCTCGATCCGGTCCCCCTCCAGCGACCAGGGGCGGTAGGTGATGTCCGGCAGGATGGCAAGGCCGGCGCCGGTTGCAACCAGGCTGCGCACCGCCTCCACCGACGAGGTGCGGAGCACGATCCGCGGCCCGCCGTCCCCGTCCGGCCAGCGGGCGCGGACGGATTGCGTGATCTCGTCGGCCGAAAGTGCGATCAGCGGCTCGGTCAGGATGTCGGCCAGCGCGACCGTGCGCAACCGGCTGAGGCGATGATCCGGCGGCATCCACACCCGGAAGCGCGAGCGCATCAGCGTCTCGTGCTCCAGTGCATAGACGTCCTGCATCGACGACACGATCATGAGCCCTGCGCCCAGTTCGCCGTTGACCAGCAGGTGCTCGACGTAGGTGTGCTCGTCCTCGGTGACCCGGACCTCGACGTTGGGAAAGAGCCGGCGATAGCGGGCGAGCACGTGGGCGAGGTAATAGCCCGAGACGAGGCTGGTGACGCCGAGCTCGAGCACCCCCGCCACAGCCTCCGGCAGGCCCGAGATCGCCCGCTCGGCATCGGCAACGGTGGCGAGAATGGCGTGGGCGTGACGGAGGAACTGGTGACCCTGGTAGGTCAGGGCCACGCCGCGGGAATGGCGGGTGAACAGCCGCACCCCTGTCTGCGCCTCGAGCTGCTGCAGCGCCTCCGTCACCGCCGACTGGGAGACGCCGAGCTGCGCGGCGCCGCCCGACACGGAGCCGGCCTCGGCCACGGCGAGAAAGCACGTCACCTGCCTGAGCGTAAGCTGCATCCGGTCCTGCCTCCGAACGCAATCCTAGCATCAGCGCTCACGCTTGCAGCGGCGTCGCACAGCCGCGGAAGGCGCCGGGGCGAGGCAGGAACCGGCCCCCGGCCGCGGAACCTAGAACGGCGAGGCGACGCCGCTCGCCTCGAGCTGGCGGCTGATCTCGGCCTTGAGCCGGGCGAGTCCCTCCTCGCTCGCGGACTCGGCGCGGGCGACCAGCACCGGCTGGGTGTTGGACGCGCGCAGCAGCCACCAGCCGTCCGCCGTCCTCACCCGCACCCCGTCGATGTCGTTGACCTCGCCGCCGCCGGGCGACGCCGCCAGCCGCCGCTTCACTTCGTCGATCACGGCGAACTTGCGCTCCTCCGCGCATTCGATCCGCACCTCGGGCGTGTTCATCAGCCGCGGCATGCGGTCCCTGAGCTCGGCCAGGGTCTCCTCGCGCCGCGCGAGCAGCCCGATCAGCCGCACCGCGGCGTAGAGGCCGTCGTCGAAGCCGAAGTAGCGGTCGGCGAAGAACAGGTGGCCGCTCATCTCGCCGGCCAGCGGCGCTGCGGTCTCCTGCATCTTCGCCTTGATCAGCGAATGGCCGGTCATCCACATCAGCGGATTGCCGCCCAGCTCGGCCACCCGGTCGAACAGCATCTGGCTCGCCTTCACGTCGGCGATGACCGTCGCCCCCGGCGCGGCGGCGAGCACCTCCTCGGCGTAGATCGCAAGGAGCTGGTCGCCCCAGACGATGCGCCCCTCGCCGTCGACCGCGCCGAGCCGGTCGCCGTCGCCGTCGAAGGCGACCCCGAGGTCGCAGCCGTTGGCGCGCACCGCCTCCTGCAGGTCCTTCAGGTTCTCCGGCACCGTCGGGTCCGGATGGTGGTTGGGGAAGGTGCCGTCGATGTCGGCATGGAGCAGGATGTGCGTGCCCGGCAGCCGCTGGGTCAGCCGGCGCATGATTGCACCGGCCGCGCCGTTGCCGCTGTCCCACGCCACCCTGAGGCCGCGGGTCGCGCCGTAGCCGGCGACCAGCGCCTCGACATAGGCCTCGCTGACGTCGACCTTGCGCGCCTCCGCGCCGCCGGAGGTGTAGTCGCCCTCCGCCGCCACCCGGCCCAGTTCCTGGATGTCGGCGCCGTAGAAGGAGGCCTTGCCGATCATCATCTTGAAGCCGTTCATGTCCGGCGGGTTGTGCGAGCCGGTCACCATCAGCCCGCCGGCGAGTGACAGCGAGCGCACGGCGAAATAGAGCATCGGGGTCGGCCCCAGGCCGATGCGGATGGCGTCGGCGCCGCTGTCGGTGATGCCCTTGACCACGGCCGCCTCGAAACCCGGCGAGCTGACGCGACCGTCATAGCCGACGCCGATCGAGGGGCGGGTCTTGCCGCTGCGGCGGGTGACGATGGTGCCGAACGCCCGGCCGATGGCGTAGGCGTCCGCTTCGTGCAGGTCGCGGCCGACCGTGCCGCGGATGTCGTACTCGCGGAGGACGGTCGGATCGAGGCGGTGGCTCATGCGACGCTCCTCGACCGCTCCGCGCCTGCGTTCCCCAGCAGCGCCGCAAGCCGCCGGCGCACGTCGTCCCCGATCTCCGGATGGTCGAGGCCGTAGGCGATCTGCGCCTCGACATAGCCGGCCTTGTCGCCGCAGTCGAACTGGCGGCCCTCGTAGACAAGGCCGTGGAACGGCTGGCGGCCCAGCAGCGACGCCATCGCGTCCGTGAGCTGGATCTCGCCCCCTGCCCCGGGCTCCTGCCGTTCCAGCGCCTCGAACACCTCCGGCTGCAGGATGTAGCGGCCGACGAGCGACAGGTTGGACGGCGCCTCGCCCGCCTTCGGCTTCTCCACCATGCCGGTCACCTCGACGGTGCGGCCCTGCCGGCTACCGACGGCGACGATGCCGTAGCGGAAGGTGACCTCCCACGGCACCTCTTCCAGTGCGACCACGTTGCCGCCGTGCTCCTCGTAGACCTCCATCATCTGCGCGAGGCAGCCCTTGGGCGCGCGGATGATGACGTCCGGCAGCAGCACCGCCACCGCGCCGTCGCCCGCCGCGTGCCGGGCACACCAGACCGCATGGCCGAGGCCGAGGGGGCTCTGCTGGCGGGTGGTGATGATCCGCCCGGGCTCGGGCACGAAGCCCGCAGCCGCCTCCAGCGCCGCGTCCTTGCCTTTCGCCCGCAGCGCGGTCTCCAGCTCGAACATGTGGTCGAAATGGTCCTCGATGGCGCCCTTGCCGCGCCCGGTCACCAGCACGACGCGCTCGATCCCCGCCGCCAGCGCCTCCTCGACCACGTACTGGACCACGGGCTTGTCCACCACGGGCATCATTTCCTTGGGAATTGCCTTGGTCGCGGGGAGGACGCGGGTTCCCAATCCGGCCACCGGCAGGATCGCGGCAGTGATCGGACGCCTGTCGGGCTTCGCCATGCTCTCCATCGCTCCTGATGTTGCACTGCAATAGAAGGACTATAGCAGCGTTACCGTTCGCACCTATCGGACTGTCAGAGGCTTTAAACTTTCGTCAGCTTCACCACGGTGCTGCGGCCGTCGCGGTCCCAGGCATATTCGAGGTGCACGCCCTGCAGCACCGGCCGCGGCACCGAGGCCGGCCAGAACAGGCAGACGTTCTCGCCGCCGGCGTGACGGACGCTGGCGTAGAGAAGTCCGTGGCAGTGTGGGCCGCCCTCGCCCGGCCAGCGCAGGCCGGCCGCGAACGCCTGGGGCGCCGCGTATCGATCCGGGTCGGGGTCGTAGAGCTCCGGCCGCGTCGCGACCAGGGGGCGAATGTCCACCAGCTCGAGATCGAGGTCGGTGATCAGTTCGCGCATCTGGATGCGATTGGGAAAGCCGCCCTCGGAGAGCCGCAGCCGGCGCTCGTTGTGGAACAGCGTCTCGGCGATCGCGGTGTCGAGCGAACGCGCGGCGTACCATGCCCCCAGCCGCCGGTCGTGGAAGCGCCCGCCGCGCTCGTCGGTGTAGAGGAACGCCGCCATAACGATCGAAGCCGACGGGCCGGTCACCACCTGGTCCGGCATCAGGCGCGCGAGGCGCGCAGCGGCGGCGCCGTGGCGCTGGCTGGTCGCCATCTCCAGCAGGAAGGCGGCCTGCAGCTCCTCCGGATCGGCGGTGAGGTCGTCGAAGATGCCGACGGTGGGGTGCCGGCTGGCGATCAGGCGGTGGGTGCGGCCGGCAACACGTTCGCCCGCCAGGGTCACCGCAGGCCGCGCCAGGCGTCGAGGTAGCGCCGGACCGCGTCGAGGTCTCCGATGCCGCCCTCGAGCATGCGGGCGAGCGGCGACCGGCCGGCGAACTCGATGTCGTGGTTGGGCGCGCGCAGCCAGCGGTCCGCGGCCTCGCCGTCGGCGAACAGCAGGCGCAGGCCCTTGTGGATGCCGAGCAGCAGCGAGATCCGCTCGAGCTGATCGCGCGACAGGGGCCCGGCCCTGCCGTTGACCCAGTTGTAGTAGGTGGGCCGCGGCAGGTCGCCGAGCAGAATGCAGCGCTCCGCCACCGCAAGCCGCCACCGTTCCGCCAGCCTGAGGAACAGCCGGATCGCGGCCGGGCTCAGCCGCTCCCGCACCTTGCGGTCGCCGAGCGCACCCGGAGGCAAGGGCTCGGGGGCCTCGTCGAAGTCTGTCCTCGCGACGGCAATCATGTCTGTGAATATAATCCGTGTATCAAAACAGACAAGAGTCACGCGGTCCGCCCCAGCAGGACGGCGCGGGCCTCGTTGATCTTGGCAGCGATCCAGGTCGAGCCGCCGGCGTCCGGGTGGTTGCGCTTGATGGCGGCGCGGTAGGCCGCCTCGATCTCCTCCGGCGTCGCGTCATTGGAGACGCCCAGGATCTCGCGCGCCTCCTCCGCCGTCATGCGGCCGTCGCCGCGCCCGGACGGCCGGCGCCGGTCTTCCGCCTGCTCGCGCCAGTCCGGCCCGTGCTGGCGGTCGAGATAGGCCTCGAGGATGCGCAGGGACTGCGAGTCCGACGCGAGCTCGGCGAGCAGCGCGACGAGGTCCTCGAGCGAGAGTTCTGAAAGGCGGCGGCCCTCCCAGCGCCCGGCCAGCACCAGACCGTCCAGCGCGCCGGTATCATGGTTCAGCGCCATGTCCAGCCAGGCGGTGCGGACAGTGGAGGTGCGCCCGGCGAATCCGCCGCTGGCGACGGTCGCCGCCCGCCGCGCCCGGTACATTCGGATCAGGAACGGGATCAGGGTGGAGAGCACCACGCCTGCGACGCCGGCACGGCCGGTGAAGAGCAGGAAGCCCGCCACCAGCACCACGAGGCCCATGCCGCCCCAGGTGAGTACCTTGCGGACGTGCGCCGGGTCGGCGCTGACGAACCAGCGGCCGATGAAGATCAGGCCGATCAGCAGGGCGACGCCCAGGATCAGGTACGGCATCGTCCCGCTCCCGCTATCCTCCCGTCCTGAGCTGGCTGGTCAGCAGCCGCAGCGCCTCCGACGGCCGCTCGCGCCCGTAATGCTCCAGCGCCCGCCGCCCGCCGGCCGCATAGACCGCCACCGCCCGCAGCAGCTCCGACAGGCGGGCCGCGCTGCGCTCGTCGAACGGGCAATAGGCGCCGCCGGAAAGCCGCGCCACCTGCTGCAGCGCGGGGCGCGCCGCAGGGTCGCCGATCTCATGGAACACGAACACCGGCAGGCCGACAAGGCCGAGCTTCCCGGCGACGTGGCACATCTCGTCGACGTCGTCCTCGACGCAGTCGCCGACGAAGACCATGGCGTCCACCTTTTCCTTCCGCGTCTCCCGCCCCGCGTGCCGCAGCAGGCGCGCGATCTGGGTGCGGCCGCCGAGACAGGTGACGCCCGTCATGTGGCGGGTCAGCGCGGCGCTGTCGCTCGTCCACGGCGTCGCGTGCAGCTCCCCGAAGCCGCGATAGTAGGCGAGCTGCATCGACAGACCGCCGAGGGAAGCGGTCTCGCGGAACATCTCGGCCTGGATGTGGCAGGCGCGGTCCCAGGTGCGTTCGCGACTGGCGGTGGCGTCGAGGCCGAAGATCAGCCGTCCCTGCCGCCCCGTCGGCCGCGGCGCGCGTTCCAGCGCGCCGAGGAAGGCGGCAATCTCGGACTCGTCCGACCGCGCCGTTGGCAGCTTGTCGTTTCCAGCCATACCCCTTGCCAGGAAGAAGCGTGATCATCCGTCGTCCCAGCAAGATGGACATTCGGACGCGGCAGGGCCAGTGGCGAACCGCCGCCCGGTACCATCCAGCGGTTCAGGCGCGGCGCAGCCAGACCGCGGTGTCGTGGAAGACGGCGCCGCCGCCGGGAAGTCCCGGATCGGCGCTGGTCAGCGCGTTGATGCCGATGCCCTCGACGAAGGCGCCATTGGGCCAGATGCTTTCGACCACCACCACGCCCTGCTGCAGGCCGTCGAACGTCCGCGCGTGCACCGCCACCGTGCCACGGTCGTTGCCGATCCGGACCAGGTCGCCGTCGTCGAGGCCGAGCGCGGCCATGTCGGCCGGATGGATCAGCGCCGTCGGCCGCCCTTCCCGCTGACGGCTGGTCGGCGTCTCGGTGAAGGTGGTGTTGAGGTACTGACGCGCGGGCGCCGCAACCAGGCGAAACGGCTTGTCGGGCGTCGGAACGTCGTAGACCTCGCGATGGTCGGGCCAGTCCGACAGGCCCTCGGCGCGCGCCCCCAGCGCCGACCAGTCCGCACGGAAGTGCCACTTGCCGTCGCTGTGGCCGAAGCCGTCGAGGAAATGCGCGGTCTCGAACGGCAGCGCGAGGTCCAGCCACTTCATCCGGGCGAAGGTGGCGGCATCGGGCAGGCCGGACAGCTTGAGCGTCGCGTCCAGCACCTCCCAGTCGGTCATGTCGAAGGTGGGATGCTCGGCGCCCAGCCGCTTCGCCAGCGCGCAGATCACGTCGTGGTTGGAGCGGCACTCGCCCGGCGGCTCGACCACCTTGGCCGCGAAGTGCAGGTGGGTGTGGCCGCCCGAGGTGTAAATGTCGTTGTGCTCGAGGAAGGTGGTCGCCGGCAGCACCACGTCGGCCATCGCCGCCGTGTCGGTCATGAACTGCTCGTGCACGCAGACGAACAGGTCGTCGCGGAGGAAGCCCTCCCGCACCTTGAGCGATTCCGGGCAGACCACGACCGGGTTGGTGTTCTGGATGAACAGCGCGGTCACGGGCGGCCCGTCGCCGAGATCGCCCCGGTCGCCGGTGAGGATCGGCCCGATCCGCGACTGGTCGAGCTCACGCACGGTGGGGTCCATCCGGTCACTGGCCAGGATCAGCGACTTGTCCAGCCGGTAGAACCAGGACACGCCGTTGGCGTAGAGCGCGCCGCCACCGCGGTATTTCCACTTGCCGGTCACGGCCGGCAGGCAGGCCGCGGCGTGCATGCTGGCCGCGCCGTTACGGGCGCGGCTGAAGCCGTAGCCGAGGCGGAGGAAGGCGCGCTCGGTGCGCCCGTAGAGAGCGGCGAAGGCCTCGATCTCCTCCACCGAAAGGCCGGTGATCGCGGCCGCCCAGGCAGGGTCGCGGCTGGCGAGATGCGCCTCCAGCCCGTCGGGGTCGTCGGTGTAGCGGCGCATGTAGTCCCAGTCGGCGTAACCGTCGCGGAAGCAGACATGCATGACTGCGCAGGCGAGCGCGGCATCGGTGCCGGGCCGCAGCGCAAGGTGCATGTCCGCGACCTCGGCGGTGCCGGTGCGGTAGGGATCGACCACCACCAGCCTCGCCCCGCGCGTCTTCCGCGCCCGGGCAATGTGGGTCATGACGTTCACCTGGGTGGCGACCGGATTGCCGCCCCAGACCACGATCAGGTCGGACTCGTCGATCTCGCGCGCATCGACGCCGCGCTTGGCCCCGGCGCCGGCCAGCCAGCCCGTGTCGCCGAGGGTGACACAGATGGTGCTGAACTGGCGCGAGTAGCCCATGACATGGCGCAGACGATCGATGCCGTCGCGGTGCAGATGGCCCATGGTGCCTGCATAGTAGTAGGGCCACACCGTCTCCGGCCCGTACCGCGCGGCGGCCTGCGTGAGCGCGTCGGCCACGCGGTCCAGCGCCTCGTCCCAGGAGATGGGGGTGAACGCGGCCCGGCCGACACCCTTCTCGCCGGTGCGCAGCAGCGGCACCGTGAGGCGGTCCGGGTGGTGCTGGCGTTCGCGGTAGCGGGCCACCTTGGCGCAGATGACGCCTGCCGTGTACGTGTTCGCGGCCGCACCGCGCACCTTGCCGATGGTATGCGCGTCGAGACGCTCCACTTCCAGTGCGCAGGTGCTCGGGCAGTCGTGGGGACAGACCGACGGAACGTACACGCCTTCAGGATCGCGCGGCATCTCGACTCCCGTTGCCGCCCCGGAGACTAGCGCGCCGGGCCCGGCGCGGCCAGACGGGGCGCGCGTCCGCCCTTCCGGCGGCGGAACGCGGCCGGTACTACGGGAGCCCGTCAAGTCGGCGCTGCACCGCGGCGACGGCCTTCTCGGTCACCCAGAACAGCGCGACAACGAGGACGACCGCCACCAGCCACTCGACGTCGCCCAGCCAGCTCAGCCAGGCGACGGAGCCGCCGGGGAGGCCGAGCCAACCGAGCACGCGATCCACGTCCGCCGCGAGACCGCCGGGCACGTAGCGCAGAACCGGGTTCCACAGCAGCCAGATGGCGGCGGCGACGCCGGCCATGGCGCCGACATCGACGATCCGGGCCGCCAGCCGCCTGAGCCTCACAGCCCCATGACCCTGCCAGCGCCGACCCGCATCACCAGCAGGTCGTCGAGCGCGAACATCTCGCCCTCCACCCGGACCGGCAGCGACGTCCACGGCTCGAACGGCGCCGTCACCGCGCCGCCCGCCGCGTCCACCAGCAGCACCATCGCCAACCGGCCGTCGGTGCCGTGCACGGCCAGCATCGGCGGGATGCCGCCGATGAGGCAGCGGTTGCCGCACATCATGTGCGGCTTGCCCTCCCCCGGCCGCATGGCGCCGAGGTAGCATTTCGGGTCCACGATCTCCCCGGCGAGCGCATGACGCCCCAGCGGCTGCGCGGCGGCCGGCGCGAATGCCGGCGCCTCTGCCGGCATCACCGCATCCTCGCCGCCCGCCAGCTCGAACAGCAGCGCGCCGTCGCGCCGGTAGAGCAGCCCGTGCACCGTCACCAGGCTGCCGTCGTGGGCTTCCAGCCGCGGCCGCGCGCCGTTCTTGCCCCCCTGCACCACCAGCACCGTGCGCGGCGCGGGGTGCTCCGCATCGGGGGGAAGGCGGAGCATGGGATAGGGATCGAGCGCGACCACGCCGGTCAGCATGACGCCGCCTTCCACGGTGGTCCGGGCGGGCGTCACGTCGTCGATCGCGAGTGCCAGCGCCGCCCCGACGACGATGCCCGCAACGAGAGGCAGGAGTCCCCAGAGGAACAGCGCCAGCCGCCCCGGCATGACGGCCCAGCCGACGAAGAAGGGCTCGCGGCTGTTGCGCCGGCGCGTCATGGCACCTCCGCCGGCAGTTCGGGCAGCGTTGCGCGCGTTCCCGGCGGCAGGGCGCGGGGATCGAGTTCGATGACGCCGTCGCGGATGCGCACCCGGTAGGTCGCAAGCTTCTCGGTGAACGGCGGCGGCGCCTGGCCATCCTCGAGGCGGTACTGGAAGCCGTGCCACGGGCAG
>CALKHQ010000037.1 GCA_937988735.1 uncultured Alphaproteobacteria bacterium
TCACCGTCTGGCACGGGGTGGACATGATGCGTGCCGCGGTCTCCGATCCCGCCTGGCCGGAGGACCTGCCGCTGGTGGTCGCCGGCGACGGGCCGAAGCGGCCCGAGGTCGAGGCGGCGGCGCGGGAGACGGGCCGGGTGGTGGCCCTCGGCGTCGTCCCCTACCGCGAGGTGCCGGGCATCATGGCCGGCGCCTGCGTCGGGCTGGTGCCGATCACCGATCCGGACGGCCGCTCCTCCCTCGGTGGCGTCGCCCCGCTGAAGCTGTTCGAGCTGATGGCCTGCGGGGTGCCGGTGGTGGTGACCGACCTGCGCGGCCAGGCCGATCTGGTGCGCGCGGAGCAGTGCGGCCTCGTCGTGCCGGTCGGCGACGGCCATGCGCTGGCGGAGGCGGTGCGGACGCTGGCGGCGGACCCCGAGGGCGCGCGGGCGATGGGGGAGCGCGGCTGCGCCGCTGTCCGCGCCCGCCACTCCTGGGCCGAGCGGGCGCGCGAGACCCGCGCCTTCATCGAAGCCTGTCTGCAGTCCGCCCGCGGCCGCCGGCCGGCACCCTCGCGCAGGGCGGATTCGTCACGGTGAAAAAAACCTACCACACAGCCCTGAGGCTGTCAAGAACAAAGTAAGAACTTTGCGTCACGGTGCAGGCCGGGCCATGCGCGCCAGCAGCTCTGCATAGCGCGCCACCACCCGGTCCAGCGCGAACATCTCCGGCAACAGCGACGGCCGCACCGTGTCCGATGGGGCGGGGCGGACGGTGGCGATGGCGGCGGCCAGCGCCTCCCCCATCGACGCGATGGTGACCGCGCCCGGCGCCGCAGCCGCCGCGATCTCGCCGATGCCGCCGGCCTCCGGCGTGGCGATCACCGGCGTTCACACCGCCAGCGCCTCCAGCGCCGCGTTCGGCAGCCCCTCCCACAGCGACGGCAGCAGGAAGGCGTCCGCGCCGGCGTAACGGGGCCACGGCGCGGACTCGAACCCCGGCAGGGCCACCCGTCCGGAGAGGCCCAGCGCCGCAATCCGCTCCGTCAGCGCCGGCCGCAGCGGGCCCTCCCCCAGGATGGTGAGGTGCGCGTCCGCCGGCAGGCGGGGCATCAGGTCCAGCAGGAGCATGTGCCCCTTTTGTTCCACCAGCCGTCCCGCCGCCACCAGCCTGGGTCCCGGTCCGGGCGTGCGCACCGGCGGCGCGGCCAGCGCCCGCAGCCGGTCGGCGTCCACCGGGTTCGGGATCACCGCCAGCCGGCCGCGCGGCACGCCGTAGCGGCGCTCGAGCTCGTCCGCGATCCGCTGCGCCGGGCAGATCACCCGGTCGGCGCGGGGGTAGAGCAGGCGGGTGGCGACTGCCAGCGCGCGGCCGACCCGGCCGCCGGTCCCCGCCAGCGGCATGTTCGCCTCCCGCACCGCCAGCCGCAGCCGCTGCGGCAGCACCGGCCGCAGCGCGAGCAGCCCCACGTTCAGATAGCCGAGGGTGGACAGCGCCACGTCGGTCGGCTCGGCCAGCAGCGCCCGGCGCAGCGCCGGCAGCGCCCCGCGCAGCCGCGGCCGGCCCAGCACCGTCACCGGCACATGGCCGGCGACGAGCCCGCGCAGCGGTCCGCCCCCGTCCAGCACCACCAGCCGCGGCGTGAAGGCCGCGGGGTCGAGGGCGTTGGCGATCGTGATCATCACCCGCTCGGCGCCGCCCCCGGCGAAGGAGGGCAGCACGAAGGCGACGCGGATCACCCGGCGGCCTCGCGCACTGCGGCGATGACGCGTTCGATCGCGGCCTCGCTCATGTAGCCGTGGATCGGCAGGCTCAGCACCCGGCCGCACAGCGCCTCGCTCACCGGCAGCGAGCCGGGGCCGTCGCCGAAGCGGGCATAGGCCGGCTGCAGGTGCATCGGCCGCGGGTAATAGACCGCGGTGGGCACCCCGCGGGCGGCGAGCGCCGCCTGCAGCGCGTCGCGCCGGTCGCTCAGCACCGTGTACTGCGCCCAGGCGCTGGTGGCGCCGCGCGGTCTGAGCGGCGTGACCACGCCGTCGCCCAGCCCTGCGTCATAGGCCGCCGCCACCCGCCGGCGCGCGGCAAGCTCGTTGGCGAAGGCCGGCAGCTTGGCCAGCAGCACCGCCGCCTGCAGGGTGTCCAGCCGCGCGTTGAGTCCGATGCGGGCGATGTCGTACTTGCCCGTGCCCCGGCCGTGGGCGCGGATGCTGCGCAGCGATTCCGCCACCCCGTCGTCGTCGGTGAACAGCGCGCCTCCGTCGCCGTAGCAGCCCAGCGGCTTGGCCGGGAAGAAGCTGGTGGCGGTGATCGGCGCCAGCGTCCCCACCTTCTGTTCGCCGCGCGCGCCGCCGAAGCTCTGCGCGGCGTCGGCGATCACGTCCATGCCATAGCGCCCGGCGACGGCGTCGATCCGCTCGTAGTCGGCGGGCAGGCCGTAGAGATCCACCGCGATCACCAGCCGCGGGTCGAGCCTGCCCGCGCGCTGCACCGCCTCCACCCGCCGGGCCAGGTCCTCGGCGTCGAGGTTGAACAGCCGCGGGTCCACGTCCACGAACACCGGCGTCGCCCCCAGCAGCACCACCGCCTCGGCGGTGGCGGGGAAGGTGAAGGCGGGCACGAACACGGCGTCGTCGGGCCCGACCCCCAGCGCCATCATCGCCGCCAGCAGCGCGTCGGTGCCGCTGGAAACCGCGATCGCGTGGCGGGCGCCGCAGAAGCCGGCCAGCGCCGCCTCCAGCTCCGCCACCTCCGGCCCCAGGATGAACTGGCCGTGGCGCAGCACGCGCTGGATGCGCTCGGCGATGACGGAGCTCAGCGCCGCCTGCTGCGCCTTCAGGCCGGCGAACTCGATCTCGTCCTGCGTCGTCCCGGCCTCAGCAGGGGACAAGGCGGTCTCCGTCCTCCAGCCGGTAGCGCTCGCCGGTGCGCGGGCAGGCGAGGTCGTCGCCCAGCCGCTCGCCGCTGCGGCTGACCCAGCCGATCCGGCGCGCAGGATTGCCCACCACCAGCGCATGGTCCGGCACGTCGCGGGTCACCACCGCACCGGCGCCGATCATGGCGTAGCGGCCGATGGTGACGCCGCAGACGATGGTCGCGTTGGCGCCGATGCTGGCGCCGCGGCCGACGCGGGTGGGTGCGAACTCCTGCTTGCGCTCGATGAAGGCGCGCGGCGTCAGCACGTTGGTGAACACGCAGCTCGGGCCGCAGAACACCTCCTCCTCCAGCACCACGCCCTGATAGACCGAGACGTTGTTCTGCAGCTTGCAGCCGTCGCCGATGGCGACCCCGGGCGCCACGAACACGTTCTGCCCCAGCACGCAGCGCGCCCCGATCCGCGCCCGGGCGGAGATGTGGCAGAAGTGCCAGATGCGCGTGCCGTCGCCGATCTCGACCTCGGCGTCGATCCAGGCCGACTCGTGGACGAAGGCGCCGGGGAAGCGGGGGACGGGCAGCGGCATCTCGGGTTCCGTCAGGTTCCGGTCGCGCGCAGCTTCGGGTGCGCCTCGCCCGCGTGCGGGGTCGGCTGCATGAAGCGGATGGCGGAGGTGATCTCCACCGCCGGCCGGGCGTCCTCCAGCCCGAAGCCGTTGCCGGCGAGGATCTGGCGGTAGCTCTGGGTGTGCAGGTCCTCGAAGCCGCCGGAGAACTCGACCTCCTCGCCGTCGATGCTGATCGCGCGATAGGTGGTCTTGCCGGGCGGGCAGGCGGCCGGCAGGTCGGCGCGGTCCACCGACAGGAACCAGCGCACGTCCGCCCGCTCCAGCTCCAGATAGCCCCCGGCCCGCGACGGCTCGCGCAGGTGCACCAGGTTGCGCCGGACCGCGCCGAACAGGTGGACCAGCATGTCGAAGAAGTGGATGCCGATGTTCGCGGCGATCCCGCCCGACTTGCCCTCGTCCCCCTTCCACGACACGGCGTACCAGCGCCCGCGCGACGTGATGTAGGTCAGGTCCACCTGGTGCCGGCGCCCGGTGTCCTTGGCCAGCCGCTCCCGCAGCGCGATGATCGCCGGATGCAGCCGCAGCTGCAGGATCGCATTGATCCGCCGCCCGCTCTCCCGCTCGATCTCGGCCAGGCCGTCCACGTTCCACGGGGTCAGCACCAGCGGCTTCTCGCAGATCGCGTCCGCATGCGAGCGCAGGGCGAAACGGACGTGAGCGTCGTGCAGGTAGTTCGGCGAGCAGATGCTGACGTAGTCGATCGGCGATCCTCGCCGCCGCAGCTTGTCCACGTAGCGGTCGAAGCGCTCGAACTCGACGAAGAAGCTCGCGTCCGGGAAGTAGCGGTCGAGGATCCCCACGGAATCCTTGGGGTCGAGCGCGGCGACCAGCTCGCCGCCCACGTCCTTGATCGCCTGCATGTGCCGCGGCGCGATGTAGCCGGCCGCGCCGATCAGCGCGTAGCGGCCGCCGGTTCCCGGTCCGCTCTGCATCAGCTTGCGAGCCGCGTGTAGGCGGCCGGTTCGCGATAGATGTCGCAGTTCGCCGCCAGTTCCTCGGCGAGCTGCCGGTCGAGCTCCAGCCGCAGCCGGTCCAGCCGCGCCACCGCGCTTTCCCCGGGCTCGCGCGTCCACCAGATCGGGTGTGTCAGCAGCTGCAGCGCGCGGCCGGCCGCGACCGCCGGCTGCTCCAGCGGATGGCCGTGCCGCCAGTCGCCCCGCGAATCCGAGCAGTAGCCGATCTCGGAAAAGATCGCCGGCTCGTAGGTATGGCGCCGGCCGCCGATCCGTCGCGGCGAGCCCTGCAGCCGCGGCGCCGGCCGGTGCAGGCTGACCACGGGGATCGGCTCCTCGCCGAGGATGACCTTGAGCGCCGCGCACTCGATGGCGCAGCCGGCGTCGAGCGCATCGTCGTCGTCGGGGTAGTGCGAGGCGTCAAGATGCAGGCCGACCCGGTGGCCGAGTTCGCGCAGCCGCAGCAGCACCCGCCGGTTCGCGGGCGCCGCCGTGTTGTAGAGGGCGCTGCGCACCAGCACGAAGTAGTGCGCCGAATGGCCCATCTCCGCCTCGAGCTCGGCCATGCCCAGCGCCGCTGTCAGCGACATGTCGATGTCGTGGCGCAGGATCAGGTCGCGCCGGTCGGGCCGCGCGTCCTCGTAGCGGACGGTGATGTAGCCGCGCTCGGTGAATGCGTTCAGCAGTGCCCGATAGCCGGCGAGCGTGAAGTCGGAGGCCATGCTTCTCCCGTTCAGCCAGTCCTGGCGGTTGCCGCCCTTGCCGCCATATCCTTCCATACCGCCACCAGCTCCGCCGACCGGGCCGGCCCGTCGCACACGCGGCGGATGTGGGCCCGGGCGGCTTCGCCCATGGCCGCGACCCGTGCCGGGCTCTGCGCCAGCCCGGCCATCGCGCGCGCGACCTCGTCCGGCTGGAATCGGTCGAACAGCAGGCCGTTGTCGCCGTCCCGGATGTAGCCGTTCCAGCTTCCGAAGGAAATGACCGGTTTGCCGGCGGTCATCGCCTCGATGACGTCCCGGCCCCATGGGTCGTTCATCCGCGTCGGCTTGATCAGCATGTGGCAGGAGGCGAGCACGCGCTCCGGGTCCGGCACGTGGCCGAGGAAGGTGAAGCGGCCGGCGACCCCCTGCTGCGCCACCCAGGCCTTCAGGTCCCCGCCCGCGCGCGCCACCTGCCCCAGGGCTCCCGGCAGCGACCGGGTGAGCGCGGTGCTGCCGGCGTGGATGAAGTGCACCTGCGTGTCGCCCAGCG
>CALKHQ010000038.1 GCA_937988735.1 uncultured Alphaproteobacteria bacterium
GCGGATCTCGGCGGTGATGTCGGCGTTGCGGCGCCAGATCCGCTCGAAGCTGCGCGGGCGCCGGAACTGGCGCACCAGCACCCGGACCGAGATGCAGGACTGGCAGCCCGGGCAGTCGGGCCGGTAGACCACGTTGTGGCTGCGGCGGAAGCCGAGATGGGCGAGGCGCAGGTGCAGCCGGTCGGCGTTCGGCGGCGCCAGCTCGACGAACATGTCCCGCTCGATGCGCCCCGGCAGATAGGGGCACGGCCGAGGCGGCGTCACGAACATGAACTTCGGAAGAGGGTGGCCGCTCTCGTTCATGGGCCGAGTTTAGCCAAATTGCCCCGGGCAGGCCAACGGAGACCGCCGGCAGTGGTGTCGCCCGCGGCTTTCGGCCGCTTTTCCCGCTACAGGCTCAGGCTGACGTCGAGCGCGCCCTCGATCGATTCGCCGCCGGTGTCGGGAGCGCCGTTGCCGAGGGGCACCTTGCTCAGCAGGACGAAGGAGATGCGGCGGTTGACCGGCGCCAGCGGGTCGGAAGCATCCAGCGGGTCGCGGTCCGCGCGCCCCACCACCCGCGCGATCCGGTCCTCGGCGATGCCGGCCTCGATCAGCGCGCGGCGGGCGGCGTTGGCGCGGTCGGTGGACAGTTCCCAATTGCTGTAGCCGCCGCCCGAGACGAAGGGGAGCGCGTCCGTGTGGCCGGTGATCACCAGGTCGTTGGGCAGATCGCGGATGGCGGCGGCGATCGCCCCGACCAGGCGGCGGGTGGAGGCGTCCATCTCCGCACTGCCGATCGGGAACATCGCCTGGTCCTCGGCATCGACGATCTGGATGCGCAGCCCTTCCGGCGTATGCTCGATGCGCAGGTTGTCGCGCAGCGGCTCCAGCTCCGGAATGGTCTCGACCGCTTGGCGGATCTCCGCCTCCACCTCGCGGAACTCGACCCGTTCCATCGCGGCCTCGACACTGATCCCCGTCGCCGCAGCGAGCGCGCGGGCGAGGCTCTCCGCAAGCGCCTCGCGCCCTGCCGCGTCGAGCTCGGCGTAGGCGCCCTCCGCCAGCGCTTCCAGCGCCGACGCCACCTCTGCCGGCAGCGCCTGCGGCGTCCGGTCGCCCGGCGGTTCGCGGCCTTCGGTCTCGCTCGGCGGCGCCGTCACGGCCTCGAAGATCTGGTCCATGATCTCGGGGTGTGTCAGCACGTCGATGCCGTCCGCCTCCAGCGCCCGCAGCACTTGGCGTGCGTCGGTCTGCCGCGCCAGGTCGGCGAGGATCTCCGGATAGCGCATGACGTCGATCCCGTTCTCCTCCAGCCGGTCGAGGATGTCGGTGACGTTGGAGCCCGAGAATTCGCCCTGATCGGGACCGCCGGTGCGGTCGTCGGTGGAGTTGGGCAGCGAAATCACGATCCGCGCCGGCGTGCCCGCGGCGCGGGCGAGGCCTTCGGCCATGATGCTGGTGCCGCCGAGGATGCCGCCGGCGCCGCTGCCGGAGGGGCGGGCATTCGACGGGGTGAAGAAGTTGGCGATGCCGGTCTTCTGGTCCGGGCTGGTCATGTTGATCAGCCACATCAGCAGGAAGAACGCCATCATCGCGGTGACGAAGTCGGCATAGGCGATCTTCCACGCGCCGCCGTGGTGGCGGTGGGCATTCACCTGCTTCTTCTTGACGATGATGGGGGCGACCGGGTCGTCCGCCATGGCGATCTCCTACCTGAGATGCGGCGCCGCCGGCCCTAGACCGCGGGCAGCCTGGCCGTCGCCTCCTCGAGCTCGGCAAAGGTCGGGCGGGTGCTGGACAGCAGCGTCTTCCGGGCGAACTCGATCGAGACCTGCGGCGCATAGCCCTGCATGTGGGCAAGGATGCCGGTCTTGATGCACTCCAGGTACTTCGCGTCCGCCTCCTGCGCCGCCTTGCAGGCGTTCGCCATCGGGCCGACGATGCCGTAGGACAGGAAGATGCCGAGGAAGGTGCCGACCAGCGCGCTGCCGATCAGATGGCCGAGGATCTCGGGCGGCTGGTCGATGGCGCCCATGGTCTTGATGACGCCCAGCACCGCCGCGACGATGCCCAGCGCCGGCAGGGCGTCGGCGAGGTTCGTCATCGCGTGCGAGGCGGCGTGGTCTTCGGCGTGGTGGGTCTCCAGCTCCTCGTCGATGATGGTCTCGACCTCGTGCGGGTTGTCCGTCCCCAGGGTCAGCAGGCGCAGATAGTCGCAGACGAACTCCAGCGCGTGGTGGTCCTTCACGAACTTCGGGAACTGGGCGAACAGCGGGCTTTCGTGCGGGTTCTCGACATGGGATTCCAGCGCCAGCATGCCCTTGGTCTTGGCCAGCCGGAAGATCTGGTACATCAGGCTCAGCAGCTCGATGTAGTCGGCCTTCTTGAACCGCGGGCCCTTCAGCGCCCGGCCGAATCCCTTCAGCGCCCCGATCAGCACGCTCTTCGGGTTGGAGATGATCAGCGCGCCGATGCCGGCGCCGCCGATGATCATCATCTCGAACGGCAGCGCGCCGATGACGACCTCCATGTGGCCGCCGGCCGCGATGAAGCCGCCGAACACCATGACGAAGACGACGACGATGCCGATGATGACAAGCATGAATGCGCGTTCGGGCCCGGGTCAGACTGCGGGCATCACTGAACAGAACTTGAGTTAATAGCCGGTGAAGGCCGGCGGCCTTCGGCGCGGCCGCGGACGAAGGGTCAGTCCAGCTCGTCCAGCCGCTGGCAGGCGGCGCCGATTTCTTCCAGCGCGCCGATCACCGCCTCGGCGTGGGCCGTGCCGCGGGTCTCGATCTCGATGTCGACCTCGACCGACTTCACGGGCACGTCGAGGTGCAGCCGGCGGTGGGCGACCTCGACGATGTTGCCGCCGACCCGGGCGACTGCGCCGACGAGGGCCGCCAGCGCGCCCGGGCGATCCTCGATCCGCACCCGCAGGCCGACCATGCGGCCGTCGGTGATCAGCCCGCGCAGCAGCACCGACGACAGCAGCCGGTTGTCGATGTTGCCGCCGCAGACGACGACGCCGACGGTGCGGCCGGCGAAGCGCCCGGGGGCCGCCATCACCGCGGCGAGCGCGGCGGCGCCGGCGCCCTCGGCGACCACGTTGACGGTCTCGGCCAGCACCGCGATCGCCTGCTCGACCGCCCGGTCATCGACCACCAGCACCTCGTCCACCAGCGCCTCGACGATCGGGCGGGTGAGCGCGCCGGGGGTGCGGACGGCGATGCCTTCGGCGAGCGTCGTGCCGCCGGGAATCGGGCCGGACGGCCGGGCGAGGGTGGGGTAGGCGGCGGACTGGACGCCGACCACCGTGACCTCCGGCTTCAGCGCCTTCGCCGCGAGCGCGGTGCCGGCGATCAGCCCGCCGCCGCCGATCGGGACCACCACCACCTCGATCTCCGGCGCGTCGGCCAGCATCTCCAGCCCGACGCTGCCCTGGCCGGCGATGATTGCGGGGTCGTCGTAGGGGTGGATCACGGTCATGCCGTGCCGTGCGGCGATGGCGTCGGCATGGGCGCGGCAGGCGTCGATCTCGCGGCCGAACAGCTCGACGATGGCGCCGTAGCTCTCGGTGGCCGCGATCTTGGTGAAGGGCGTGCCTTCCGGCATCACGATCACGGCGCGGATGCCGAGGCGGCCGGCATGGTAGGCGACGCCCTGGGCATGGTTGCCGGCCGACATCGCGACCACGCCGCGCGCCCGCGCCTCCGGCGGCAGCGCGAGCAGCTTGTTCAGTGCGCCGCGCGCCTTGAACGAGCCGGTCACCTGCAGGGTCTCGAGCTTCA
>CALKHQ010000039.1 GCA_937988735.1 uncultured Alphaproteobacteria bacterium
GCATCCGGCCGGCACGCCGCAGGGGGAGTGGCGGTAACCGGTTGAATTGGTTGATATATTTCCGGAAGAAGCCGCGGAACGGTGGCATGGCGGTTGCGAAGCGGGGCTGCCACAACGAAGGCAGAACGAAGCCATGCAGGCCGCTCCCGTTTCCCAGGTCCAGCCCGCCTTCGGCGCCCAGTCCGCCTCCGCCGCACGGGCGGCCGAGTCGGATGGCTTCGACTTCTGGGACTTCCTCGACATCATCAACCCGCTGCAGCACCTGCCGGTCATCTCGCAGGTGTACCGGGCGATCACCGGCGACGAGATCGACCCCACCGCGCGCCTGATCGGCGGCGGGCTCTACGGGCTGGGGCTGCTCGGCACCGGCTGGATCGGCCTTGCCGCCCAGGCGGTGGACGTTGCGGTCGAGGAGGCGACGGGCGACGACATCGCCGGCCATCTGATCGAACTGGCCTTCGGCGGCGACGGCGAGAGCGGCGAAACGGCCACCGCGGACGGCGGCGCCGCGGCCGGCGCGGGCGCCGGGGACGACGCCGACTCCGCGGCAATCCTCGCTGCAACACGTCCGCCCACGGTGGTGGTCCGTTCCGACCCGCTGGTCGAGGAATCGACGCAGCCGCTGCTCGCCAGCGCCGCCGCGACGGATGCTGCCGCAGCGCCCGGGCTTCCCGGCCCGGTGATCAGTCCGGCGACCGGTCAGGCGCTGCTGCTGGCGGCGCAGAGCGACGATCCGGCCCTGAGCGAGGCGGTGAACCGGATGCTGCCCCGCGGCCAGGTCCGGCCTGACCGGGTGACCGACATGGGCGGCGGCCTGTTCGGCTACCGGCTGGATGACGCGCGGGTCCAGGTCGGGCGCGGCGTGGCGCGGGACCCGCTTACTGGCCGGTTGAGCACAGCCCGGGGCTGAAATTAGGCATGATGCCAGGAATTCCAGGCATCGATCCGTGATCAGTCGGCCGCCGCAGCTTGGGTGGAAGGCGGCGTGCCGGTGGGCGTGAGCGCCAGCCGCTCGGCGTCGAACTCGGCCCGCCAGGCCTGGAACCGCTGCAGGTCGGCGCCGGTCAGCGGATCGCCCGGCGGGAGCTGCACGCTCAGCGGGTTCACCTGGCTGCCGTTGACCAGAACCTCGTAGTGGAGGTGCGGCCCGGTGGCGAGCCCGGTGGACCCCACATAGCCGATCACCTGGCCCTGCTGCACCCGCACGCCTGCCGAAATGCCCGATGCGAACCGGCTGAGATGGCCGTAGGCGGTCTGGGTGGTGCCGTTGTGGCGGATGCGGACGTAGTTGCCGTAGCCCCGGTTCCAGCCGGCGACCGCGACGGTGCCGTCGCCGGCGGCATAGATCGGCGTCCCGGTCGGCGCGGCGAAGTCGATGCCCGCGTGCATGCGCGAATAGCCGAGGATGGGATGGTTGCGCATGCCGAAGCCCGACGAAATGCGGGCGGCGTCGATCGGGGTCCGCAGCAGCGCCTTGCGTACGCTGGTGCCGTCGGGGGTGAAGTAGTCCACGCTGCCGTCGCCGCGCTCGAAGCGGTAGATCTCAAGCAGCTCGCCGGACAGGTTGAGCGAGGCGTAGATCAGCGCCCCGGTGGCGACGGCATTGCCGTCGGCGTCCACGCTCTCCTCGAACACCGCCTCGAAGGTATCACCCGGCTGGATGCTGCGCTGGAAATCGACGTCATAGCTGAAGGCGCGGGTCATGGCGGCGAGGATGCCGCTGGGGATGCCCGCCGCGTTACCGTCGGCGTAGAGGCTGCTGTTGATGGTGCCGACGGCGCGGTGGAGGGCGGTCTCGAAGTTGATCACCTCCTCGACCGCGCTGAAACTGCCGTCCTCGTTGCGGGTGACCGTCACCCGCCGGTCGTAGCTGAGCTCGGTGGCGAAGCCGATCAGCGTCGGTGCCGTCTCCTCGTCGGCCCCGGGGATGAAGGTCAGCGCCACCTGCTGGCCGACGGCCAGCCGGCGCGGATCCCAGATCCCGTTCAGGCTCTCGATGGCGGCCAGTGCCTGGCCGTAGGGAATGCCGGCGTCGGTGAACAGCCCGGCCATGGTGTCGCCGGACTCGACCACCAGCATTGCCGTGATCGGGCCGGGCTCGATCACGGGGGTGTGACCGAAGGCGACGTGGCGCGCGATCTCGGGTCCGTAGGCCTCGGCCAGGCTGGCCGAGCCGCGGAAGCTCCCGTCGCCGCCCGGCTCCGGCTCCATGTCGGGGGTGAGCGGCCCGCCGATCGGGTCGCTCAGCGCCGGCTCTTCCATCTCCAGGGCGATTGCGGTCCCGTCCGCCGGCTCCTCCGCGGCGGCCGGCGCGTCGCCCTCTGCGGACAGAAGCTCGGACGGCCCGGCATCGGTGGGCGCGGCGGCTTCCTCCGCGGCCGGCTCGGCGTTGCCGGCGCCCATGACGTATTCCACCACATCGGGGAAGGGCTCGAGGAAGGTTGCCGGCGGCTCCGGCTCGGTCGCGCCTGTCGCAGCCGGGAGCAGGCAGAGCGCGGCGACGGAGCCGAGTCGCGCCGCCCGGATCGACCGAATCCCTCTACCTGCACTGCCTCGTGCTGCCGGCTGCCGCATCGCTGGAAGCCCCCATTACCGAATCGGTGTGCACTGTATCGGGCGGCCTGCACCGCGATCAACGCGTCGGCGCCCCATGAGCCGAACATGACAGGATTGTCACCGCCGGTGCCGGCCGGCGCCGGCATTGACGGGTGGGCGGCGAGGGCCATACTGGCCGCCATCACGGGCCGCCTGCCGCGGCCTCTTCCCGCGATCCTGTCGCCAACCAATCGGAGGAACTCCCGTCATGCTCTGGGCCATCTACTGCGTCGACCGTCCGAACAGCACCGATCTGCGCATGAAGCTGCGCCCCGAGCACCTCGAGTACCTGAAGGAGAAGGACTCGATGATCGTGCTGGCCGGCGCAACGCTCACCGACGACGGCGTCACCATGACGGGCAGCGTGATCATCATCGACGCGCCGGACCGGGCGACCGCCGAGGCGTTCTCGGAGGGCGATCCGTTCCGCAAGGGCGGCCTGTTCGAATCGGTCGTGATCAAGCGGATGCGCAAGGGCATCTGGAACCCTGCGCACATGCCCGAAGCCTGATCTGCAGGGAAGGGAGGACGCCATGGCCTACTGGCTCTACAAGTCCGAGCCCGGGACGTGGTCGTGGGACGACCACGTCAGGGCGCAGGTCACCCACTGGGATGGCGTCCGCAACTTCCAGGCCGCGGCCAACATGCGGAAGGCCGCGCTCGGCGACCGCGGCTTCTTCTATCACTCCGGCGACGCCCGCGAGATCGTGGGCGTCGTCGAGGTGGTGAAGACCTGGTACCCGGATCCGGACGACGGGACCGGCAAGTTCGGCCTGATCGACCTGAAGGTGGTCGGGCCCTTCCCGAAGCCGGTGACGCTCGCCCAGGTGAAGCAGGACCCGGCGCTGAAGGACATGGTGCTGGTGAAGAACTCGCGGCTGTCGGTGCAGCCCGTCACCGACGCCGAATGGGAGCACATCTGCCGGCTGGGCGGCTTCCGGGGCTGACAGGGCCCGCGGCGTCGCCCGCCGGCAGCCGGCGGCGGGTCAGACGGCCGCCACCCGCGCCTTCACCGCCTCCAGCGCCGCCTCGCCGGCCACCGCGCCGAAGCGGAGCGTGTAGTCGCAGGCGTCGCCGTGCTCCAGCCAGCGCACCTCGCCGCGCTTCTTCTGCTCCTCGCGCCCGCCCATCGGCCACACCGTGGTCGGCTCGATGCCCATCACGTAGTTGCCGGCCTGCAGGTTCTGCCACTGCAGCAGGCATGGCAGCTCGGCCTTGCGGTACTCCATCAGGAAGCCCAGGCCCCGCGCGCCGTTGCCCCAGTCGAAGCCGGGGTTGATCAGCGCCGCCGGCACCGTGCCGTCCGCCTCGGTCTTCACTTCGTGGGCATAGACCTGTTCGCGGAAGTTGTCCTGCGGCCCCGGCTGGTGGCGGTAGCCGATGTCGGTGATCGAGGGATCGTGCGCGGTGAACGGCGTGCTCGCGATCGGGGCCAGCAGCTCCGCGCCGTCGGCGAGCACCGGCCAGCCGATGTTGACGTGATAGAGCAGCATGTGCGGCGTGCGGGCGAAGCCCAGGTTCTCCACCCGGTCTCGGATCTCGACCGTCGCCTCGCCGACCTTCGCCTCGACGCGGCGGACGAGCCGCAGGTTCTCGGCGAACATCGCCACCTGCCGGATCTCGCCTTCCGCCCACAGCGTGCACTCGTCGCCGTCCCAGCGGACGCCGTAGCCGACCAGGCGGGCCGGCGTGTAGGCGGACCGGCCGTGGATCGCGTGGCTCACCCGGCTGCGGTAGGGGTAGTTGTAGTGGTCGGCGTCCTCCTCGGCCATGCCCAGCACGTGGTCGAGGCCGCAGGTGTTCATGAAGCCGGAGAAGGAGCGCAGGAAGCCCAGCCCGCCCTCGGCGTCGACCTCGTGCAGCCACGGGTGGCGGAAGCCGGTGGGCGAATGCCAGCCGATCGCGGCCTGCCCCAGCTTCATCGAGCCGATGTCCATGCAGCGGTCGACCAGCACGTCGAACCGGAAGCCGCAGCCGGTGTCGAACTCCAGCACCCGCAGGCCCCGCTCCGGGCCATCGTCACAGACGACCAGCCTGACCCCGAACAGCTGCGACGTGTCGCCGAAGTGCCGGATCAGGTCCTGGCGTCGCCAATCGCGTCCGAACAGCTTCGGCATGTTCCCCCTCGATTCTGCTACGCGCCGGGACAGGATGGCCGGCGCGCGGTCGCCGGCCGCGCGCGCACCCTGCCTCCCGCCCGGGACAGCGTCAAGACCGGTCAGGCGAGGCCGGAATAGGCGGCGACGCCGGAGTAGAGGGCGTAGACGCCGAAGGCCGCGATCAGCAGGCCCGCGCCGCGGTTCAGCCACGCCATGTTGTTCTCGCTCATGCGGCGGCGCAGCAGCCCGGCGGTGGCGGCGATGCCGACCCACCACAGCGTCGAGCCGACGAACACCCCGCCGATCAGCGCCGCGGCCCCGGCGAGGTCGATGCCGTCGAGCCCGAGGCCCAGCGAGGCGAAGATGGCGGCGAAGGCGAGGATGGTGATCGGGTTGGTGATGGTGAGCGCAAAGGTCGAGGCGAAGGCGGCGACGTGGGTGTGCGGCTCCGGCTGCCGCAGCCCGTTGGACTTCTTGGTGTAGATCCGCACCGCCAGTGCCAGCAGCAGCACGCCGCCGACCAGGTGCAGCAGCGACTGGTGGTCGAGCATGAAGTCGGTGATTGCGGCGACCCCGAAGGCGGCGGCGACGCCGAACAGGGCGTCCGCGGTTGCCGCCCCCATCCCGGCGATCAGCCCGGCGAACCGCCCTTCGTGCAGCGTCCGCTGCACGCACATCACGCCGACGGGCCCCACCGGGGCGGCGATGGCGATTCCGGCGAGAACGGCTTTGACAAAGACGAGGGCGAGCAGCGACACGACTGGCGGTTCAGCATCCGGTGACTGCGGCGCAGCCACCGGCGGGGCTGCGGCCGCGATTTCGAGCCAGTCCGGCCGTCCAGACGGGGTGCTGGCTGGCGCACAAACGGCGTCGCACCATGCTGGGGAACGCGATCGAAGGCAAGTCTCGACTGCGTCCTTCGTTTGACGGACCGGCCCCTTCCCGCTAGCCTCGCGCGCCAGACCGGGCCGGGAGCTTGAATGCACGGCCGCGGCGTAGTCGGTCATTGCCGCGCGCCGCGCTGTTTGAAGGGCGCCGGGCGTTCGGGCGCGCCCGATGCCGCCAGGGGGGACGGGGGAGCACATGATCGGCTGCTGTCTTGCGCGGATCGCCGCGCTTGCTCTCGCCGTCGCCGCACTGGCCGGCATTGCCCGCGCCCAGCCGCTGGTGGTCGCGATGGAGCCGCAGGCGACCGCGGCGCCGCTGATCATCGCCGACGCGCGCGGCTGGTTCGCCCAGGAGGGGCTGGACGTCCGGCTCGTCCACTTCCACGCCAACCGCACCATGATGATGGCGCTCGCCGAAGGCGACGTGGATGTCGCGCTGGTCGATCTCTCCGCCGAGGCGTTCGCCATGGCCGCCCGGCACGAACTCAGGATCATCGCTGGGGCGGAACAGCTCGATCCCGATCACCCGCGCTATGCCTGGCTGCTGCGCGCCGAGCACTCGGACCGCGGCCTGGACGGCCTTGGTCAGGTTCCCGGCGCCACCGTCGGCATCACCGAGGCGGGGGCGAGCGCCCGCTTCCTGCTCAACCGCCTGCTCGACGGCGGGACCGACGCGTTCACCTATGTCCCCGAGGGCTCGGAGGTGGCGCTCGCTGCTGC
>CALKHQ010000040.1 GCA_937988735.1 uncultured Alphaproteobacteria bacterium
GGCGCTGATCGACGGCCTGATGGCCGCGGCGGACGACGCCGAGCCGATGGACTTCACCAGCTTCGCCGCCGCCTTCGACGCTTTCCTCGCTACCGCGCCCGTGCGGCCCAGCTACGGGACCCATCCCCGGCTCGCGATCCTGGGCCCGCTGGAGGCGCGGCTGCAGAGCGCCGACCTGGTGGTGCTCGCCGGGCTGAACGAGGGGGTGTGGCCGCCGGAGGCGCCGATTGACCCGTGGATGAGCCGGCCGATGCGCGCGGCATTCGGCCTGCCGCAGCCGGAACGGCGGATCGGGCTCTCCGCCCACGATTTCGCGCAGGGCTTCGCCGCGCCGACGGTGCTGCTCACCCGGGCCGCCCGTGTCGGCGGCGCCCCGACCAGCCCGGCCCGCTGGCTGCGGCGGCTCGACGCCGTGCTCGACCAGATCGGCGGCCAGCCGGGGCTGATCCGGCCCAGCCAGGGGCCGTACCGCAACTGGGCGAGCGCCCTCGACCGGCCGCCGGCGGTGGCGCCGGTGGGCCGGCCGAACCCGAAGCCGCCGGTGGCGGCCCGGCCGCGGGAGCTGTGGGTGACACATGTCGAGCGCTGGATGCGCAATCCCTACGGTGTCTATGCCCGCCACATCCTCGGCCTGCGCAGGCTCGATCCGATCGCGGCGGAGGTGGCCGCCGCAGAGTTCGGGGCCCGCATCCACGCCGCGCTCGACGAGTACATCCGCGTCCACGGACCGGTGCCGGGGCCGGACGCGGCGGCGGTGCTGGCGGAGATCGGGGAGCGCCACTTCGGCGACCTCGCCCGCCGCCCCGACCTCGCCGACCTCGTCAGCTTCTGGCTGGCGCGCTACAGCCGGATCGCCGAATGGTTCGTCGCGTACATGACGGAGACGGGGCCGACGCTGGCGGCGGTCCACACCGAGGTCGAAGGCGCCTGCGTGTTCGAGGGGCCGGCGGGCCCCTTCACCCTGCGGGCGAAGGCAGACCGCATCGACGTCGGCCGCGACGGGGTCGCCACCATCATCGACTACAAGACCGGCGCGCCGCCGACCGGGCGCGAGGTGGCGGCGGGCTTCGCGCCGCAGCTCCCCCTGGAGGGCGCGATCCTGCGCGCCGGCGGCTTCCCGGGGATTGCGGGCGCCAGCATCGCCCTGCAGTACTGGCAGCTCAAGGGCCGCGACCCCGTCGCGAACGTCACGCGCGCCGGCGGCAGCAATGCCGATCCGCAGGCGCTGATCGAGGAGGCCGAGCAGGGCCTCCGTCGCCTCATCGCGCGTTTTGACGACCCGGAGACCGGCTATCTCTGCCGGCCGAGCCCGGCCAATGCGCCGCGCTACGACGACTACGAACACCTCGCGCGGGTTGCGGAGTGGTCCACCGTGCAGGGAAGCGAGCCGTCATGAGCCTGCCTCTCGCCCGGCCGTTGCCGCCTGCACCGACGCCGGAGCAGCTTGCGGCTGCCGATCCGGCGCTCTCCGCCTTCGTCTCAGCCTCGGCCGGGTCGGGCAAGACCCAGGTCCTGACCGACCGGGTCATCCGGCTGCTGCTGGCCGGCGCGCGGCCGGAGCGCATCCTGTGCATCACCTACACCAAGGCCGCCGCCGGCGAGATGGCGAACCGCATCATCGAGCGGCTGGCGGAGCTGGCGACCACGGATTCTCGCCGCCGGGAGGCGATCCTGCGCCGCCTGCTGGACCGGGAGCCGACCGGGAACGAGCGGACCCAGGCGCTGCGCCTGTTCGCCGACGTGCTGGATGCGCCGGGCGGGCTGCGCATCCAGACCATCCATGCCTTCTGCCAGTCGGTGCTGCGCCGATTCCCGGTGGAGGCCGAGATCGCGCCCCATTTCACGGTCATCGACGAGCGCACCCAGAGCGAGCTGCTCGCCGAGGCCAAGCGGAGCGTGATGCGCGCGCCGGGGCCCGCGCTGCAGCAGGCGATCGCCCTGCTGACGCGGCGGATCAACGAGGTCCAGGTCGACGGACTTATGGCCGGGCTCGCCGGCTCCAGCGGCCGGCTGCGCGCCGCCTACGATGCCCACGGCGGCCGCGAGGGGCTGATCCGCCGCATCCGTGCGCTGCTGGGTCTGGCGGAGGAGGAGGGCGTGGCCTCGGCCTGGCGTCGCGTCGTCGTCGATCCCGAAATGAACGAGGCCGGCCTCGCCCGTGCGGCGCAGGTGCTGGTCGAGCATGGCACGAAGTCGGCGCGCGAGCGCGGCGTCGCGATTCGGGCCTTTCTCGCAAGCAATGCCGACGCCCGCGTGGCTGCGGCGGAGACCTACCTCGACCAGTGGCTGACCCGGACCCGCGAGCCGCGCGCCCCCGGCGGGCTCGCCAGCAATGCGGCCTACGCTGCCGACCCGGGCCTCGCCGACGTGCTGCTGGCCGAGCAGGAGCGGGTGCTGCGCTGCTGGCACCGGATCTGCGCCTGCGAGACGGCCGAGGCGACGGCCGCGCTGATCATGGTCGCCGACAGGATCCTCGCCGCCTACGAGCGCATGAAGCGGGCGCGGGCGGTGCTGGACTACGAGGACCTGATCACCCGCACGGCCCGCCTGCTCTCGGAGCGGGACCGGGCGCCGTGGGTGCTGTACAAGCTCGACGGCGGCCTCGACCACGTGCTGATCGACGAGGCGCAGGACACCAACTATCCGCAGTGGGAGATCGTCGGCCGGATCGCCGACGAGTTCTTCGCCGAGGAGGCCGGCGGCCGCCGCAGCCTGTTCGCCGTCGGCGACGTGAAGCAGTCGATCTTCAGCTTCCAGGGCGCCGATCCCGACGCCTTCGTGGCGGCGAACAGCCGGTTCCGGCAGCTTGCGGAGCAGGCGCGCCGCGACTGGGCCAACCTTCAGCTCGACCGGTCCTTCCGCTCCACCGGGCCGGTGCTGGCCGCGGTGGACGCCGTGTTCGCCCCGGGCATGCCCGCGACCGACGGGTTGGGGCTCTCGCAGGGCGAAGTCCTGCGGCATCGCCTGACCCGCGAAGGCCACGCCGGGCTGGTCGAGTTGTGGCCGCTGATCACGGTCGAGGGGGCCGAGGAGCGGGAGCCCTGGCGGCCGCCGGTGGAGCCGGAGCCCGGCGAGACGCCGAAGGCGCGGCTCGCGGAGCGCATCGCGCGCCGCATCCAGCGCATGATCGGCCGCGAGATGCTGGAATCGAAGGGCCGGCCGGTACGGGCGGGCGACATCCTGGTGCTGGTGCGGGCCCGCGACGTGCTGGTCGAGGAGCTGATCCGGCAGCTGAAGGAGCGCCATGTTCCCGTCGCGGGCCGCGACCGCTTGAAGCTAACCGATCACCTGGCAGTGATGGATCTGGTGGCGCTCGGCGAGGCGATGCTGCTGCCGGAGGACGACCTGACGCTCGCGACGGTGCTGAAGTCGCCGCTGGTGGGCTATGACGAGGAGGCGCTGTTCGATCTCGCCTACGGGCGGGGCGGCAAGCGGCTGTGGACCCGGCTGCGCGAGCGGGCGGAAGCGGCGCCGGACAGCCTGGACGGGCGGGCCCATGCGCTGCTGGAGCGCTGGCGCGCCCAGGTGGACCTGGTGACGCCCTTCGCCTTCTTCGATGGCGTGCTGAACGGCAACGACGACCTGCTGGCCGGCGAGGGCCGCGCGCCGCTCAGCGGCCGGGCGCGGCTGATCGCCCGGCTGGGCTTCGACGCGGCGGACCCGATCGACGAGTTCCTGACCCTCGCCCAGGCGGAGGAGCGGGCGTTCCCGCCGTCGATGCAGGGCTTCCTGTTCCGGCTGCGCACCGCCGACATCGAGATCAAGCGCGAGCTGGAGCAGGGCGGCGCGGATGCGGTGCGAGTGATGACGGTGCACGGCGCGAAAGGGCTGCAGGCGCCGATCGTGTTCCTGCCCGACACGGTCTCCTATCCGGAGGACCGCGACCCTGTGCGCTGGTACGGCCCCGACGGCGAGGTGCCCGTGCCGCTGTGGCTGCGCGATGCGAAGCGCGACACGCCGCAGACGGCCCGGGCCCGGGAGGATGCCCGGCGACGCGTCCAGGAGGAGTACAACCGGTTGCTCTACGTCGCGATGACCCGCGCGGAGGACCGGCTCTACATCTGCGGCGCGGCGGGCAAGCGCAGCCCCGGCGACACCTGCTGGTACCGGATGATCGAGGCGGGCCTGGGGCCGCTGCTGCAGAAGGCGGACGATCCGGAGATCGGCGAGGTGCGCCGCCTGGCGAGCCCGCAGGAGACGGCACCGCGCGGGCCGGAGCCGGCGGCAGGCCAGCCGCAGCCGGAGCCGCTGCCGGCCTGGGTGCGCCAGCCGGCGCCGCCGGAGCCTCGCCCGCCGCGGCCGCTGGCACCGTCGCGCCCCGACGAGCCCGAGGCCCCCGTCACCTCCCCTGTCCAGCCCTGGGCTCCGTCTGCGGGGCCGGCGGCGCGGGAGCGCGGCGTCGCGGCCCACCTGCTGCTGCAGCGGTTGCCGGACCTGCCGCCGGAGAAGCGGCGTGCGGCGGCCCTTGCCTGGCTCGCCCGCAGCCATCCCGACTGGGCGCCGGCCGATGCGGAGGCGCTGACCGACCAGGTGCTGGCGATCCTCGACGACCCCGCCTTCGCGCCGCTGTTCGGGCCCGGCAGTCTGGCGGAGGCGCCGCTGGTGGCGGTGCTTTCGGACGGACGCGTGGTGTCGGGCCAGGTCGACCGGCTGCTCGTCCGCGACACCGGCGTGCTGGTGGTGGACTACAAGACCAATCGCCGCCCGCCGGCGACGGTGGAGGCGGTGCCGGCGATCTACGTGCACCAGATGGCCGCCTACCGCGCCGCGCTGGCCCGCATGTTCCCGGGTCGGCCGGTGGACTGCGCGCTGCTGTGGACCGAGGGGCCGGTGCTGATGCCGCTGCCGGCGGCGATGCTCGATGCCGTGGGTCTGGCCTAGCTGCGCGGTGCGCGAAAGGCCGTCAGCCCCCGCGGCGCGATGCTGCAGTGCACAAGCTTGACCGGAGAAGTAGGCATTTCTACCTTTAGCCGCTGCCGGACTTCGCCGCTGGCCGCAACAGGGCGATTGGCGGTTGTGACCAACATTCGGGAGCCCGACAGATGGCGACGAAATCCGTCACGGACGAGAGCTTTGAGGCGGATGTCCTGAACTGCGACAAACCGGTCCTGCTCGACTTCTGGGCCGAATGGTGCGGGCCGTGCAAGGCGATCGCACCGGCGCTGGAGGACCTGGCGGCCGACAAGGGCGACCAGCTGATCGTCGCCAAGATCAACATCGACGAGAATCCCGAGACGCCGACCAAGTTCGGCGTGCGCGGCATTCCGACGCTGATGCTGTTCAAGGACGGTCAGCTGGCGGCGACCAAGGTCGGCAACATGGCGAAGAGCGACCTCTACAGCTGGGTCGAGAGCGCCCTCTAGCGTCTCCCTCCCGTCCGCAGCGGTACCCGCCGGCCCGGTGGCCGGCGGGGCATGCTGATGCGGCGATCCCGGATCAGGCCGCGAGCAGGACCTTCCCCGGGTCCATCAGATAGGGCGGCACCCAGCCCAGGATGTCGCTGAGCGGCAGCACCTCCTCCGCGAGCCGCAGCCCGATGACCTCGGTTGCGAAGCGGCGGCGGGCCTGCACCCGCTGCCACACGTCCGGATAGTCGCGGGCGAGCGCCCCGCGCAGCTCCGCGTCCGCCAGCACCACGCCGTCCTCGGCATTGGCGCCGAAGCGGCCGTCGCGCGTCACCGGGATGATGTCCATCTGCAGCGCCATGCCCGAGCGCAGCCGGATGTCGCTGCCCGTGGTGAACGGCGACGACAGCCATTCGTCCAGGTGGATCAGATGCCCGGGGTTGAGCGCATAGCGCTCGATGCCGCCGGCAAGCTCGTTCTCCACCGCATCGACGATGTCGCCCGCGCGCGCCCCGATGGCGAGGCCCTCGTACCAGGCGACCACCGCGGCGAAATAGGGCGTCAGCACCGCCTCCAGCCAGTCGCGGTCATGGGCCGGCAGTTCAGCGGGCCCGGTGGCGACATAACCGGCGCGGACGCTGTTGGCGCCCCAGCCGCCCATGGTCACGAACAGCGGGTCGCCGAGCTCGAGCCGGCGGCCGCTGGCACTGGCCAGCGCAAGCCCGGTGCGGGGGCCGGAGGCGACCACGGGGTGGTAGTTGAGCGGCTGGCCGATCCAGCCCAGCGTGCGGGCGATCTCGTGCTCGGTGAGCCCGGGCCGGACCGCGCGTACTGCGCGCAGCACGCCCTGCGAGGCGTGGGTGGCGGCGAACTCGAAAGCTGCAATCTGCGCCGCCTCGCAGGTGGTGCGCAGCCCGTCGCCCGGCGCCATGAACAGCCGGGTCACGTTCCGGGTGCGGTCGGCACCGCCGACAGCCTCGCGGATCGCCTCGACGATGAACGACGGCAGCTCGCTGGTCCGCTCGGGATCGGCGCATTCGCCGGCGTCGAAGTACTTCCAGCCGGCCAGCCCGACGGTCATCCCCTGGCGCAGCCCGCAGCGGGCGAGCAGCTGCGCCAGTGGCACGTTCCGGCTGCGGTCCTGGTCGATCAGGCTGAAGGTCTGGCACAGGTGGACCGACAGCGGCAGCGGACTCGCCGCCGTATAGGCCAGGCCCTCGTTGCCCACGATCAGCGACGGCGGCGAATCGTCCGCCGTCACCACCGCCAGCGCCTCCTCGAACCGCGGGTCATAGCCGGTGAGCCAGGCGATGTTGCCGAGGTGCTCGCGGTCGCCATAGACCACCAGCGCGTCCAGCCCTTCTGCGGCCATCCGCCGTCGCGCGGCCGCCACCCGCTCCCGGTAGACCGCGAGCGGGATCGCGGGCGCGCCCTCGGGTGCCGCGAGTGCCGGCGGCTCCGCCGGGCCCAGCCTGAATGCCCTTGTCAATCTTTCCTCCCCTTGTCTCGACGCGGCGTTCGCCGCGCGCCCGACCCTAGCCGGCTTCCGCGCGGCGGGCGAGGGGGCGCGTGCGCCCCTTCAGCGGGCGAAGAACAGGCTGCGGGCCGCCGCCGCAGCGCGGCCGGGGCCGAGTGCCGCCACCGCGTCCATGGTGGCGATGCCCATGCGGCAGACGAGAAGGGTGTCGGCGCCGGGCGCCGGCTGGCCGCCGTCGAGCAGAGCGGTCGAGGCGCCGAAGGCGCGCTGCAGCCGCGCCTCGATCTCCCGCGCGATCCACTGCGCCTCCGCCCGCGTCATCCGGCTGGTGGACTGGCCCGCGCCGGTCCCGCTGCGCAGCAGCATGCGGTCGGCGTTCATCTCGCGCTGCCGGTGCTGTTCGCTGAGGTAGGGTGCGGCGTCCTCGGCCGGCTCGCCGAGGGTCATCGCGGCGCAAAGCGCGGGGTTGGTCCGCTCCAGCTCGCGCAGCCGCTCGGTGGCGACCGCGAGATAGGCGAGGATCACCCGGTCCGGCGCGTCCGGCAGGGCGGTCGCACGCCAGTCGGCGAAGGTCTCCAGCACGTCCGCCCGGATGCGGTCGCTTCCCAGGCCGAGGTCGAGATCCCGCCGCACCACGCCGACCAGCGTCCGGTGCAGGTCCGGGGCCAGGGTCTCGAGGTCCGCGAGCTGCGGCGCCTCCTCCACAACAGCGGCGAATTCGGTCTCGACGGGATCGTCGAAGGCGCTGCCACCGAGCCACCCACGGTCGATCGCTCCATGCACGCCGAAGACGGCGCAGGCGAGCAGCGCCAGCCCCAGGGCCAGGGCGGCGGCGAGGTCCCGCGGCCGCGGGCTGCGCTCGGCGGCGATCATCGCGACGTCACGAGCCGCCGAGGACGGCGCGGGCGATGGCGGCGGCGCGCGCGGGCTCCAGCCGGGCGAAGGCGTCGAGCGTGGCGGTCTGGATGGCGCAGACCGTGGCCGGGTCGGCCGTGCCGTCGCCGTCCAGCGCCGCTCCGAACCGTGCCTGCAGCTCCGGCCGGACCTGGTTGTAGGCGGCCTCGATCTCGACCGGGGGCAGCGACACGACGGCGCCGTCCGGCGGCACCGTCAGCAGCATCTCCATCGCCGCCTGCTCGCGCGCCAGCAGCTCGACGCTGAGATACGGCGCGAGGTCGTCGCCATGGCCGCCCCGGATCATTGCGGCACAGAGCGCCGGGTTGGTCTGCTGCAGTTCGCCCAGCTGGCCGCGCGTCACCGCCAGCATTTCCAGTGCCACCGGGTCGGGCGCGTGTGCGATCGCGTCGGCCAGCCACTCGGTCAGCACCCGCCGGCCCTGGTCGGCCATCTGCAGCACCGTGTGGCCGTTGGCATGGGCCGTGACCAGGGTGGTGCGCACGCGTTCGTAAACCTCGGGCCGGCGCTCGCGCAGCAGGGCGAGATAGGGCGCCTCGGCCGTCAGCCCGGCCAGCACCTGATCCGCGCGCTCCTCCGACGAGACCTCGCCGAACAGGCCGGCAATTCCCCCGGGCGCATCGAGGACCACGATCGTGGCGCTCACGACCACGGCGGCCGCGACCAGGCCCATTGCCGCCCGCATCCGCGCCATGGACAGCTCCTTCCTACCGACAGGACTGCCCGACCATGCGTGAAAAAGGTTAAGCCGACGGTAACTGGGTGCTCACGGAGGCCGGGGCGGCGATTGCCCGATCGGTGCGCCCGCGGCCTCGGCCCTTGTTCCCGCGGCCAAGGTTGTGTATGACGACCCGGTTCAGTAGCGCCCGCGCCCATCGCGCCGGCACCGGGAGCACCCGTAGCTCAGTTGGATAGAGTGCTGCCCTCCGAAGGCAGAGGTCA
>CALKHQ010000041.1 GCA_937988735.1 uncultured Alphaproteobacteria bacterium
CCGCGCCGTCGGGGCGCGCCGACCTCCCGGCCCCGCCGTTCGACCTCGCGGCCATCGACGCGACTCCGGACTGGCGGCGCGGGCTGGCCTGGCCGCGCGCCCATCCGGACTCCGCCCGGCTGGCGGAAGCGGTCCAGGGGGCGGTGGTCGCTGCCCTCGCCCGACTGCCGGCCGGCGAGGCGCGCGACATCGGCGTGATGATGGGCGGCTATGTCGCCGCGACCCTGCTGCCGCTGGCCGAGGCGGCGTGGCTTGCGGTCGCCGAGCGCGAGACCGGCATCCGCCTCGCGGGCGCCGCGCCGGAGCTGGAATGGCTGCGCGGCGGGCTCGACGCGCCGCCGCCCCGCCGCGGCGGCCGCAGCCTGAAGCGGCACGCGCCGCCGCGCTGGCCGCTGCCCAGGCGGATCGCCCGCACCGCGAGCTGGACCCCGTGGCCGCGGCTGCCGCTCGCGCTCCTCCGGCCGCAGGCGGTGGCGCTCAGCCACAACGCGCTGCTGATCGACGTCGCCCGCCGCAGCGGCGTCCGCCTCGGCTTCGTCCACGGCGAAACCCTGCTCCCCCGGGGGGAGGAGGCCCCCGCCGCGCTGCCGGAGCCGGCGCGCATCGCCGCCGAGGCGGTGGCGGCCGCCGCCCTCGACGCCACCGCCCTGCCCGCGGAGATGCGGGAGCGGCTGGCGGTGCTGGTGCAGGACCAGTGCGCCTGGTTCGCCGGCGCGGCGGTGCGCGACCTCGCCCGCCTGCGCGACGCGCGGCTGCCGCGCCACCTGTGGGCCGGCAGCGGCGGCTACTGGCCGGTGCGCGCGGTCTCGCTGGAGGTGCTGCGCCGCGGCGGCACCGTCACCCGCTTCGACCACGGCGGCGGCACCGGCCTCAACCGCAACCGCAACACCTGGGCGCTGACCGACCTCGCCGTCTCCAGCCGCTTCTTCGTCGCCACCGACAGCCTCGCCCGGCGAGTGAGCGCGAGCGGCGCGCCAGCCCTGCTGGCGCCGGCGTCGGGCACGGCGGTGGCCGGCGGCGCCGGCGACCCGCATGTGGCGCAGGTGCCGGTGGCGCGGGCCGGAAGCGGCGCGCGGAACCGGCGGACGGGGCTGTACGGGCCGGGCCCGCTGGTCGGTTTCCGCCAGGTCGTGCCGGCCCTGCTGCCCGACCCGGTGGCGCTGGACTGGCAGCTCCGGCTGGTGGCGGCGCTGAAGGCGCTGCCGGTGGACCTGATCTGCCGGCCGCACCCGGAGGGCCTGCTGCGCGGGCGGCGACACCCCGTCGCCGACCTGGTGCCGCCCGCGGCCGAGCCGTTCGAGGCGCTGGTCGCGCGCGCCGACGTGTTCGTGTTCGACTACGTGCAGTCCACCACCTTCTACGTCGCGCTGTGCACCGACCGGCCCATCGTGCTGCTGCAGATGGGTCCGTCGTCCTACGACGGCGAGGTGGCGGAGGCGATCGCCCGGCGCTGCCGGATCGTGCCGGTGCGCTTCGACGACGCCAACCTGCCGCAGGTGGATCCGGCGGCGCTGGAGGAGGCCGTCTGCGGCGGGCCCGACACCGCCGACCCGGCCTTCTTCCGCGCCGAGATCCTCGGGGAGGCCCGATGAGCACGACCGCCGTCATCATCCAGGCGCGGATGGGGTCCAGCCGCCTGCCCGGCAAGGTGATGGAACGGCTCGACGACCGCACGGTGCTGGACCATGTGGTGTCCCGCGCGCTGCGGATCGCGCGCGCCGACGCGGTCTGCATCGCCACCACCGTCCGCCCGACCGACGACCCGGTCGCCGAGGCGGCGGCTGCGGCCGGGGCGGCGGTGTTCCGCGGCGACGAGACCGACGTGCTCGCCCGCTACCTCGGCGCTGCCGAGATGCTGGATGCGACGGTTGTGATGCGGGTGACGAGCGACTGCCCCCTGATCGACCCGGAGGTGTGCGACGCGGTGCTGGCGCTGCGCGCGGAGCGGCGCGCCGATTACGCCGCCAACAACCTGGAGCGGGAGTGGCCGCACGGGCTCGACTGCGAGGCCTTCACCCGCGCGGCGCTGGCCGAGGCCGCGCGCACCGCGACCGATGCCTACGACCGCGAGCATGTGACGCCCTGGCTGCGGCGGGCGCCGCACCTCGTCCGGGCGCACCTGCCCGGGCCGGGCCTGCCGGCCGCGGCCCGGCGCTGGACGCTGGACTATCCGGAGGACCTCGCCTTCTTCCGCGCCCTTCTCGCCGCCCGTCCGGCGGCGGCGAACGAGGGGTGGCAGGCGATCCACGCCTTCCTCGCCGGGCGGCCGGAGATCGTGGCGATCAACGCCGGACGAACAACAGGACGATGAAATGAAGCGACCCCCGACCGCCGCGGAAACCGAGCAGGGCGCCTTCTGGCGCGGCGCATTCGGCGACGCCTATTCCGAGCGCAACGCCAGCACCGCCGAGCGGGTGACGATGCGCGAGCGGATGTGGCGGCGGGTGCTGGCGGCCGTCATGGATGCGCCGCCCGCCTCGGTGCTGGAGGTCGGCGCCAATGTCGGCGTCAACCTGCAGGCGCTGGCCCGTCTGCTGCCGGGGGCGGCGCTGAGCGCGCTGGAGCCGAACGCCACCGCCCGCGCCACCCTCGCCGGGTCCGGCGTGGTGCCGCCGGAGCGCATCCACGACGCCTTCGGCGACGCCATTCCGCTCCCTGACCGTGCGGTCGAGATGGCCTTCACCTGCGGCGTGCTGATCCACGTCGCGCCCGACCGGCTGCTCGACACCTACCGCGAGCTGTACCGGGTGGCGTCGCGCTGGCTCGTCACCATCGAATACTTCTCCGACCGGGCGGAGGAGGTTCTCTACCGCGGCCACGCCGGCAAGCTGTTCAAGCGCGACTTCGGCGCGGTCTGGCTGGACCACTTCCCCGGTGTCGAGCTGGTGGACTACGGCTTCTTCTGGAAGCCGGCGACCGGGCTCGACAACCTGACCTGGTGGCTGTTCCGCAAGCCGTGATGCCGGGCGCCGACCGTCAGCCGCTGGCGGTGTTCCGCCTCGACGCCTCGCCGGAGATCGGCGGCGGGCACGCCGCGCGCTGCGCCGCGCTGGCGACGGCGCTGGCGACGCTGGGCTGGGACTGCGCCATCGCCGGCGCACCGGAGACGCCCGCCGCGAGCCCGGCGCTCGGCCGCTGGCGGTTCGTTCCCCTTCTGCCCGCCGTGCGCGACGGCGGGCCGGACGAGGCGGCGGCGATCGCCGCCGCGACCGGGCCGGCGGACCTGCTGGTGGTCGATCACTACGGCCTCGGCGCCGCCTTCGAAACGGCGGGGCGGCGCTTCGCCCGCAGCATCCTGGTCATCGAGGACCTGCCCGACCGGGTCCACGACTGCGACCTGCTGCTGGACCCGGCGCTGGACCGGGCGCCGGGCGACTACCGGGCGCGGGTCCCGGACGGCTGCCGGCTGCTGCTGGGCCCGGCCTGGGCGCCGCTCCGGCCCGAGTTCGCCGCCCGCCGCCCGGCGATCGGCCGGTCCGCCGGCCCGCTGCGGCGCCTGCTGGTGAACATGGGCGCCACCGACCCCGCCAACGTCACTGCGGTGGTCCTCGACGGGCTCGAGCGCAGCCGGCTCGCCGACGGCACGCGGGTGGACGTGGCGCTGACCTCGGCCGCCCCGCACCTCGCCGACGTGCGCCGGCGGGCGGCCGCGTCGCGGCTGCAGGTGACGGTGCTGGCCGACGCGCCCAGCATGGCGGCACTGATGGCGGATGCCGACCTCGCCATCGGGGCCGCCGGCTCCGCGTCGTGGGAGCGCTGCTGCCTCGGGCTGCCGACCGTGCTGCTGATGGTGGCCGAGAACCAGCGGGCGAACGCGGACGCCCTCGCC
>CALKHQ010000042.1 GCA_937988735.1 uncultured Alphaproteobacteria bacterium
GTCCGCCACGCCACGGTGCGCGAAGCCTTCCGGCTGCTGCGCGAACTCGAGGCCTGAGCCGCCCTCAGGCCGCCTTCCCCGGCTCCGGTCCGAACAGCCGGAGCAGGTCGCGCGCGGGGTGGCTCCTCCACGACGCGTAGGTGACGCCCAGCCGGGCCCAGTCGTCGATAAGGTCGATGATCTGCGCCGGGTGGGTCATCGGCTTCGGCCGCGCCGCCCGCAGCCGCTCCACCACCTCCAGGTCGCCCAGCTGGGTGGTGTCGTCCAGCAGGTGGTCCACATGGTGCAGCACCTTGCGGCGGTAGGCGAAGGCGGCGACCAGGATCCCGCACACCTCCGCCGCCCCGGCCGGCGTGTCGGTCGCCAGCGAGCAGCGGTCGTAGATCTGGGTGCGGATCGGCCCGAGCAGGGCAACGCAGAAGCGCGGCGGCCCGCCGGTCGCGTCCGTGCGGCCGAAGGCGACCACCTGGGAGGCGAGGAACAGCGCCCGCGGCCCGATCGCGGCCATGATCGCCTCGCTTGCCTGGTAAGGCTCGTAGAGGCGCGGGCGGCTCAGCCGCTGGATGACGACGCCGATGTGGGAAGGCGAATCCTCGATGACCACGCCGGCCTGGGCGAGCGCGGTCTCGATTGCCCGCAGCGTGCTCGCCCGCGGGTCGCCGATGCCGCGCTCGATGTTGTTGAGGGTGGCGAGCGAGATGCCGGCGGCGCGGGCCAGGTCGGACTGGCGCGCATTGATCAGCGCCCGCGCCGCGCGGATGTGCGTCGCCGTGAGCATCGGCGGCCCTTTGTCGGCTTCGTTTCTGCTGGGCTAGGGATAATGCCTAACAGAAGCGCAATGTAAAGGGTTATGCCGAGGATCCGAGGGCGCCCGCCGCTGGATCCGGTGAGCCGTACAGCTGGGCCGCGCGAGCTTCGAAGGCGCGCACCATGCGCCGCACCGCCTCGTGGAAGAACAGGCCGATGATGCCCTGCAGCAGGCGCGAGCGGAATTCGAACTCGACGTGAAAGTCGATCACGCAGCCGCCGTCGGGGGCCGGCTCGAAAATCCAGTGATTGTTCAGGTACTTGAACGGGCCTTCTGCATAGGTGACATCAATCCGGCGCGGCCGGTCCAGCGTCACGCGCGACGTGAAGCGCTCGCGGATCGCCTTGTAGCCGATGGCAAGGTCCGCGACGATCAGCCGGTCGGTCCGCTGCCGGATTCGCGCCGCGGTGCACCACGGCAGGAAGTGCGGATACTCCTCGACCGCCGCGACCAGATCGAACATCTGCTCCGGCGTGTACGGGACATACCTGCGTTCAGCGTGGGTCGTCATCGCATCGTTCACGGAAGCAAGTTCTGCGCCCCCGCCCCTTCCCGCAGTGATATGGGCCGCATCGGGGCGAGGTGCGCTGAAAAAATGGTGATGGAACTGCGGCTATTGCGCCGGGCTCGCCGTGACGGCACCGGGGGCCTGCGGCGACCGGAGCCCCTTGAGCCAGGCCTCGCGGGCGGCGCGCAGCCGCCGGAAGTCGTCGCCGGCGTGGTAGGAGCTGCGGGTCAGCGGCGAGGCGGACACCATCAGGAAGCCCTTGGCCCGCGCCTTCTGCGCCATCGCCTCGAACGCCTCCGGCGTCACGAACCGGTCCACCGCCGCGTGCTTCGGCGTCGGCTGCAGGTACTGGCCGATGGTGAGGAAGTCGATGCCGGCCGACCGCATGTCGTCCATCACCTGCCCCACTTCCTCGTCCGTCTCGCCGAGGCCGACCATCAGGCCGGACTTGGTGAACATGGATGGATCAAGCTCCTTCACCCGCTGCAGCAGGCGCAGCGAGTGGAAGTAACGGGCGCCCGGGCGGATCCGCGGGTAGAGCCGCGGCACGGTCTCCAGGTTGTGGTTGAACACGTCCGGCTTCGCCTCGACCACGATCTCCAGCGCCCCGTCCTTGCGCAGGAAGTCGGGGGTCAGGATCTCGATCGTGGCGTTCGGCGCCTCGCGGCGGATGGCGCGGATGGTGGCGGCGAAGTGGCGCGCGCCGCCGTCCGGCAGGTCGTCGCGGTCCACCGAGGTGATCACCACGTGCTCGAGCGCGAGCTCGCGCACCGCCCGGCCGACATTCAGCGCCTCCAGCGGGTCGAGATGCGCCGGCTTGCCGGTCGCCACGTTGCAGAAGGCGCAGGCGCGGGTGCAGGTGTCGCCCATGATCATCATGGTGGCGTGGCCCTTCGACCAGCACTCGCCGATGTTCGGGCACGCCGCCTCCTCGCACACCGTGTGCAGGTTGCGCTCGCGGACGATCTTGACGGTGTCCTGGTAGCCCCTGGACGTCGGCGCCTTGACCCGCAGCCATTTCGGCTTCGGGTGGGCGGTCGGGTTGTCGGGCCGGTGAGCCTTTTCCGGGTGCCGCTGGGCCGGATCGATCTTCGCGGTCATGCCTGTCGGTCGCCTTTCCGCTGGGTTCCGCAGCCGGTGCCCGGAGCCGGGACGTGGCGTGCAGGCTCGGGACGCGGACTAGATGTTGAGCACACGGCCATAGGCGTCAAGGACGGCCTCCTTCATCATCTCGCTGAGCGTCGGATGGGGAAAGACCGTGTGCATCAGCTCTTCTTCCGTCGTCTCCAGGTTCATGGCGACGACGTAGCCCTGGATCAGCTCGGTGACCTCGGCGCCGATCATGTGCGCGCCGAGAAGCTGGCCGGTCTCGGCGTCGAACACCACCTTGACCAGCCCGTCCGGCTCGCCGAGGGCGATCGCCTTGCCGTTGCCGATGAAGGGGAAGCGGCCGACGCGGACCTTGCGCCCGCTTTCCTTCGCCTTCGCTTCGGTCAGCCCGACCGAGGCAATCTGCGGGCTGCAGTAGGTGCAGCCGGGGATCTTCAGCCTGTCGAGCGGGTGCACGCCCGCGACGCCGGCGATCGTCTCGACGCAGATGACGCCCTCGTGCTCCGCCTTGTGGGCCAGCATCGGCGGGCCGGCAACATCGCCGATGGCATAGATGCCTTCGACGTTGGTGCGGCCGTAGCCGTCGGTGACGATGGTGCCGCGCTCGGTCTTCACCCCGAGCGCCTCCAGGCCCAGGTTCTCGATGTTGCCCTGGACGCCGACGGCCGAGATCATGCGGTCCGCCTTGATGGTCTGCTCCTTGCCGTCCTTGCCCAGGATGGTGGCGGTGATGCTGTTCGACCCCTTGTCGACCTTGGTCACCTTCGCGTCGGTGAAGATGCGGATGCCCTGCTTCTCGAAGCGCTTGCGCGCCAGCGCCGCGATCTCCGCATCCTCCGCCGGCAGGATCTGCGGCAGCACCTCGACCACCGTCACCTCGGCGCCGAGGGTGCGGTAGAAGGACGCGAACTCGATGCCGATGGCGCCGGAGCCGACCACCAGCAGCGACTTCGGCATCACGTCGGGCACCATCGCCTCGAAATAGGTCCAGATCAGCTTCTTGTCCGGCTCCATCCCCGGAAGCGCCCGCGGCCGCGCACCGGTCGCGATGATGATGTGCCTGGCGCTGAGGGTTCCTCCCTGCTCGCCGGAGACCCGCACCTTGCCGACGCCTTCCAGCGTGGCCTCGCCCATCACGACGTCGATCTTGTTCTTCTTCATCAGGAAACCGACGCCGCTGTTGAGCTGCTTCGCGACGTTGCGCGAGCGCTTCACCACGGCCGCGATGTCGAAGCCGGTCTGCGCGGCGGATAGCCCGTAGTCGGCGGCGTGCTGCATGTAGTGGTAGATCTCGGCCGACCGGAGCAGCGCCTTGGTCGGGATGCAGCCCCAGTTCAGGCAGATGCCGCCAAGATGGGCGCGCTCCACCACCGCGGTCTTGAGCTTGAGCTGGGCGGCGCGGATGGCGGCGACATAGCCGCCCGGTCCGCCGCCGATGACCACGACGTCGTAGCTCTTATCGGCCATGATTCAATCCCTTGCCGCCGGTTCTTCGCGCGTCACAGCATCATGGACAGCGGGTTCTCGATCAGCGCCTTGAACGCCTGCATGTACTGGGCGCCCACGGCACCGTCGACGACGCGATGGTCTACCGAAAGCGTGCACGACATGACGGTGGCGATGGCGAGCGCGCCGTTCTTCACCACCGGCCGCTGTTCCCCGGCGCCGACGGCGAGGATGCAGCCCTGCGGCGGGTTGATCACCGCCTCGAAGTGCTTCACCCCGAACATGCCGAGGTTGGAGACGGAGAAGGTGCCGCCCTGGTACTCCTCCGGCGTCAGCTTGCCGTCCCGCGCCTTCTTCGCCAGCACCTTCATCTCCTCGGAGATGGTGGCGAGGCCCTTGGTGTGGGCCGCGCGGATCACCGGCGTGATCAGGCCGCCCTCGATCGCGACCGCGACCGAGATGTCGGCGGACCTGTAGCGCTTGGTGCCTTCCTCGCTCCACGACGCATTGGCGGCCGGGACCTTCATCAGCGCGAGCGCCGCCGCCTTGATGATGAAGTCGTTGACCGAGAGCTTGTAACCGCCTTCCGGCGCCTGGTCGTTCAGGGCCTTGCGCAGCTCCAGCAGCCTGTCGATCTCGCAGTCCACCGTCAGGTAGAAGTGCGGGACCGTCTGCTTCGCCTCGGTAAGGCGGCGCGCGATCACCTTGCGCATGCTGCTGTGCGGGATGAGCTCGAACTCGGGCTCGCCCGCAGCCGGCGCCGGAGCGGCCTTGGCGGGCGCCGCCTTTTCGGCGGCCTTCTCCTTCGACACGTCCGCCGCGGCTGCAGCCGGCCTGGCGCTGCCGGATGCGAGCGCGGCCTCGATGTCCGCCTTCACCACCCGCCCGTGCGGGCCGCTGCCCCGGATTGCCGTGACGTCGAGCCCGGCCTGCTTTGCCATCCGCCGGGCAAGCGGGCTGGCAAAGACGCGGCCCTCGCCGTCGCCGGACGGGTGCGGCGCTTCGGCCGCCGCCTGCGGCGCCGCCGCGGTCTCGGTCTTCGGCGCCGCCGCGGCCACCGGCTCGGCCGCAGCAGCGGGTGCGGCAGCCGGCGCCTTGGCCGCGCCGCCCGCCTCGAAGCCCTCCAGCGCGGACTCGTCCTCGCCGTCCTCCAGCAGCAGGGCGATCGGCGTGTTCACGGCAACGCCGTCCGTGCCCTCCGCCACCAGGATCTTGCCGAGCCTGCCTTCGTCGACCGCCTCGACCTCCATCGTCGCCTTGTCGGTCTCGATCTCGGCGATGACGTCGCCGGCACTGACCGTATCGCCGGCGGACTTGTGCCATTTCGCGAGCTTGCCCTCGGTCATCGTGGGCGACAGCGCCGGCATCAGAACGGGGATCGGCATGCGCGGATACTCCGGGTCAGCGGTAGCAGACGGCCTTGGCCGCGGCCACGATGTCGTCGGTCTGCGGCAGCGCCAGCTTCTCCAGGTTGGCGGCGTAGGGCAGCGGCACGTCCTTGCCGGTCACGCGGGTGACGGGCGCGTCGAGATAGTCGAACGCATGCTCCATCATCACCGCGGCGAGCTCGGAGCCGATGCCGGCGAACGGCCACCCCTCCTCCACGGTAACCAGGCGGTTGGTCCGCTTCACCGAGCCGACGATGGTCTCGGTGTCAAGCGGGCGGAGCGTCCGGAGGTCGATCACCTCGGCGTCGATCCCCTCCTCCGCGAGCTTCGCGGCCGCCTCCAGCGCCCGCTCGCACACCAGCGAGAAGGCGGTGATGGTGACGTCGCGGCCGGGCTTGAGGATACGCGCCTTGCCGATCGGTGCGACATAGTCGGGGTCGGTCGGCACGTCGTCATGGGTGCGGCCGTAGAGGATCTCGTTCTCGAGGAAGATCACCGGGTTGGGATCGCGGATCGCGGCCTTGAGCAGCGCCTTGCTGTCGCCGGCGCTGTAGGGCGCGATCACGATCAGGCCCGGCACGTGGGCGTACCAGCTCGCATAGCACTGAGAGTGCTGGGCTGCCACGCGGGAGGCGGCGCCGTTCGGCCCGCGGAACACGATCGGGCTCTCCATCTGGCCGCCGGACATGTAGCGGGTCTTGGCTGCCGAGTTGATGATCTGGTCCATCGCCTGCATGGCGAAGTTGAAGGTCATGAACTCGATGATCGGCCGCAGCCCGCCGAAGGCCGCGCCGACGCCGAGGCCGGCGAAGCCGTGCTCGGTGATCGGGGTGTCGATCACCCGCTTCGGGCCGAACTCCTCGAGCAGCCCCTGGCTGACCTTGTAGGCGCCCTGGTACTCCGCAACCTCCTCGCCCATCAGGAAGACGCGCTCGTCGCGGCGCATCTCCTCCGCCATGGCGTCGCGCAGGGCCTCGCGCACCGTCTTGCTGACGGTCTCGCCGGTGTACTCCGGCTGGACGGGGGCCGGCGCCTTCGGCTCGGCGGCCGGGCGCGTCGCCGCCTCCGCCTCCTTCTTCGCGGCCTGCGGCGGCGGCGCCGGCTCTGCCGCCGGCTTCGCCGCGCCGGCGCCGGCCAGCGCGGACTCGTCCTCGCCGTCCTCCAGCAGCAGGGCGATCGGCGTGTTGACCGCCACCTCGTCCGTACCCTCCGGGATCAGAATCTTGCCGAGCGTCCCCTCGTCGACCGCCTCGACCTCCATCGTCGCCTTGTCCGTCTCGATCTCGGCGATGACGTCGCCGGCGCTCACCGTGTCGCCTTCGGCTTTCAGCCACCGGGCGAGCTTCCCTTCGGTCATGGTCGGCGACAGCGCCGGCATCAGGATTTCAATCGGCATCTGTGGAGGGTCCTCAACTGAACAGGCGCGCCGGGGCACGGACGAGCGCGCCGGCCGGCCGGGTCGCATCGGTGCTGGGACGGACGCATGGCATCGCCACGCCTCCTGGGCTCACGCTGCGGCGAGCACGTCGGTGTACAGCTCGGAGGGATCCGGTTCCGGGCTCTGCTGCGCAAATTCGGCGGCTTCCGAGACGACGGCCTTGACCTCGCGGTCGATCTCCTTCAGCGCCGCCTCGTCCGCATGGCCGCGTTCGATGATCTTCTTGCGCGCGTTGTCGATCGGGTCGTTCTCGCTGCGCATCTTGTTGACTTCTTCCTTGGTCCGGTACTTCGCCGGATCCGACATCGAATGCCCGCGGTAGCGGTAGGTCTGCATCTCCAGGATGACGGGGCCGTTGCCCGACCGCGCATGCTCGATCGCCTCGGTCGCGGCGGCGTTCACCGCCTCGACGTCCATGCCGTTCACCTGCCGGCCCGGGATGCCATAGGCCGACCCGCGCTGGTGAAGGTCGGGCGTCGCCGACGCACGGGCGACCGAAGTGCCCATGCCGTACCGGTTGTTCTCGATGACGTAGACGACCGGAAGCTTCCACAGGGCCGCCATGTTGAAGCTCTCGTAGACCTGGCCCTGGTTCACGGCGCCGTCGCCGAGGTAGCACATGGCGACGCCGCCATCGCCGCGGTACTTGTGGGCGAAGGCGAGGCCGGTGCCGATCGGCACCTGGGCCGCGACGATGCCGTGGCCGCCGAAGAAGTTCTTCTCGCGGCTGAACATGTGCATCGAGCCGCCCTTGCCCTTGGAGTAGCCGCCGCGCCGGCCGGTGAGCTCCGCCATCACGCCCTTGGCGTCCATGCCGGTGGCCAGCATGTGGCCGTGGTCGCGGTAGCTCGTGATGACGCTGTCCTGGGGCTGGGCCGAGAGCTGCATGCCGACGACCACCGCTTCCTGACCGAT
>CALKHQ010000043.1 GCA_937988735.1 uncultured Alphaproteobacteria bacterium
TCGCCGGACCGGGGCAGGCAGGCGCGGAGGAGCCGCCGCTGCTGGCGCCGCTGGTCGAGCAGGGCACGCTGCCGCCGATGGCGGAGCGGCTGCCCGACGAGCCGCTGGTGACCGAATTCGAGAGCTACGGCAAGACCATCGGCCGGTACGGCGGCGACCTGCGCCTGCTGTTCGGCCGTGCGCGTGACGCGCGCCTGCTTTCGGTCTACGGCTACTCCCGGCTCGTGGGCTTCACGCCGGAACTCGACATCGTGCCGGACATCCTCGCCGCCTTCGAGGTGGAGGAGGGCCGCATCTTCACCTTCCATCTCCGGCCCGGCCATCGCTGGTCCGACGGCGCGCCCTTCACCACAGAGGACTTCCGCTACTGGTGGGAGGACGTGGCGCTGAACCCCGAGCTGTCCCCGGTCGGCCCGCCGATCGAGCTGGTGGTGGACGGCGAGCTGCCGACGGTGGAGATCCTCGACGCGCTGACGGTCCGCTACAGCTGGTCCAAGCCCAACCCGAGCTTCCTGCCGGCGCTGGCCGGCGCCACGCCGCTCTACATCTTCATGCCCGCCCATTACGTGCGCCAGTTCCACCAGGCGTACGGCGACCCGGCGGAGATCGCGCGGATGGTCGCCGACGGCGGGCACAGGAACTGGGCCGCGCTCCACAACGCCATGGACAACATGGGGCGCGAGGAGAACCCGCACCTGCCGACGCTGGAGCCGTGGCGGCTGATCACCGAGGGGCCGTCCGACCGGCTGGTGTTCGAGCGCAACCCCTATTTCCATCGGGTCGATCCGGAGGGCCGGCAGCTCCCCTACATCGACCGCGTCATCGTCAACATCGCCGCCGGCGACCTGATCGCCGCCAAGACCGCCACCGGCGACAGCGACCTGCAGGCGCGGAACCTGAACCTCGCCGATGCGCCGCTGCTGAAGCAGAACGAGCAGGTGCACGGTTACCGCATGACGCTGTGGCACACCGGCCAGGGCTCGCGCATGGCGCTGTTCCCCAATCTCAACGTCTCCGACCCGGTGTGGCGCGAGGTGCTGCGCGACGTGCGCTTCCGACGGGCGCTGTCGCTCGCGATCGACCGCGACGACATCAACGCCGCCCTCTACTTCAACCTCGCCGTGCCCGGGGCCAACACCATCCTGCCGCAGAGCCCGCTCTACCGCGACGAGCTCACAACCCTGTGGGCGACGCTGGACTACGACACCGCCAACGCGCTGCTCGACGAGATGGGCCTCGACCGGCGCAATGGCGCGGGCATCCGGCTGCTGCCCGACGGCCGGCCGGTCGAGATCATCGTCGAGACCACCGGCGAGGACAGCGAGGTCACCGACATGCTGGAGCTCATCACCGAGAGCTGGAAGCGGATCGGCGTCGCGCTGTTCATCCGGCCCCAGCAGCGGGAGGCGATGTACGAGCGCGTGTTCGCCGGCGAGACGGTGATGAGCGCGTTCAACGGCATCGACAACGGCATTCCCACTGCCGACGTGTCACCGTGGGAGTTCGCGCCGACCGCGCAGGCCCAGCTCCAGTGGCCGAAGTGGGGCCAGTACTACGAGACGAAGGGCGCCGCCGGCGAGCCGATCGACATGCCGGAGGCGCAGCAGCTGATGGCGCTCTTCGACCAGTGGCGCGGCACCGCCGAAATCGGGGAGCGGGCGCGGATCTGGGAGGAGATCGTCACCCTCTACACCGACAACGTCTTCACCATCGGCACCGTCGCCCAGGTGCCGCAGCCGGTGGTGATCTCCAACCGCCTGCGCAACGTGCCGACCGAGGCGATCTACAACTGGGATCCGGGCGCCCACTTCGGCATCTACCATCCGGATACCTTCTGGCTGGAGCAGAATTGAGGGCTCCGGGCCGGCCGATGCTGCGCAGGCTGTTCGACATGTTCCCTCCGGTGGGCCACCGCGGGGCAGGAAAAGCCTGCCCCGGCCGGGACGTGAGCTCCCGTCGGCGCAGGACCGCGCGATGATCCGCTACGTCGCCCACCGGCTGCTGGTCATGGTGCCGACGCTGCTCGTGATCAGCTTCCTGGTGTTCGTCATCATCCAGCTTCCGCCGGGCGACATCTTCACCAACATCGTCAACGAGCTGCGCGCCCAGGGCGAGCGCGGCCAGGCGCAGCTCGAGCACCTGCGGCAGACCTACGGCTTCGACCGGCCATTCCTCGAGCGCTACCTGCGCTGGCTGTGGGGCCTGGTGAACGGCGACTTCGGCTACTCCTTCGACCTGCAGCGCCCGGTCAGCCAGGTGGTGGGCGAACGCTTCCTGTTCACCTTCATCCTCAACTTCCTCACCATCCTGTTCATCTGGGCGGTGTCGTTCCCGATCGGCGTCTACTCCGCCGTCTACCAGTACAGCGTGGGCGACTACCTCGCGACCTTCATCGGCTACCTCGGGCTCGCGGTGCCGAACTTCCTGCTCGCCATCGTCATGCTCTACTTCGCCAACGTCTGGTTCGGCACCGACATCGGCGGGCTGATGGACGACCAGTACCGCGACCAGCCGTGGACCTGGGCGAAGGTCGGCTCGGTGCTCGAGCACCTGTGGGTGCCGGTGATCATCATCGGCACCGCCGGCACCGCGGGCATGATCCGTCGGCTGCGGGCGAACGTGCTCGACGAGCTGCAGAAGCAGTATGTCGTGACCGCGCGGGCGAAAGGCCTCTCCCCGGGGCGGCTCCTCATCAAGTATCCGCTGCGGATGGCGCTGAACCCGTTCATCGCCGACATCGGCAACCTGCTGCCCCAGGTGATCAGCGGCGCCGCCATCGTCTCCGTCGTCCTCGGCCTCGACACCTCGGGCGAGATGCTGGTCCGCGCGCTGCAGGTGCAGGACATGTACCTCGCCGGCACCTTCCTCATGTTCCTCGCGGTGCTGACGGTGCTGGGGACGCTGGTGTCCGACCTGCTGCTCGCCTGGCTCGACCCCCGCATCCGGCTGACCGGAGGGGTCGTGCGATGACCTCCAGTCCGCCCCGCACCAACGACCGGGATCCGCTGCCGCACTTCGTTTCGGACCTGCCGTTCTCGCCCGAGAGCGACGCGGCGATGCCGCCGGAGATGCAGCGCTACTACATGGCGTCGCAGTGGACGATGATGTGGTGGAAGCTGCGCCGCCACCGGCTGGCGGTGTTCTCCGCGGTGGTGCTGGGCCTGTTCTACCTCTCCTGCCTGTTCAGCGAGATGCTGGCCCCCTATGCGCTGGAGACGCGCAACAACGCCTACATCTACGCGGCGCCGACGGAGGTGCACTGGGTCCACGAGGGGGAGTTCATCGGGCCCTTCGTCTATCCGATGACGAAGGAGCTCGACGTCAGCACCTTCCAGACCCGGTGGGCGGAGGACCGCAGCCGGCCGCTGCCGCTGCGCTGGTTCTGCAGCGGTGACCCGTACAACTGGCTGGGCCTGATCCGGATGGACTTCCACATCGTCTGTCCGCCGGAAGGGGGCGCCTTCTTCCTGCTCGGGGCCGACCGGCTGGGGCGGGACATCTTCTCGCGCATGATCTACGGCGCGCGCATCTCGCTGACCGTCGGCCTCGTCGGCGTCGCGCTCAGCTTCGTGCTCGGCATCGTCATCGGCGGGCTCGCCGGCTATTACGGCGGCTGGGTGGACTCGGCGGTGCAGCGGGTGATCGAGGTGCTGCGCTCCTTCCCCGAGCTGCCGCTGTGGATGGCGCTGTCGGCGGCGCTGCCCGCCAACTGGGACATGGTGTGGATCTACTTCGGGCTGACGCTGATCCTGGCGCTGCTCGACTGGCCATCGCTCGCCCGCGCGGTGCGCTCCAAGCTGCTCGCGCTGCGCGAGGAGGATTTCGCCACCGCGGCCTACCTCATGGGGGCGAAGCCGCGGCGGATCATTGCGCGCCATCTGCTGCCGAGCTTCGCCAGCCACCTGATCGCCTCGGCCAGCCTCTCCATCCCCGGCATGATCCTCGCCGAGACGGCGCTGAGCTACCTCGGCCTCGGGCTGGACTCGCCGGCGGTGAGCTGGGGCGTGCTGCTGAAGGAGGCGACCGACTTCACCATCGTCGTGCTCTACCCGTGGCTGATCTACCCGATGGTGCCGGTGATCCTGGTCGTGCTCGCCTTCAACTTCCTCGGCGACGGCCTCAGGGACGCCGCCGACCCCTACAAGTGACGCCCTCGCGCCAGCCCGGGCTACAGCCGGTGTTTCCGCATCCGGTTGCGGAGCTGGTCATAGGTGAGGCCGAGGTGGCGGGCGGTGGCGCGGGCGTTGTGGCGGTTGGCGGCGAGCGCGGAGCGGATCAGCGCCGCCTCGAAGCTTTCCACCGTCGCCACCAGGTCCAGCGGCTCCGCGCCGGTCGGCCACGGCGCCGGCGGCGCCACCTCATTTTCCGCCCGCGGGGTGGCGGCCCGCTCCGTTCGAGGGCGCCAGGGTGAGGCGAACGGGTCGATGACGGCGATGTCGATCGGCCGATCCAGGCTCGGCGCCTGATAGACAGCGCGTTCGACCACGTTCTTCAGCTCGCGGACGTTGCCCGGCCAGTCGTGGGCCTGCAGCCGGGCCAGCGCGTCGGCGGAGAAGCCGGGGAAGCGGCCGCGGCCGAGCTCGGCCGCCATGGCGTGGGCAAAATGCTCGGCGAGCTCGACGATGTCCTCCGGCCGGGAGCGCAGCGGCGGCACGGTTACCACGTCGAAGGCGAGCCGGTCGAGCAGGTCGGCCCGGAACCGCCCGGCGGCAGCCGCGGCGGGCAGGTCGATGTTGGTGGCGGCGACGACCCGGACGTCCACCGCCAGGGTCTCGTTGCCGCCGACGCGCTCGAAGGTGCCGTACTCGATCACCCGCAGCAGCTTCTCCTGCACCGCCGGCGAGGCATTGGCGATCTCGTCGAGGAACAGCGTGCCGCCGTCGGCGAGCTCGAAGCGGCCGGGCCGGCGCCGGGTGGCGCCGGTGTAGGCACCGGCCTCGTGGCCGAACAGCTCGCTTTCCAGCAGCGCCTCGTTCAGCGCCGCGCAGTTGACCCGCACCAGCGGCCGCTCCCACCGCGGCGACAGGTAGTGCAGCCGGGCGGCGATCACCTCCTTGCCGGAGCCGCGCTCGCCGATGACCAGCACCGGCCGGTCCAGCGACGCCAGCCGGGAGACCTGCTCGAGCATGTCAAGGAAGGCAGGCGAGCTGCCGATCGGCGTCTGCAGAAGCTCCTGGCGCATGTATCACCGAGAGTTGGTGGAAATCACCATATAATGGTGATTCTGACCGCAGACAAGCGCGTGGATCTGCCTCGGCAGAGAGAGAAATCGGAGGAAAGTCAATCAGTTACGCAGGATGCGCCCGGGTGGCACGGCCTGTGCTGAAAGGGAGGCGAGGCTGCGAGAGGCCGGCACGCAAACGTTCGGAGCGAACCGTGGGCATCTTTTCCAGACTGGGCGACATCGTGAACGCCAACATCAACTCCCTGCTCGACCGGGCGGAGGATCCCTACAAGGTGATCCGGATGATCGTGCAGGAGATGGAGGACACGCTGGTCGAGGTCCGCGCCACCGCGGCCAAGGCGATCGCGGAGCGCAAGGACCTGCAGCGGCGGATCGAGCGCTGCGTGACCGAGGCGGAGGACTGGCGGTCCAAGGCCGAGTTCGCGCTGACCCGCGGCCGCGAGGACCTGGCCCGCGGCGCGCTGACCGCCCGCGCCCGGCTGAACGACAAGGTGGAACTGCTGCGCGAGCAGCTCGTCGAGCTGGAGCAGACGCTGGCCCAGACCAACGAGGACATCACCCAGCTCGAGACCAAGCTCGCCGACGCGAAGAAGCGGGAGCGGGCGCTGGCCAGCCGGCGGGCTGCGGCGCGGCGCCGGGGCGACTCGCGGCGGAGCCGCATCGACGCCCGGATCGACGACGCCTACGCGCGCTTCGAGGAGATCGAGCGCGGGCTGGATTCGCTTGAAGGCGAGGTCGAGGCTGCCGACATGGGAAGCAGGAAGTCGCTGCGCGAGGAGTTCGCGGAGCTGGAGGCGGAAGCCGCGGTCGAGCGCGAGCTCGAAGCCCTGAAGGCGGCCCTGCGGGCGAAGGCCGGAGGCGAGGCGCCGAAGGCGGAGGGATGACCCGCGGCCATGCCGTGAGCGGCGTCACGACAAGAACATCGGGAGAAACTCAGGTGGCCATGACCCATGACGAGATCGACGGCCGGCACGGCCATTACCGCTGCCACCACCATGGCGGGTACGGCTGCGGGGTGCGGCGCGCGGCGCGCCGGCTGCGGAACGCAATCCGGCAGCGGACGCGGCTGACCCGCGACACGGAGCAGGGGATCCTCGCCGGGGTCTGCGCGGGCATCGCCCGCCGGGTCGGGCTGAGGCCGAAGGTCGTGCGCATCGTGGCGGTGATCTCGCTGATCGCGTTCACCGTCCCCACCGTCCTCGCCTACGGACTGATCGCCTGGCTGGCCCCGCGGGAGGACGATGTCGAGGCGCCGGTCACGGACGAACCCGTGGTGCGGGGCGGGGCGGGGCCTGTCCGCGGCGGCAGTGTCGAGGGTCTGGCCCGGCTCAAGATGCGGTTCCGCCACCTCGAGGAGCGTTTTGCCGACCTCGAGGCGCAGATGCTGAACGACCGTCCTGCCTGACACCCGCTCGTTCCGATGCCCGCGTCGCACCATTCGTGCGACGCGGGCCCCTTCGCGCGTTCTGCGTGGTCTGCGCGCTGGCCGGAAGCGGACCGGTCCGGTTAGCGAACCGTGGTTAAAAGACCGTTAGCTTTCCCGGGCCGTTAACGGGCGGTTAACCAACAGCGCCCGATCCTGACGCCATGATGGAAATGCGACCCGAACTGGCGAATCTCTACGAAGTCTGGCAACAGGCGGGACGAGAGGGACGCCTGCCGTCCCGGGCCGACATCGGTCCGGAGGCGCTGAAGCCCTGGCTCCGCAACGTGGCCCTGATCGACGTGGAACGGGCGCCGCTGCGTTTCCGCCGGCGGCTGGTGGGGACGAAGATCGTCGATTACCACGGCGCCGACCGCACCGGCCAGTACCTGTCGGAGCGCGAGTCCGAGACCATCGACAGCCGGTTCTATGAGGACTACGTGGCCTGCGCCACCCGGGGGATTGCCGTCCATCGCGCGGAGCGGAGCTGTGACGCCGCCGGCAACACCATCCGGTGGGAGCGCGTGCTGCTGCCGCTGGCCCGCAACGGCCGCGACCCGGACATGATCCTGGTCGGTCTCTACCGCGACGTGCTGCATCGGCGGCCGTCGCTGCCGCTCCGCCTGCCTCGGGTGGACCGGCTGGTGGCCCACGGCGCCGCCTGACCGCGGCGGCGCCGGTCACGTCTCCAGCTTCACCTCGGTCCCGATCGACGCCGACAGCAGCCGCGCGGCGTTGCCCTTGTTGACCGCGATCTCGATCAAGCCGATCGAGTTCTCGTACCACATCAGGACACCCGACGGCACGTCGCCGAAGGTGCGCGCCCGCTGCAGCGCAGCGCCGCCGAGGCCCACCCGCGTCCCGGGCGGCAGCGTTGCCGCCCGCAGCCCGGTGATCAGGTTGCCATAGCCGTCGATGTAGATCACCGCCGGCAGGTCGTCCGGCCAGCGGGGGAAGCGCAGCGGCTCGACCGGCCGCAGGGTGCAGTCTTCCACCGTTCCCTTCGCCAGCGATGCCGCCACCGGCGCGAACAGGTCGCGGCCGTGGAAGGTGGCCGACAGCACCTTCGGCCGCCATTCGATCGACTCGCAGCTGACGTCCCTGGCCCGGCGCATCACCAGCTCGAACAGGCCGTTGTCGGGGCCGACGAACTGGCGCCCGTCGGCGCGGACCACGATCGGCCGCCGCGGCCCGCCGACGCCGGGATCGACCACGGCCACGATCGTGGCCCCCTTCGGCATCGCCGGGGTCAGCGCCGCCAGCAGGTAGGAGGCGCAGCCGGGGGCATAGGCGGGTGCGTCGTGCATCAGGTCGATGACGGGGACGCCCGGCGCCCGCTCGGCCAGAACG
>CALKHQ010000044.1 GCA_937988735.1 uncultured Alphaproteobacteria bacterium
GCGGCCGGGGCCGCCGCCTACGTCAAGGAGGCGTTCGGCTCCGACCGGCTGTCGCAGGCGGTGGGGCTTGCGGTTGCGGCGGTGGTGGTGCTGAGCACCGCCTCGATCGCCCGCGGCGCCGTCGGTTACGTGACGCCGTTCGTCGTTCTGCCCGACGAGTTAGTGTCGGGCGGGCTGGTGGTGCTGTTCACGGCGGTCGCCTGCCTCGGGGTCCGCGAAAGCGTCGGTCTCGCCGCCGCGATGACCGTGCTCGAGATCGGTGGCCTGCTGTTCGTGATTGCCGTGGGTCTGCCGGCGCTGGAGACGTTGCCGGAGCGGGCGGCGGAGCTGGTGCCCTTCGCCGACGGCGACGCGCTGGCGGGAATCGCGCTCGGCGCGTTCCTCGCGTTCTTCGCCTTCATCGGCTTCGAGAACCTCGCCAACATGGCGGAGGAGGCCGCCGATCCGGAACGCAGCCTGCCGCGCGCCATCCTGTGGAGTCTCGCCATCAGCACGGCACTCTACATGGCGGTGGCGCTGATCACCGTGCTGGCGCTGCCGCTCGCGGACATCGTGGCCGCTCCGGCGCCGCTGCTGCTGGTGGCGGCGCGGCTGCAGTGGTTCTCGATGGACCTGTTCGCGGCCGTGGCGCTGGTCGCAGTCGTGAACGGCGTGCTGATCGAGCTGGTGATGCTGGCGCGGCTCCTCTACGGCATGGCCCGGCGCGGCTGGCTTCCGCGCGGGCTCGCCCGGGTGAGCGCGCGTGTGCACACGCCGGTCCCGGCGACGCTGGCCGGCGGGGCGATCGTGCTGGTCTTCACCGTGGCGCTGCCGTTCGTGTCGCTGGTCTCCATCACCAGCATGGTCACGCTGGTGATCTTTGCCGCGGTGAACCTCGCCCTGTGGCGGCTCCAGGGCCGTGCGCCGCGGACGGCCGGGTTCCGCGCGCCGCGCGTGGTCCCGCCGCTTGCGGCTGCCGGCAGCCTCGCCCTTGCAGTGATGCAGGTTGCCGGCTGACCCCGGGCGCAATCTTCGGCCGCCTGCGGTGTTGTTCCCACCGCACCCCCAGCCGGAGAGCCACTGCACCATGGCCACACCCCCCGCCGAGCGGAAACTGGTCGCGATCCTGTCGGCCGACGTCGCGGGCTACAGCCGGCTGATGGGCCAGGACGAGGTCGGCACGCTGGCGACGCTGTCGGCGCATCGCGAGGTGATCGACGACCTGATCGGGCTGCGCGGCGGCCGCATCGTCGGCACCGCCGGTGACAGTGTGCTCGCCGAGTTCCACAGCGTGATCGAGGCGGTGCACTGCGCGGTGGAGATCCAGCAGGCGATGGCGGCGCGCAATGCCCACCTGCCGGCGGACCGCAAGATGCTGCTGAGGATCGGCATCAACGTCGGCGACGTCATCGCCAAGGGCGACGACATCTTCGGCGACGGCGTCAATGTCGCCGCCCGGCTGCAGGGGCTGGCGGCGCCCGGCGGCGTCTGCATCTCGCGCACCGTGCGCGACCAGCTCCGCGACAAGTCGCCGTTCCTGTTCGAGGACCTGGGCGAGCGCACGGTGAAGAACATCATCCGCCCGGTGCGGGTGTTCACGCTGCGCTTCGAGGGCGCGCCTGCCCCGCCTGCCGCGTCGGAGACGATGACCGCGGCGGAGGAGCAGGAGCAGACGGCAGGGGACGGCGGCGCCGATCCGGTGGAGGTCGCCTTCTGGGAGGCGGTGGCGGAGGGGAACGCGGCGGCCGACTACGCCGCCTATCTGGAGCGCTATCCTGCCGGCGCCTTCGCGCCGCTCGCGCGGGCACGGCTGACGGCGCTCGCGGCCGGCGAGGCGGGCGGCTCCAGCGACGAGGTGCGGCTGGAGATCACCTTCTGGGAAAGCGTGAAGGACAGCGACGACCCTGCCATCGTCCGCAGCTATCTCGATACCTACCCCGACGGGCACTTCCGCCGGCTGGCCGAGGCGCGGCTCGACCAGCTCGAGCGGCTGGAGGAGCGGGCCTGACCCGGCCGGTCAGGGCATGAGCTGGCCGCCGTTGACCTCGATCACCTGGCCGGTGACGTAGCCGGACAGCGCGTCGCAGGCGAGATAGAGGAAGGTGCCGGCGCAGTCCTCGGCCGTGCCCAAGCGGCCCATCGGAATGGTGGCCTTCGCCGCGGCGAGCTGCTCCGGTGTGGAATAGATCTCGTGAAAGGGGGTCATGATCACGCCCGGCGACACCGCGTTCACCCGGATGTTCAGGGGCGCCAGCTCGCGGGCCATGCCGCGGGTCATGGTGCTGACGAAGCCCTTGGCGGCGGCGTAGAGCCCGGCTCCTCCGCTGCCGCCGTTGCGGGCGGCGATCGAGGAGACGTGGATGATGTTGCCCTTGCCGTTGCGGCGGAACTCCGGGATGGCGGCGGCGCTGGCCGCGGCGGCGGAGCGGGCATTGAGATTCAGGATCGCGTCATAGGCGGCGTCGGTGTAGTCCGCCCACGGACGGCGCTCGACCATGTGGCCGGCGTTGTTGATCAGCACGTGGAGCGTGCCTGCGGCCTGGATGGCGGCCGCCACCACCGCCTCGGCCCCGCCGGGGACGGAGACGTCACCGGACACCACGCTCGCCTTCGCCCCGTCGGCGCGGATCGCTTCCGCCACCGCCTCCGCCTTGTCCCGGCTGCGGGCATAGTGGACCACCACATGGGCGCCGACCTTGCCGAAGGCGCGCGCCGCCGCGGCCCCGATCCCCGTGCTGGACCCCGTGACCAGCACGACCTTGCCTTCGAGCTCCGCGAACATGCCAAGCCTTCCCCTTATTTTGCCTGCCCGGCTGTGATAACGAATATGCGTGCCTGCCGCCACAGGCACGGGAGGCAACGGACGGGGGACGGGGCAGGCCGGTGAACCGGCCGCACGCTCTCCGCGACAGAGGGGCTCAGCGGCCCACCGCCCGACATGCCCACAGGGGGGCGCGAGCGAGGAGGAACATCATGCGGATCTGCGAGAAGCGTGCACGCCCCGGGCGCCTGCCCGGCATTGCCACGCTGCCGGCCCTTGCCGCCCTTGCCGCGGGCCTCGTGCTCGCGGGATGCGGCTCCAGCCGGCCGGGCGGTTACGATGCTCCCGACTACGACGAGTTTCCCGCCGGTGTCGCCCAGGCGCTGCGCGCGTGCACCGTGCGCTACGGCTACAATCCCGACGTGTCGGCCCAGATCCCCGACAACCAGCTCGCCCCCGGCGAGGAGGACTGGCGCGACTGCGCCCACGACGCCTTCGAGGACATCCTGGGCCCGAACATGAAGAACCCGGACCAGCTCGACGCGCTGATCGACGAGGACGAGGAGCTGACCGAGGCCATCGCCGAGGGCCGGGCCACCCGCTCGCAGCGGCGGGCGGTGCTGAGCGCCCGGCTGAACACCATCCGGGCGGCGGAGCAGGCCTATCCCACCGGCCAGCCGGTCGGGTCGGCCGGCCCCGTGCTGAGCCAGACCGACGCCAACCTGGCCTACCAGCGCATCCGCGGCGACATCGAGGCGATCGCGCGGCTGTTCTAGCGGGGCGAAGCAGCAGGGGAGGACGGACGGTGCGCAACGGCAGGGTGGCGGCCGGCCTGGCCGCGGGGACAGTCGTGCTCTTGCTGGCGGCGTGCCAGCAGGGGCCGCTGCCACCGGCGGGAACGGAACTCGACCCGCCCGAACCCCCGCGCCAGACGCTCGCCTCCGCCCTCCGTCAGTGCACCATCGACCACGAATACGACCCGCGCGCCGCGGACGGGCTTGCGCCCGACGCCCTGGGCGAAGGCGAGGCGGAGTGGCGTGAATGCGTCCACGCCGCGATGGAACGCCTGCTGCGCCCGCGGCTGCGCGAGCCGGACGCGCTGGACGGCCTGATCGCGGAGGACCAGCGCCAGACGGAGGCGATCGCCGGCGGCACGGCCACCCGTGCCGAGCGCACGGCCGCGCTGCAGGCGCGGCTGGCGGTGATGCGCACCCACGAGCAGGTGCTGCGCCAGGAGGAGCTGTCGGAGATGTCCGCCGGCGACCTGCTGGGCGCGCTTCACGGCGGCGCGGACGGGGCGCTGCAGGCGCTGGACGACGATCTCTCCGCGCTCGCGGAGGCGCTGTAGGCGGGCGGCCGGTCGCGCCGGGACAACGCAGCCTCCGCCATTCCCCTGGGCGCCATGCGCAGATGCTGACGCGGCCCTGCACGCGCACGGCTTGTCCTTTGCCGATGCGCCGCTAGCCTCACCGCGCGGTGGCCCGGTCCGTGCACGGACCGGGAAGGCAACGGGCGGGGAGGGCAGCCAGCAGTGGACATGAGGGCGACCAACCGCCTCGACCGGCCGGTGGACGAGACGCGCGACCACGTGCTGGGCCCGGCCGATGCGCCGGTGACGGTAGTCGAATACGGCAGCTACGCCTGTCCCTACTGCCGCGCGGCGAACCAGCACATCGCCGAAGTGCGCGACCGGATGGGCAGCCGGATGCGCTACGTCTTCCGCCACCGGCCGCTCACCGGGAACGACCTGGCCCGGCGGGCCGCCGAGCTGGCGGAGCGGGCGGAGACGCCGGCGGGGTTCTGGCGGGCGCACGTCCGGCTGATGACCCGCTCCGGCGACCTCACCGAGGAAGATCTGTCCGCCATTGCCGACGAGCTCGGCCTCGCCGAGCAGGATCCGGAGCAGGCGGAGGCGGCGGCCCGGCGGGCGGAGGCGCGCGTCGCCGAGGACGAGGCAAGCGCCCGCGCCAGCGGCGTGATGGTGACGCCGACCTTCTTCATCAACGGCCGCCGCTACGACGGGGCGTGGGACGCAAGCTCGCTCTCCGACGCGATCGAGGGCCGGCTGGGTCCGCGGCTGAAGGCGGTGGCGATCGACTTCGCGAGCTGGGGACCGTCGGCGGGCCTGCTGCTGCTGCTGGCGACGGTGCTGGCGGTGGCGGTGGTCAACTCGCCGCTGGGACCGGCGTTTACCGCCCTCTGGCACCTGCACCTGAGGGTGGCGCTCGGCGACCTCGGCTACGGCCTCGCGCTTCTCGACTGGGTGAACGACGGGCTGCTCACGATCTTCTTCCTGGTCGTGGGGCTGGAGATCAAGCGCGAGTTCACCGTCGGCCGGCTGGCGGCCCGCCGTTCCGCGGCATTTCCGGTCGCCGCCGCGATCGGCGGGATGGCAGCGCCGGCGCTGCTCTACATGGCCGCGATCCCGGCCGGAACGTGGACGATGGGCTGGGGCGTGCCGATGGCGACCGACACTGCCTTCGCGGTGGCCCTGATCGTCATGCTCGGCCGGCGGGTGCCGGTGGAGCTGCGGGTGTTCATCACCGCCGCCGCCATCGTCGACGACATCGGCGCGATTGCCGTGGTGGCGGTGTTCTACTCCGGCGCGCTCGACCCGTGGTGGCTGGCGGGGGCGGTGGCGGCGACCGCCGGGCTGTGGCTGCTCAACCGCTGGGCGGTGACGCTGGTGACCCCGTATGTGCTGGTCGGCGTGGTGCTGTGGGCGTGCGTCCATGAGGGCGGGCTGCATGCGACGCTCGCCGGCGTGGTGCTGGCGATGTTCATCCCGACCCGCCCGCCGGCGAACCTGCGGGCGCTGGCCACCCAGGCCAACGCGATCATTGCGGCGGAGGCCGCACAGGGCGGCGAGGTGCTGCGCCGCGGCCCGTCGCTGCCGGCGCTCCGCGCGCTGGATGCGATCCACGACCGGCTGGAGAGCCCCGCGGACCGCCTGCTGCGCCATGCCGGCGCGCGCTCCAGCTATGTCGTGCTGCCGATCTTCGCGCTGGCCAATGCCGGCGTGGAGATCACCGCCGGGATGGCGGAGGGGCACTGGCCGCTGATGCTCGCCATCGGGCTCGGGCTCGCGGTGGGGAAGCCGCTGGGGATGCTGGCCGCCTGCCTTGCCGCGGTGCGCTTCGGGCTCGCCGTCAAGCCGGCCGAATACGGCTGGCTGCAGCTTGCCGGCGCCGGGGCGCTCGCCGGCATCGGCTTCACCATGTCGCTGTTCATCGCGGGCCAGGCCTTCCCGGTGCACGAGGACTTCGCCGCCGCGAAGATCGCGGTGTTCGGCGCCTCGGTGCTGTCGGCGCTCGTCGGCGTCGTCGTGCTGTGGCGGGCCGGACGCCCGGGGGAAGCGGGGCGCGGCAGGCATCATCTGTCAGCCGATACCGATCCGGTCCAGCTGACGTCTCCGCCCGCTGCTCCGGTGCCCCGGTGAGTCTGCTCGAGGTCAGCCCCTGGTTCTATGCGCTCGGCGTCGTCGCCGTGCTGCTGACCGGCATCTCGAAGAGCGGCTTTGCCGGGGGCGTCGGTTCGCTGGCGGTGCCGCTGATGGCGATGACTGTCTCGCCCGCGGTTGCGGCGGCGATCATGCTGCCGATCCTGTGCCTGATGGACGTGCTCACCATCTGGGCCTACCGCCGGCAGTGGGACCGGCGGAACCTGGCGGTGCTGCTGCCGGGGGCCGCGGTGGGCATCGCCGTCGGGGCGTTGACCTTCGACGCCCTCGACGAGCACGCGCTGCGGCTGGTGCTGGGGGCGATCGCGATCGGCTTTTCTGCCCACTACTTCCTCGCGCAGCGGGGGCCGCGGGAACCGCGGCGGGGCCATCCCGCGCTGGGCGTCGTCTGCGGCACGGTCGCCGGCATCACCAGCTTCGTAGCCCATGCCGGCGGGCCGCCTGTGCAGTTCTTCCTGCTGCCGCAGCGGCTGGACAAGTCCGTCTTCGTCGGCACCAGCGTGGTGTTCTTCTTCCTCGTCAACCTGGCGAAGGTGCTTCCCTACGCCTGGCTGGGGCAGTTCGCGGCCGGGAACCTGACGACGTCGCTGCTGCTGGCTCCCGCAGCGCCGCTGGGCGTGTGGCTGGGGTTGCGGCTGCACCGGATGGTGTCGCAGGCGCTGTTCTACCGGCTGAGCTACGCGATGCTGGTCGTCGCGGGCGCCAAGCTGCTGTGGGACGGGATCTCGGGGAGTCTGTGAGCGGACGGGAGGCCGGAAGGGGCAGGCTGGCCGCCGGTCGATCCTGACGTGGCGGCCAGCCCCGAGCGCCGGGGAGGAGACGGCGCTGTCCGTTCAGAAGGTGATGAGCTGTTCCTGACCGGCCGTGCCGTCAACGGCCACGGACGCGGTCTTCGTCTCGCCGCGGAAGGTCGCCTGCACGTCGTAGGTGCCGGCGGGCAGGTTCGCCAGCAGCCAGGGGCCGGGGCAGGTGGCCTCGACGACGACGTTGCCGGCGCTGTCGGCGATCCGGGTGTGGACGTCGGCCAGGTAGTGGCCGTCAGGCTGGGCAAAGACCAGCCGCAGCGAGTGGTCGAAGCCTTCGGCTTCCATGCGCTCGTTCTCGCTGACGCCGGTGCAGAGATAGGGTGACTGCGCGAGGGCCGGAGCGGCGATGAGGGTCGCGGCCATGCCGGCGGCAAGGCTTGCGCGGAGTCTCATGTCGGGCCTCCTTTAACATAGGTCTGTCGGGTAACGCCGGAGCGGCGGGATGCGTTCCCGGAAACCCACCGCAATGTGCGGAGCGGAGGCGGACTGGCCCGCGGCGCGGGCGGACAGGCGACGAAAGCGCTGGCAGCCGGGGCGCGTGACCGGCCCCGGCCGCCGTGAGACGCCTACTGGTAGACCTGGTTGGCCAGGCGATAGTTGAACGACGGATCGAGCTGCGGCGAGGTGACCAGGCCGTTGCTGACGTTGATGTCCAGCGTCTGGCCGCCGGAGGTGAGCACCAGCCGCTCCGGCGTGATCGTCGTCGCGGTCCAGGTGATCGACTGGTAGTTGACCAGGTCCGGCCCCACCCAGGTGTCGGGCGGCGCGGTGCGGGTGTAGTTGCCGACGACGCCGTCGCCGGAGCCGAAGACCAGCGTGAACGCGGCGAGGTTCTGGCCCTCCTGGGCCGCGCCGGGCGTGGCCGGCGGCGGCGGCGGCGTGGTGGCCGCGCCGGACTGCTCCGCGGCCATGCGCGCCCGCGTCGCCTCGATCTCCGCCCTGCGCTCGTCGCCGCCGCGGCAGGCGGTGAGCGCGAGGATGGCTGCGAGGACGGCTGCGCTGGTCGCTGCAATGCTGCGTCTCATGGCGTTCTCCTTCTTGCTGCTGGGTGGCGGCAATCGTGCCGCCACATCTCCCCGCCTGTGCCCCGGCGCAGCAAACGTAACCGGGGCGCTCCGGTTCCGCCAGCGGTCATCGCGGCCCGCCCCGAGGGGCGGGCCGGGGGATCAGCGCGCCTTCGCCTCGGCGCGGCGCCGGTGCAGGATCGGCTCGGTATAGCCGGAGGGCTGCTCGCGGCCCCTGAACACCAGGTCGCAGGCGGCCTGGAAGGCGACGGAGCCGGCGAAGTCGGCGGCCATCGGACGGTAGGCGGGATCGCCCGCGTTCTGGGCGTCCACCACCGCAGCCATCCGCTCCAGCACCGCCTGGACCTCCTCGCGGGTGCAGACGCCGTGATGGAGCCAGTTGGCGATGTGCTGGCTGGAGATGCGCAGGGTGGCGCGGTCCTCCATCAGGCCGACGTTGTTGATGTCCGGCACCTTGGAGCAGCCGATGCCCTGGTCCACCCAGCGCACGACGTAGCCGAGGATGCCCTGGGCGTTGTTCTCCAGCTCGGCCCGGATCTCCTCCGGCTTCCAGTTCGGGCGGTCGGCGAGCGGAAGGGTCAGCAGGTCGTCCAGCTTCGCCGGCGGCCGGTTGCGCAGCTCCTCCTGGCGGGCGGCGACGTCCACCAGGTGGTAGTGGGTGGCGTGGAGCGTCGCCGCGGTGGGCGAGGGCACCCAGGCGGTGCTGGCGCCGGCCTGCGGATGGGCGATCTTCTGCTCCAGCATCGCCGCCATCCTGTCGGGCATGGCCCACATGCCCTTGCCGATCTGGGCCCGGCCCTTCAGCCCGCAGGCGAGTCCGACGTCGACGTTGTTGTTCTCGTAGGCGCCGATCCACACCGAGCTCTTCATGTCGTTCTTGCGGATGAACGGCCCGGCCTCCATCGAGGTGTGGATCTCGTCGCCGGTCCGGTCGAGGAAGCCGGTGTTGATGAAGCAGACGCGGTGGCGGGCGGCGCGGATGCAGGCCTTGAGGTTCACCGACGTGCGGCGCTCCTCGTCCATGATGCCGACCTTGAGCGTGTAGCGGGCCATGCCGAGCGCGTCCTCGACGCGGGCGAACAGCGCGTCGGTGAAGGCGACCTCCTCCGGCCCGTGCATCTTCGGCTTCACGATGTAGACGGAGCCGGTCCGGCTGTTGCGCAGGCCCGAAGTCTTGCGCAGGTCGTGGAGCGCGATGACGCTGGTGAACATCGCGTCCATGATCCCCTCCGGAACTTCGTTGCCGTCGCGGTCGAGGATCGCCGGGGTGGTCATCAGGTGGCCGACGTTGCGGACCAGCAGCAGGCTGCGGCCGTGGAGGGTGAAGGCGCTGCCGTCCGGCGCCACATACTCGCGGTCGGGGTTCAGCGCGCGCTCGACCGTGCGGCCGCCCTTCTCGAAGGTCGCCTTCAGGTCGCCGCGCATCAGGCCGAGCCAGTTGCGGTAGACGTGGACCTTGTCGTCGGCGTCCACCGCGGCAACCGAATCCTCGCAGTCCATGATCGTGGACACGGCGGCCTCGAGCAGGATGTCGGCGACGCCGGCCTTGTCGTCCCGCCCGATGCGGTGGCTGCGGTCGATCACGATCTCCAGATGGAGGTTGTTGTTGCGCAGCAGCACCGCCGACGGCGCCGACGGGTCGCCGCGGTAGCCGGCGAACTTCTCCGGCCGGGCGAGCCCGGTCTCGCCGCTGCCGGTCTCCGCCACCAGCCGGCCGTCGCGGACGCGGTAGGCGGTGACGTCGGCGTGGCTGGCGCCCGCGAGCGGCACCGCCTTGTCGAGGAAGTCCCGCGCCCAGGCGATGACCTTCGCGCCGCGGACCGGGTTGTAGCCGCTGCCGGGCTCGGCGCCGTCGGTCGCCGGGATCGCGTCGGTGCCGTAGAGGGCGTCGTAGAGGCTGCCCCAACGGGCGTTGGCGGCGTTCAGCGCATAGCGGGCGTTGGAGACCGGCACCACGAGCTGCGGGCCGGCGACATGCGCGAGCTCGTCGTCGACGTTGGCGGTGTCGATCTGGAAGTCCGGCCCCGGATCGACGAGGTAGCCGATCCCGGTGAGGAAGGCCTTGTACTCCTCCATGTCGATCGGCCGGCCGCGGCGCGCCCGGTGCCAGGCGTCGATCTCGGCCTGCAGCTGGTCGCGCTTCTCCAGCAGCGCGCGGTTGCGTGGCGCGAGGTCGTGGACGATCGCGTCCATCGACGCCCAGAAGCTCGCGGCGTCGATGCCGGTGCCGGGCAGCGCCTCCTCGGCTGCGAAATCCACGAGCGTGCGCGCGATCCTCAGACCTCCGATCTGGATGCGGCTGGCTGATTCGTTGCTGTCCGGCATCGTCTCCTCATGCTGGTGATGCGCGGTCGGCCCGCGCCAATTGGTCCCCGCGCCAAAGGCGGCGGGAGGGGTTATAGACCGCATCGGCCGGCGATCCCACCCGCTTTCGGTCCGGGGTTGGGGGGTCGACTGCGCCGGGCCGGCGCTCCATATTGCGCAGGCGCCTGCAGGGTAGGGGACGAAGGGCATGAAGCATTCCGGAGGCACGTTCGGCCGCGGCGAGGGCGGCACTGCGCTGGCGGACGATCTCCACGCCTACGTCTCCAGCGCCGAGGAGATCATCGCCGAGGCGAGGGCGGGGCGGATGTTCATCCTCGTCGACGACGAGGACCGCGAGAACGAGGGCGACCTCGTCATCCCGGCCGAACATGCGGACGCGTCGGTCATCAACTTCATGGCCAAGCACGCGCGCGGCCTGATCTGCCTCGCGCTCGACCGGAAGAAGGTGGAGCAGCTCGGCCTGCCGCTGATGCAGCGCAGCAACTCGGAGCGGCTGTCCACCGCCTTCACCGTCTCGATCGAGGCGCGCCACGGCGTCACCACCGGCATCTCCGCCGCTGACCGCGCCCGTACCATCGCAACCGCCATCGACCCGAACGCCGGGCCGCAGGACATCGTGACCCCCGGCCACATCTTCCCGCTGCTCGCCCGCGACGGCGGCGTGCTGGAGCGCGCCGGCCAC
>CALKHQ010000045.1 GCA_937988735.1 uncultured Alphaproteobacteria bacterium
TCCAGATCGAGAGCCAGGTGACCCACGCCGTCGACCGGTTCGTCGATCAGACCGGCGGGGTGGACGTGCTGGTCAACTGCGCCGGCGCCGCCTTCGGCGAATCCTTCGACGAGAACACGCCTGACGTCTGGGACAGGAACTTCGCCGTCAACCTGACCGGCCCCTACCTGATGGCGCGCGCGTGCATTCCGCACATGCTCGCGCGCGGCCGCGGCGTGATCGTCAACATCAGCTCGGTCAACGCCCTGCTCTACCTGGGCAACGTCGCCTACAGCGCGGCCAAGGCCGGAATGATCAGCTTCACCCAGGCGCTGGCCACCGAATACGGCCGGCGCGGCATCCGCGCCAACGTGGTGCTGCCGGGCACGATCTTCAGCCACGCCCACGAAGCGCGGATGAAGAAGCAGCCGGACTTCATGACCCGGATCAGCAAGTGGTATCCGCTGGGCCGGGTGGGGCGCGCCGAGGAGGTGGCCGCCGCGGTGGCGTTCCTCGCCTCCGACGAGGCGTCCTTCGTCACCGGCGCCTCGCTCGTGGTGGACGGCGGGCTCACGGCGGGCCTGAAGCCGATGGCCGACGAGCTGACGCTGCAGGGCGACTGAGCGACCGGCGGCGACCACCTAGTTGCACAGGCCGGTGTAGCTGTAGCGCGCCTCCGTCGCGTCGCAGACCCCCGTGTCGGGGTTGTAGGACGTGTAGCCGAGGACGAGCGCGCCGGCCGCGGCATCGACGCGGGCGTCGGTAAGCTGGCAGACGTTGAGCTTGCCCCCGGACGTGAGGATGTGGCTCACCCCGGAGCGGCAGGTCAGCACCGCGTTCACCATGTCGGGCATGATGTGCGAGGCGACGTTCAGCTCCTCGTGCACGGCGATCTGGTGGCCGCCGGGGATCAGCAGGCCGGTCGCCCGGTAGCCGGGCTCGTCCCCTTCCGGCTCCTCCCCGTCGCCTTCCCCGGCCGGCGCGGCCGTACCGGCCCCGATGCCGCCCGGTACCGGCGCGCTGCCGCTGCGCAGATAGGTGAATTCCAGCACGGCGTTCGGCGAGGACTGGCTGTAGCCCACGATCGCGCAGCCTGTCCGGGCCCGCACCGGCGCCGCGCCGGTGAGCACGACATGCGTCTCGCTTGCAATCTCGCCGGCGACCGCATATTCCGCCGGCGGGCAGCCTTGGCGAAAGGTGCGGGCAATCCCTTCGAGACGGGCGCCGACGCGCCGCCCCTCGAACAGCACCGTGCCCGGCTCCACCGGCAGTCCCGGCCGCGGCACGAGATAGGAAATCACGCGGACCTCGCCGTCCGCCTGCCACAGCATCTGCGATCCGTTGTGATTCCACACGCTGTCGGCTGCGACCGCCTCCGCCGCGATCGCCAGCCCCGCCGGCAACGCGAGCATCGCTGTCAGCTTCCGAAGCACCGTTCGCCTCCCCGTGCCGTGCTGCCTTCCGGCCATGGTTAATCCAATCCTAGGATTTTGACAGTGCATTGATCCTGAACGGGCGGTCACGCGGCGGCCGTTGCCAAGGCGTGCCCGACCCCTTAACGTCGCGGGCCGGGGTGCCCGGAGGCAGGGGAGTGCCATGACATCACGTGTCTTGCCGGGCCGCTGCGTTCGGCGTGCAGCCGCCGCCGCTGCGGTCGTCGCCCTTTGCACGGCGCTTCCGGCCGGCGGCCAGGAGCGCAGCCGGTTCGGATTCGCCTTCGCCCCGGCCGACGTGGCACCCGAGCAGGGGAGCGAGCGCCCCGCGGGCCTTCCCTCGGCGAGCGATGCGATGTGGCTCTCCCTCGCGTTCGCCATCGACGACTTCCGCCAGGGCGAGATTCCGCTGCCGGGGCAGCCGGAGGCGGAGGCGAAGTCGGACGAGCCGATGACGCCGGAGGAGGAGATCGCGGCGCTGCGGGCCGAGGTAGCGGCGCTGCGCTCGGCGCTGGCCGAGGCCGAGCGGGCCAAGGAGGCGCTGGCCTACAGGCTGAGCCTGTGGACGATGACCGACATCAGCGCCGCGGAGGACGTGATCGCGCGCACCACGCTCGACCCCGACGTGATGCTGCTGCGGCTGGCAGCGGATCAGGAGGCGCCCAGCATCGGCGGCGGACCGTTCCTGCCGCTCTCCAGCGCGGTTCCGGGCGAGCTGTACGGCGATGCGAGCCTGCAGGCGCTCGACACCCATGTCGGCCGCTGGGACGGCCTCCGCCAGCTCCTGCTGCAGCTGCCGCTCTCCGAGCCGATGGACGAGTTCCGCACCACCAGCCGGTTCGGCGAGCGCATCGACCCGATCAACGGCCGCCACGCCTTCCACGCCGGGCTCGACTTCGCCGGGCCGATGCGGGCGACGGTGCGGGCGACCGCGCCGGGCGTGGTGGTCTGGGCCGACTACAAGGGCGGCTACGGCCGCATGGTCGAGGTCGACCACGGGCTCGGCATCACCACCCGCTACGCCCACCTCAGCAGCATCCTGGTCGAGGTCGGCGACACGGTGAGCTACCGCGAGCCGGTGGGGCTGCTGGGCAGCTCCGGCCGCAGCACCGGGCCGCACCTGCATTACGAGGTCCGCCTCGACGGTGAGCCGATCGATCCCGCGCCGTTCGTCGACGCCGGCCGCTACGTGTTCAAGGCCACGGAATAACAGGGGCGCCGCGCGGCCAGGCCGCTCAGCATTCCTTCGGCGCGGCGGCCTGGAAGTTCATGCAGATCTTGCCGCTCTCCGCTTCCACGATCGGCTCGCCGGTGAGCCCGCAGCGGTAGCCGCCGCAGGCCGCGCTCTCGCTGTCCAGCGGCACGACGTTGTCGCAGCGGCGGCAGACGCCGAAATGGCGCATCTGGCTGCGGAGCTGCAGGTCCTGCAGCAGGTCGCGCAGCATCCGGTTGATCTGATCGAGGAGCGCCTCATCGAGCCGGCCCACCGTCGCCTCCAGCTCGCGCAGCGGGTCCTGCTGCATCAGCGCCTCGCCCGCTTCGGTGAGCACGAGGTCGACGCACCGCCGGTCGGTCTCGCTGCGGACCCGGGCGATGTAGCCCTTCTCCTCCAGCGTGGTCAGGGTCTGGGACACGGTGCCCTTGGTGGTGCCGAGGAAGCTCGCCAGCGCGCCGGGGGTACGGGAATAGCGGTTGGCCTGGCTGAGGAAACGCAGCGCCTCCCACTGCGCCGGGTTGAGGCACGCCGAATACTGGAAGGCCCGGGTCAGCCTGCCCAGCCTGTCGAGATACTCGACGATCTCCCGCGCCTTGCTCATCTGCGCCCGCTCCCTCGCCGGCCCTGCGCCGGCTGGTGCATGGCGGCCGGGCGCGGTCCTGCTGCCCGCTCCGGCGCCCCATGAAGCCCCAATGACGGAACCGGCTTCCGCCCCTTGCCCCTGCCGGCCCGCCGATCCCGAAGTCTTTGCACGAAATGGTTACCTGTTCGCAGAAGGAAACCGCAAGCATCCCGTCGGGCGAATTCCCATGTGAATCCCGTGGTCAGATCCTGCGTGGCGAGCCGTCGGCGGAGAGCGACCGACGGGTGTGATGGCGAACACGCCGCCGCGCTTGCAATTAGTTTCGAGAAGCTATAATTTCGACTCGAAACCACAGGGCTCGACTACCGAGCGAGGGCGTGACCATGGCCAATCCGAACAGTTCCTACGTCGATCCGGGCAGCCGGCGGTACATCGCATCGACGATGCGCGCGCCGCTTCTGGAGCGCGAGCAGGAGGCCGAGCTGGCGCGGCGCTGGCGCGAGGAGAAGGACGAGAAGGCGCTTCACCAGCTCGTCACCGCCTATGCGCGTTATGTCGTGCGGATCGCGGCCGGTTTCCGCGGTTACGGGCTGCCGCTCGGCGACCTGGTGCAGGAGGGCAATGTCGGCCTGATGGAGGCGGCGGCGCGCTTCGACCCGGAGCGGGACGTCCGCTTCTCGACCTATGCCGCCTGGTGGATCCGCGCGTCGATCCAGGACCACATCCTCCGCAACTCGTCGATCGTCCGCATCGCGACGACCGCCTCGCAGAAGACGCTGTTCTTCAACCTGCGCCGGCTGCGGGCGAAGCTGGACGAGACCGGCGACGGCACGATGACGGACGCCGACCGGCGCAAGATCGCCGAGGAGCTGGGCGTGCCGGTGGCCGCGGTGGAGCGCATGGAGGCGCACCTGTCGCGCCCGGACCGGTCGCTGAACGCCGTGCTGTCGGACGGCGACAGCGACGAGTACCAGGACTTCCTCGCCGACGACCGGCCAACCCCGGAGGAGAACGTCACCCGGACGCATGACGAGGCCCTGCGGCGCGAGCGGCTGCGCGAGGCTCTCGCCAGCCTGACCGAGCGCGAGCAGATGATCATCACCCAGCGCTTCCTCGACGAGGACAAGAAGACCCTCGCCGAGATCGGCGACGACTTCGGGCTGACCAAGGAGCGCATCCGCCAGATCGAGGCGCGGGCTCTCAGCAAGCTGCGGGTGCGCATGGAATCCTATCCCGAACGTGCGCAGGAGCTCCTCGGAGCGTAGTGCGCAGGGCCCGGCCCCCACCTCCCCCGGCGGGCCGGGCCCTTCCCTTCCTGCCCCGCCCTCCTATCCCTGCGAGCCCGGCACGAACATGTAGCCGGCACCGCGGACCGTCTTGATGATCTGCGGCTTCGACGGGTCCGCCTCGATCTTGCGGCGGATGCGGGTGATGCGGATGTCGATCGACCGGTCGTAGGGGTCCCACTGGGCGTTGTGCGCCATGTCCAGCAGCTGGTCGCGGTTCAGCACCCGGTTCGGGTGCTGGGCGAAGGCCTTCAGCAGGTCGAACTCCATCGCCGTCAGCGGGATCTCGTGGCCGTCCTCGGTGGAGAGCCGGTGGCCGTCGAGGTCGAGGATGTAGCGGCCGAAGCGGATGGTCTTCGGCGTCACCTTCATCGCCGGCACCGGTGCGGCCGAGATCCGGCGCAGCAGGCTCTTCACCCGCGCCACCAGCTCGCGGAGGTCGAAGGGTTTCACCATGTAGTCGTCGGCGCCGACCTCGTAGCCGACGATCCGGTCGACGACCTCGCCCTGGGCGGTCAGCATCATGATGCCGATGCCGCCCTTCTCGCGCAGGAAGCGGGCGAGCGACAGCCCGTCCTCGCCGGGCATCCTCAGGTCCAGAATGACGAGATCGACCGGCTTCCGCCCTGCAACAAGCCTGCGCAGCGCCGGTCCGCCGTCGGCGGTGGTGACGTCGAAGCCGTGCATGACGAGGTATTCGGCGACCGACTCCCGGATGTCCTCCTCGTCGTCCACCACCACGACATGCGGCGCATGCGGCATGACCCACCCCCCGGTCCTGAACGCGGCGTTACCATGCGTTCAGGCACGGCGACCGGCAACAGGATTGTAAGCCCCTCCTGCCGGATGCGCAGGCCGTGCGGGATGGCCGGGTCGGGCCGTGCCAGGGCCCTATTCCGCTGCCGCGCGCTTCGGCAGCCTCCAGTTCGGGCGCGGCCAGTGGCAGGTGTAGCCGCCGGGGTGCTTGAGCAGGTAGTCCTGGTGCTCGGGCTCTGCCTCCCAGAACGGTCCCGCGGGCTCGACCTCTGTCACCACCTTCCCCGGCCACAGACCCGAGGCATCGACGTCGGCGATGGTGTCCTCGGCAATGCGGCGCTGGTTCTCGTCCACATAGTAGATCGCGGAACGGTAGCTGGGGCCCATGTCGTTGCCCTGGCGGTTCTTCGTCGTCGGGTCGTGGATCTGGAAGAAGAACTCGAGGATCTCGCGATAGCTGATCTTCGCCGGGTCGAACTCGATCTCGACCGCCTCGGCATGGGTGCCGTGATTGCGGTAGGTGGCGTTGGGCACGTCGCCGCCGGTGTAGCCGACCCGCGTGCGGATTACGCCCGGCAGACGGCGCAGCAGATCCTGCATGCCCCAGAAGCAGCCTCCGGCCAGCACGGCCCTCTCGACGGTCATGGCGCTATCCTCCAGCTGTTCGGGCGAAAGATGGGGCGATGTCCACCCCATGTCGAGTGGGCGCCCGGGAGCGGGGGTCAGTCGGCGATGTAGCCGCCGGTCTGGCGCTTCCACAGGCGGGCGTAGAGGCCGTCCATGGCCAGAAGCTGCTGGGGCGTCCCCTGCTCGACGATGCGGCCGCCGTCCATCACCACGATCCGGTCCATCTGGGCGATGGTCGAGAGCCGGTGGGCGATGGCGATCACCGTCTTGCCCTGCATCAACAGCGCGAGCTTCTCCTGGATCGCGG
>CALKHQ010000046.1 GCA_937988735.1 uncultured Alphaproteobacteria bacterium
CGCGGCCATCCAGCTGCTGTCGGACGTCAACGCGGCCGAGCCGACGCCGGTCGCCGCCGCCCAGCCCGCGGCCACCCCGACCGCCGCGGCCGCGCCGGCGCGGCCGTCGAGCTCGGCCGCCCGCACGGCTCCGACCGGGAGCGTGCCGACCACGGCGACCGCATCCGGCGGGAACACCTGGATCAACTTCATTTCCGGCGAGGACATCAAGGCCGCCTGCCGGGCCGGCACGCCTGACGTCTACCGCTTCGTGTACAACGCGGAATACACCGAGCACGTGCGGCTCTACGAGATGCACGACACCGGCGACGGATCGGCGGTGCTGAACATCATCGTCCGCGGCCCGACGCGCATCGGCAGCGATCCCGCGCTCATCTCCGGCCGGGTCACCGGCAAGCGGTCGGTCAACGGGCTGGCGCCGTTCGAGCGCAATTCGCTGATCGAGACGCTGATGGCGAGCGGCTTCACCTCGTCGCCGGTGCCGCCCGGCACGATCCTGCCGTCCGACGGTCACTTCTGGGTGGTCAGCGCCTGCCGCAACGGCCAGTTCACGATGAACGCGTGGACCTATCCTTCCGACCGGTGGAACGCGATCACCTTCCCCAACATGCTGGGGCAGCTCGACTTCACCAACGTGATGTTCAACCCGCTGGAGGAGCGGAGCCCGTCGCAGCGCAGCGCGGCGCGCGAGGGCAGCCCCGCCCAGGCCTTCGACCTGCGGGTGGGCGCCGACGGCCGGCTGGCCCTGAACTGATCGCGCGGTCAGGCGGTTTCACGGGACGCGCGCCTTCGGGCGCGCGTTCCTTTTGGATCTGGTGCAACGGTGACGCGCAGCGTGCTCGGGCGGCCGGCGACCGGTCAGCGGTTGAAGCGGCCCAGGTTGCCGAGGAACTGCTCGATCAGGGTCATCCGGTTGCCGCGGGTCGGCGTCTCGCGGTCGACGGGATCGACCTCGCGCGCGATCTCCGGACCGTACTCGTTGACCGAGAACACGTAGCCGTCGTCGTCGAAGCGGATCTCGATGATCTTGCGGTCGAGCAGGTCCGCTTCCATGAAGGCGAGGGTCTCGGTCTCCGACCCCACGTAGTACCACACCTTCTCGTCGAAGGTGCCGCGGGTGGTCGGCGTGCCCATGATGGTCAGCACGTCCTGTTCGGTGCTGATTCCCGGCTGGATCTGTTCGAGGTCGCGGCGGTCGGCGCGGTAGCCGCGGTGGTCGACGACGCCCGAGCAGGCCGTGGCCGCGAGGCAGATCCCGAGCGGCAGCAGCACGCGGGCGAGCTGGCGGGCCGTTCGAATGCGAAGCATCAGCATCCCCCTCGCCGGCTCCCCGTCCATGGCCGGCGCGGCCGAATGTCGATTGCACGACCGGCGATGTCAACCTATCTAGCGTCGGCGGCGACTGGCGCCGCGCGTCGGCGGCGTGTGCCGCGACGCGGGACGTGCGGGGCGGAGTCCGGCGGTGGTCCTTGTTCGCAACCTGATCGCGCTGGTATCGAAGCGGGACCGCACCGCGCAGCGCATCTATGACCGCTGCGTGCTGGCCGCCCGGGCGCCCGAGCATTACGGGGAGGGCGCCGCGCCGGACTCGGTGGACGGCCGGTTCGCGATGCTGACGCTGCACCTGTTCCTCGCGGTCGCCCGGCTGCGTGCGATCGGGCGGGAAGGGGAGGCGCTGGTGCAGGCGCTGATCGACTGCTTCGTGCGCGACATGGACCGGAACCTGCGCGAGATGGGCGCCGGCGACATCGGCGTGGCGAAGAACGTGAAGCGGATGGCCCACGCGCTGAACGGCCACCTTCTCGCCTACCAGGCCGCCCTCGGCGAGGGGCCGGAGGCGTTCCGTGCAAGCCTCCTGCGCAACGTGCTGGGGCGGCCGGAGTCGGAGGCGGCGGCGCATGAGGCGGTGCTGGACCGGCTGACCGCCTATGCCGTTGCCCAGATCGAGCATCTCGCCACCCGGCCGGACGCGGAGCTGGCGGCCGGCCGGCTGGAGCTGCAGCCGGTCGCGGCGGCCTATGCCCGTCCGGCGGAAGGAGCTGTCCCGTGAGCGGGTCCGTGCCGGTGACCGAATGGCCGCTGACGGTGGCCTCCGCCCGGGTCGGCCCGCGCCCGGTGACCGTCGCCGACGAACCGGGCGAGGCGGTGCGGACGGCGCTCGCGCGCCGGTTCGACATCCTCGGCATCGACGAACTCGCGGCGGAGGTGACGCTGCGACGGCTGACCGACGGCGACATCGCCGCGGTGGCGCAGCTTTCGGCGCGCCTGCGACAGGCCTGCGTCGTGACCCTGGAGCCGGTCGAGGAGACGGTCGCGGTGACCGTCGAGGGGCGGTTCTCGGAGCGCGTCGCGGAAACGGCGGACGACGGGCTGGTCACCGTCGACCCGGATGACGAGACCGACGAGCCGGAGCCGATCGTCGGCGGCGTGCTCGACCTCGGCGAGTGGCTCGCCCAGCAGCTTTCGCTGGCGATGGATCCCTATCCGCGGGCGCCCGGCGCCACCATCGACCCGGCCTATGCGGCGGAGCCGGACGAGGAACCCCTGACCCACCGGCCCTTCGCCGCCCTCGCGCGGCTGCGGAAGGACGACGAGTCCTGAGGTCGTGAACCGGCCGCGCCGCCGGCGCGACCACCGGCGGGGCCGTTGCGGCGGGCGGACGCTTGCTGCACAGTCCTGCATTGGTCGGAGGGCGGAACGGATGAGCAAGCTCCTGTCGTGCCTGGTCGCGGCGGCCCTCGTGGCCGGTGGGGCCGATGCCGCGCAGGCGGCGGACCTGTCCTATCCCGGCCCGGGCGTCGCGCCGCCGGCGACCCTGCCGCCGCTGCACGATGTCGTGGCGGACGGGGTGGACCTGGGGGCGGTGCGCGACCGTGCCTTCGCCATCGCCGACCGCTTCCCCGCGGCCGATTTTGACCTCGACGCGGTCGCCACCCGGTTCGCGGGGGATCCCGCCGGTGTCTTCGCCTATGTCCGCGATCTCGCGCTCGACCCCTATCAGGGCGTGCTGCGCGGTGCCGCCGGCGTGCTGGCGGCGCGCGGGGGCTCCAGCGCCGACAAGGCGCTGCTGCTGGCGGAGCTGCTGCGGCGGATGGGCATCGAGGCCCGCTTCGCGTTCGGCTCGCTGGACGCGGAAGCCCTGGCGCGGCTGCGGGCGCAGGCCGTTGCTCCCCGCCCGCAGGAGCCGGCTGCGGTCGAGCTTGCCGGCCTCGCCGGCCTGTCGCCGGCGGCACTCGACCGGCTGGCGGCGCGGGCGCAGCGCGACTTCGCCTGGCTGTGGGCGGCGGCCGGCGACCGGCTGGCGCCGCAGGCCGA
>CALKHQ010000047.1 GCA_937988735.1 uncultured Alphaproteobacteria bacterium
CGGGCGGCCCGCTACGCCGCCCGCCGTGCGCGCCTGCCCGGCGCCGGCCGGCCGTGGCTGAACGGGCTCCGCGACGCGGCGATCGAGGCCTTTGCCCGCATCGGTTTCCCCAACCGGCGGATGGAGGAGTGGCGCTACGTCGACCTCCGGGCGCTGGGCGAGACCGCGTGGCGGCCGGCCGACGCGGGCACGGTCGCGGCGGGCGACCTGCCGGCGCCGCTGCTGCCCGACGGGGTGCGCGTGGTGCTGGTGGACGGCCGGTTCCGCCCGGACCTGTCGCAGGGTCTTGCCGGGACAGAAGGGCTGACCGTGCTGTCGCTGGCCGATGCGATTGCCGCCGGCGATCCGCTGGCGGAACAGGCGTTCGGCCCTGCGGACTGGGGGCGCCGGGGGTCGCTGATCGCGCTCAACACCGCGATGGCAGGGGACGGGGTGGTGCTGTCGGTCGCCGACGGCGCCCGCATCGAGCCGGTGGAGGTGCTCCACTGGACCACCGCCCATGCCGATCCCGCCGAGATCCATGCTCGCCACGCGATCCTGCTGCACGAGCGGGCCCAGGCGACCGTCGTCGAGCGGTTCGCCGGCGCGGACGGGGCCGCGGTCTTCGCCAACCACGGCTGCCACCTGCGCCTCGCCGCCGGCGCCCGGCTGGAGCACGTGCGGCTGCAGGCCGAGGCGGGCAGGGTGATCCACATCGGCGGCAACGGGGTGACCCTGGCTGCCGGCGCCGCCTATCTGGCCCGATACGTCGGCCTGGGCGCCGGTGTCGCCCGCATCGATCTCGACGCCGAGCTGCACGGCGAGCGGGCGGAGCTGGACCTGGCGTCGGTCTATCTGGCGCGGGGCGCGCAGCAGCAGGACCTCACCACCCGGGTGCGGCACGCCGTGGGCGCCTGCACCAGCAGCCAGCTCGTGAAGGGCGTTGTGGCCGGCGCGGCGCGCGGCGTGTTCCAGGGCGCGATCACGGTGGACAAGGACGCGCAGAAGACGGAGGCGCGCCAGTACAGCCGCGCCCTGCTGCTGTCGCCGCAGGCCGAGGTCGACGCCAAGCCGGAGCTGCGCATCTTCGCCGACGACGTCCAGTGCGCCCACGGCGCGGCCATCGGCGAGCTCGACGCCGACCAGCTGTTCTACCTGCGCGCCCGCGGCATCGACGAGCCCCCGGCCCGCGCGCTGCTGGTCGAGGCCTTCGTTGCCGAGGTCGTGGACCGGATCGGCGATGCGCAGGCGCGGGCGATGGTCGCCCGCCATGTCCGGGACTGGCTCGCGACGGAGGCGGCGGGATGACGGAAATGGCGCGGCGCGACGCCGCCACCAACCTGCCGCCGTTCGATGTCGCGGCGCTGCGTGCGGAATTTCCGATCCTGTCGCGGACGGTCAACGGCAAGCCGCTGGTTTTCCTTGACAGCGGGGCGTCCGCCCAGAAGCCGCGGGCGGTGATCGACGGCATGGCGGAGATGATGCGCACCCGCTATGCCAACGTGCACCGCGGCGTCCATACCCTCAGCCAGGAGGCGACCGACGACTTCGAGAGGGCACGCAGCAAGATCGCGCGCTTTCTTAATGCAGCGCATGAAGACGAGATCGTCATCACCCGGAGCGTGACGGAAGCCATCAACCTCGTCGCCCATGCCTATGGCCGGGCGAACTTCGGGCCGGGCGACGAGATCCTCGTCTCGGAGATGGAGCACCACGCGAACATCGTGCCGTGGCAGCTCGTCGCCGACCAGGTCGGGGCGAAGGTGCGACCGATCCCGATCACCGACGCCGGCGAGCTCAGGCTGGACGCGCTCGCGGCGATGCTGGGCCCGCAGACGCGGATGGTGGCGGTCACCCATGTCTCCAACGTGCTGGGCACGGTGAACCCGGTGGCCGAGGTCGTGCGCCTTGCGCACCACCACGGCGTGCCGGTGCTGCTGGACGGGGCCCAGGCCGCCGTCCATGGCCCGGTGGACGTGCAGGCGCTGGACGTCGATTTCTACGGCTTCACCGGCCACAAGCTCTACGGTCCGACCGGCATCGGCGTCCTCTACGGCAAGCAGGCGCTGCTCGACCTGATGCCGCCGTGGCAGGGCGGCGGCGACATGATCGACCGCGTGTCCTTCGACGGCACGACCTTCAAGGCGCCGCCCCACCGGTTCGAGGCCGGCACGCCGCCGATCGTGGAGGCGGTGGGGCTGGGGATCGCCATCGACTTCGTCGGCCGCATCGGCTGGGACGCGATCGCGGCCCACGAGCAGAGCCTGCTGCAGGCGGCGACCGAGCGGCTGTCGGGGATCGACGGCCTGCGCATCCTCGGCACCGCGGCGGAGAAGGCGGCGATCGTGTCCTTTGTCGTCGAGGGCGTCCACAGCATGGACCTTGCGATGCTGCTGGACCGCGCCGGCGTGGCCGTGCGTGTCGGCCACCACTGCGCGGAGCCGCTCATGCGCCGGCTCGGCGTCGATTCAACGCTGCGCGCCTCCTTCGCCGCCTACAACACGCTCGACGAGGTCGGCGTGCTGGCGGATGCGGTGACGCGCGCAGTCGAACGGCTCAGGTAGGGAGTGGCGATGGCCGACATGTCGGCATATGAGGAATTCGTCGCGGCGCTCGAGGCGCTCGATGACGAGATGCGCTTCGAATACATCATCGACCTCGCCAAGGAGGCCCGGAAGGACCCCTTCCCGGAGTCGGCCAAGGACGACCGGCACCTGATGCACGGCTGCATGTCCAAGGTGTGGATCATCCACGAGGAGCGCGACGGCCGCCACTATTTCCACGGCCACAGCGATGCGCTGATCGTCGAGGGGCTGGTCCACATGATGACCCGGTCCTTCAGCGGCTTGACCACCGAGGAAATGGCAAACATCTCACTGGACCATGTGCGGCGCCTGAACCTCGGCGCGCTCACCACGCAGCGCCAGGTGGGGATGATGGCCATGCTGAAGCACATGCAGCGGCTGAGCGGTGCGAAGCGGGCGGCGGCGAATGTCTGAGCGCCCCGAGGAGAATCGCGGCATGGAGACGGCGATGGAGTCGGATGCCACGCCCCGCCAGGCGGGCGGTACCGGCGAAGGCTACCGGGCGTGGACGCCCGACGGCGGCGGCGACGCGCCGGCGACCCGCCCGAGCGAGGCCGAGGTCATTCAGGCGCTGTGCACCGTCTATGACCCCGAGATCCCGGTGAACATCTACGAGCTGGGGCTGGTCTACGACGTCGAGGTCCACGACGACGGGCGGGTCGAGGTGCTGATGACGCTGACTTCGCCCGGCTGTCCGGTGGCGGCCGAGATGCCGAGCTATGTCGAGAATGCGGTGTCGGCCGTGGACAAGGTGACGAAGGTCGATGTCGAGATCACCTGGGACCCACCGTGGACGCCGGACATGATGAGCGAGGCTGCCCGCCTTGAACTGGGCTTCCTGTAGGGCCATCTCAGGCACTTGATCTGTCGCGATGACTGACGGACCTTTCCGGGTCGTCGCCGGTTGTGCGCGGACGCGGCGATTCCCGTGTGCTCCGGTCGCGCAGGTCCCGGATCGGCAGGCCGCCGTGGATTGCTCGCGGTGATGAAGGAGTAGGACGGAACCGATGCCTCTTGGTGCAGCGATTCAGATCAGCGATGCCGCCGCCGCGCGGGTGAAGGAGATGCTGGCCGAGGCCGGGGAAGGTGTCATCGGCGTGAAGCTGGGCGTCCGCACCCGCGGCTGCTCCGGGCTCAGCTACGACATGAGCTACGCCACCGAGATCGGCCCCCACGACGAGGTGGTCGAGGACAAGGGCGTCCGCGTGGTGATTGACCCGGCCGCGGTGATGTTCCTGCTCGGCTCGGTGATGGACTACAAGGACGACGTGTTCGAGAGCGGCTTCGTGTTCAGGAACCCGAACGCCAAGGGCACCTGCGGCTGCGGCGAGAGCTTCCACGTCTGAGCATCCCGCCGCGCCGTGCGACCGGCCGGCGCGGCGACAGTCCCTGCCACTCCATCATTCCTCCGGAATGAAGTCCGGGTTCCACACCACCTCCCACAGGTGGCCGTCCGGGTCCTGGAAGTAGCCGGCATAGCCGCCGTAGAAGGTTTCCTGCGCGGGCTTGACGATGGTGGCGCCAGCCCGCGCGGCCTGGTCCATCACCCGGTCCACCTCCTCCCGGTTCCGGACATTGTGCCCGAGTGTGAAGGCCGTCGGGCTGGCCGGCGTTGCCGCCAGGCCGGTGTCGTGGGCGATGTCCTCCTGCGCCCAGAGCGCGAGCTTCAGTCCGCCCGCCAGGTCGAAGAAGGCGACCGCGCCATGTTCGAACTCGCGGCCGACGATGCCGCGCGTCGGCAGCCCGAGGCCGTCGCGGTAGAAGGCGACGGACCGGTCGAGGTCGGCGACCCCGAGGGTAATGACGGACAGGCGCGGGTGCATCGCTCGCTCCTCTGGCGGGTCGGTCTCGCCCCCCGATCATGCCACGGAGGCGCGGCCGGGGATCGGCATCAGTTGATGTAGAACTCGGTGATGAACCGCGCCGGCTCGCCGTGGCGGATGCTGCCGTTGAAGACGCGCTCCTGGCCGCCCACCCGCACCCGCACCCGGAACGGGGTCGGGTCCGGCGAGCCATGGTTGGCGTAGTGATCGACATACACCTGATAACGGCCGGGCGGCATTCCGCCGGGCCAGACGATGTTCTCGACCGGCGCGTTGCTCAGCCAGTTGGCCGAGGCGTTCATGTCGATGTCGAGCCGGCTGCCGCAGCCGCTGACGTTGGCGAAGTAGACGCGCGTGCCGTTGGGGCACACCACGTGCAGGTCGAGGTCGTTGGTGTTGTTCCAGATCAGCGTGACGAGCTGTTCCGACTGCTGCCCGCCCTCGCGCCGGATCCGGGAGTCGAACTCCGGGTCCACCGGCGGCTGCGGCGGCGGCTGGGGCTGCGGCGGCGGCTCCACCACGGACACCTGCGGCGGCTCCGGTGCAGGCGGTGGCGGAGGCGGCGGGGGCGGCGCCTCGCGTGCGGGGGTGAGCGCAGGAGGCGGCGGCGCGGGCGGAGGCGGCGGCGCGACTGCGACCACCACCGGCTCTTCCGGCAGCTCGACCACGGGCTCCTCGATCGGGGGCTCGGGCTCCTCGACCGGTGGCGCCTCGGCGACCTGGGGCGGCTCGGGCGGCGCTTCGGGGATGCAGGTCCGGCGCTGGCTGAGCGCGAGCCAGCGCAGTCGCGCCACCTCGTCGCTCAGCGCCAGCGTCTGCGCCTGCGCGGCCGCCAGTGCGGCCCGGGCCTGGTTCTCCGGCGCCTCCGCAGGTTCTTCCGGGGCCGGGGTCTCCACGACGTCCGCGACCGGCACCGGCTCGACCTGCTTGGGATCGGACGCGGCGGGCATCCAGGCCAGAACGGCCCCGGTAGCCGCCGCGAGCGCCACCGCGGACAGCCCCGCAGCCAGTGCCGTGCGTCTGCCGCGTCCCGTCATCGCTCCGCTCGCGCCCCGTACGGCGTCCGCGCCTGCGGCATGTCAGTCTCTCGCCCGGCCGATCCCCATCAGGGGAAATCTCGGCGGCGATTAAGGCGAGGCTGTGGCGGCTAGGCTCCCGCCCAGGTCTCGTTGAAGGCGGCGGCGATCTTCGCACACTCCCGATTGGCCGCCTCGAGCTCGCGCGTCCAGATCATGAAACCGTGCAGCACGCCGGGCACGTCGCTGAACGTTACCGGCACGCCGGCGGCGGTGAGCTTGTCCCGCAGCCGGAACGCGTCGTCGCGCAGCGGATCGCAGCCCGCGGCGCTGACATAGGCCGGCGGCAGCCCCTCCATCCGGGCGCGCAGCGGCGAGGCGCGCCAGTCGGCAATCTCGGCGAGGCTGTTCAGGTAGTTGTTGCGGAACCAGACGAGGAATTCCATCGACAGCATGTATTCCTCGCCGCCGAAACGGTCGAAGGACTCGCCCTCGTAGGCGAGATCAAAGGCACCGTAGATCAGTGCGAGGAAGCGGAGCGGGCTGTCGCCGGCGTCCCGCAGTGCCAGCGCCGTTGCCAGCGTCAGGTTGGCGCCGGCCGAGTCCCCGCCGAGGGCGAGGCGGCTGGTGTCGAGGCCCCAGTCGCCACCGTTGCGCGCGAGCCAGATGACCGCCGCGAGACAGTCGTCGGTGGCGGCGGGGAACCGATGCTCGGGCCCCATCCGGTAGTCGACGCTCGCGACCGCGAAGCCGCCTTCCTCCGCCAGCCGGCGGCACAGCCGGTCGTGGGTGTCGAGCGAGCAGATCACCCAGCCGCCGCCGTGGAGGAAGATGAGCGTCGGCGCCGGCCGCGTCGCATTCGGGAAGTAGAGCCGCACGCGGATGTTGCCGGCCGGGCCGGGGAGGCTGCGCTCCTCGACCGTGTGCATCGCCGGCGGGTCCTCGTTCCACGGCCGGTTGAACTCCTCTGCCAGCGCGCGGGCCTGCGGCGCGGGGAACTGGTGGAGCGGCGTGCCGCCGATGCGGCCGATGTCGATCAGCCGCTGGTAGACGGCCTGCGACTGTGGTTCCAGCCCGGGCGGCGGGGCGCTCGGGGGTGTGAACACCCGGTGCATCGGTACCTCCGTGGGTCAGACTCGGGGCGCCGCCGCCGGGCGGCTGCGCTCAGGCGCGCAGCTTGTCGCCTCGTCCGTAGACGAGCAACATCAGGATGATGACGGCGCCGTAGATGATCTGGCGGCCGGCCTCCGGCATCTGCATCACCGACAGCACCGACTGCAGCAGCACGATCAGGACGGCGCCGATCACCGTGCCCAGATACTTGCCGCGCCCGCCGAGGATATGGGTGCCGCCCAGCACCACCGCTGCGATCGACGGCAGCAGGTATTCGTCGCCCATCGCCTGGAAGGCGCGGCTCGAATAGCCGGCGAGCAGCAAGCCGGCGATCGCCGCGCACAGGCTGCAGATGACGAAGGAGCAGATGATGACCAGCCGGGTGTTTACGCCGGAGAGGTAGGTCGCCGCCTCGCGGTTGCCGATGGCGTACATGTAGCGGCCAAGCGGCGTGCGGTTGAGGATGAACACGATCGCCACCGAGACGGCGATCCACAGGATCACCGCATGCGGGATGCCGAAGGTGCGGTCGCGGCCGAAGAAGAGCATCAGGTCGGTGGCCGCCGACTGGGGCGCGAAGCCGCCGGTCAGGATCACCATCAGCCCCATCAGCACCGTGTTGACGCCGAGGGTGAAGATCATCGACGGCACCCGCAGATAGGCGACGCCGAGGCCGTTGAACAGGCCGACGACGAGGCCGACGCCGAGGCCGACCGGCACGGCGGCCGGCCCGCCGACCGCCGTGGCCAGCATCGCCGCCGCCGACAGCGTCCACGGCACCGACAGGTCGATGTGGCCGAGCAGGATCACCATCATCATGCCCGCGGCGGTGATGCCGAGGAAGGAGGCGATCTGCAGCTGCTGCAGCAGGTAGGTCGGCGACAGGAAGCTCAGCGTGCCCTGGGTGGCGAGCGTGTAGGCGCTGCCGACCAGGAGGATGACGATGACGAAGGCGCCGGCGATCAGGATCGGCTTGTCGATGCCCATGCGGGTGGTGGCGGAGCTCATCGGCCGGCCCTCATGTGAACAGCGTCAGCCGGTTGCGCACGCGGAACACCCGCGCCGCGCCCAGGCTCACCGCCAGCAGCAGGATCGCGCCCTCGACCAGCGACTGCAGCAGCGGGCTGGCGAGGAAGCCGAAAATCGAGTTCTCGTCGATGACGCGGAAGATGAAGGAGATCGCGCGGATGACCATGGCGCCGAAGATGGCGCCGATGCAGCCGCCGGTGCCGCCGAACAGCGAGGTGCCGCCGATGACGACCGCCGCGATCGAGTTGAGGGTGTAGGAGCCGGCCTGCTGGGCATCCGCATTGCCGCTGCCGGTGAGGAGCGTGAGGTAGAGCCCGGCGCAGGCGGCGAAGAAGCCGGCGAGGGTGAAGGCGGCGAGCTTCGACCGGTTGATGGCGATGCCCGACATGTAGGCGGCACCCTCCGCCGAGCCGATGGCGTAGCAGCCGCGGCCCGTTGCCGAGCGGCGGAACGGGATCCACACCAGCAGCACCACCAGCACCAGGAACACCGCCGGCAGCGGGATCAGGCCGAACCAGCCGAGATCCTCCCACCAGCCGTAGGTGTAGCCCAGCTCGTTGATGTCGTTGGTGAGCGCCCAGCTCAGGTCCCCGTCGACCTTGCCGCCCGGCGTCGGGCGCACGAACAGCGCGACGCCGATGAAGATCGCGCCCGTGGCCAGCGTCGCGATGATCGGCTGGATGCGGCCGTAGACGACGATGCAGCCGTTGAGGAGCCCGCAGGCGGAGCCGATCACCAGGCACAGCACGCAGCCGAACAGGACCGACCAGATGTCGCCGGCGAGGAACTCGGAGGCGATGCAGTTGATCATCGTCATCAGCGGGCCGACGGAGAGGTCGAGCCCGCCGAGCAGCACCGGCACCGTCTGCGCCATCGAGACCAGCGCCAGCGGCACCACTTCGTTCGCGTTCTGCAGCACGACGTTCATGCCGAAGCGCGAGAGCTGGGTGGCATAGATCAGGTAGAGCACCAGGAAGATCGCGATCGCGATCAGGAGCCCGAGGTTCTGGGTGGCGTAGATGCGGAGCGTCTTCATGCCCGCGCCTCCGCGGCCGCGCGCTCGATCTGGTCCGATAGGTTCAGCGAACTCGCGACGATGTTCGTCTCGGTGATCTGGTCGCCGACCAGCTCGCGCACGATCTTGCCGTCATAGAGGATCAGCACCCTGTCGCAGCTCCCGATCAGCTCGTCGTAGTCGGTGGTGTAGAACAGGATGGCGGTGCCCTGGTCGGCCAGCCGCCGCAGGAGCTGGTAGATCTCCTGCTTGGTTCCGACGTCGATGCCGCGCGTCGGGTCGTTCAGCAGCACGATCCGCGCTCCGGTCATCAGCCACTTGGCGATGACGACCTTCTGCTGGTTGCCGCCGGAAAGGGTCGCGACCGGGTCGCCGACGCCGCCGATCTTGATCTGGAGCTGCTGGATCATCTCGGTGATGCGCTGGGCCTCGCGCGAGCGGTCGATCACCAGCCCCCGGGTCAGCATCGGCATCGCCGCCATCGAGATGTTGGCGCCGATCGACATCGGCAGCATCAGGCCCTCGGTCTTGCGGTCTTCTGGGATGAGCGCCATGCCGATGCGCTTCGACTTCGCGCGGGCGGGGCTTCCGATCGCGGTCTTGCGACCGTCGATCAGCACCTCGCCCTGCACGCCACGCAGCACGCCGAACAGCGCGAGCAGCAGCTCGCGCTGGCCCTGGCCGTCGAGCCCGCCCAGCCCGACGATCTCGCCGCGGCCGACGGTGAGCGAGATGTCGTTCAGCACCGGTGGCCAGGAGAGGTTGCGCACCTCGAGCACCGGCTGGGGCGGCGTGTCCCACTTCGGCTTCGGCGGATAGACGTGGCTCATCTCCCGCCCGATCATCAGCTGCACCACCTCGTGGTCGGTGTGCGCGTCCTTCGGGAAGGTCTCGATGTGGCGCCCGTTGCGGAACACGGAGCAGGTGTCGGCCAGCTCCTTGATCTCGTGCATGCGGTGCGAGATGTAGAGCAGCGACAGCCCCTCGTTCCGGAGCTGGTGCAGGATCTCGTACACCTTGGTCACGTCCGAGCTGGTCAGCGCGGACGTCGCCTCGTCGAGGATCAGCAGCGTCGGGTTGCGGCCCAGCGCCTTGGCAATCTCCACCATCTGGCGGCGCGACAGCGGCAGGTTGCGCACCCGCTCGCGCGGGTCGATGTCCTCGCAGCCGACGCGGGCGAGCAGCTCCTCCGCCCGGCGCCGCTGTGCGCGGGAGTCGATCAGGCCCAGCCGGGTCCGCGGCGGGTCGGTGATGCAGATGTTGTCCGCCACCGACAGGTCGGGCATCAGCGACAGTTCCTGGAAGATGCAGACGATGCCCGCGGCGTTCGCCTCCAGCGGCGAGCTGAACTGCACCTCCCGGCCGTCCAGCGTCATCGTGCCCGCATCGGGCTGGACGACGCCGGCGATGATCTTGATCAGGGTCGACTTGCCGGCGCCGTTTTCGCCGAGGACCGCATGGATGGAGCCGCGCTCGCAGGCGAAGTCCACGTCGGTGAGCGCGCGGACGCCGCCGTAGGTCTTGGCGATCCCGCGCATCTGCAGATAGGCCATCGAAGGGATCCTCGGTGCGGGGAGGGCTTCGCGACGGGAAACGCCCGCGCCGGGCAGCGGCGGCCCGGCGCGGGTCGTCGATCAGGATCGACGGACGGTTACTGCGTCACGTCGTCCGCGGTCTGCGCCATGATCTGCACCGCCGTGATGTTCACGTCGCACGGCGGGAATTCGTTCACCGCGAAGAAGTTGTCGGTCAGGTCGGACCAGTAGTTCACGCCGTCCTCGAGCGTCTTGTAGTCCGCGACCGGCACCGGCACCGAGATCAGCTGCGGCAGGACTTCGCCCTGCAGCGCGGCGATCGCGGCCTTGATCGAGATCGCGACCAGGCCCGGCGACTGGCCGTAGGAGAGGCCGACCAGGCCCTCTTCATGGTGCTCGGCGATCAGCTTGCGGAAGCCGTTCTCGCCCTCGCCCGCGATCGGGATGAACGGATGGCCCGCATCCATCAGCGCGCGCACGGAGCCGGTCGAGCCGCCCTGGGTGAAGATGCCGTCGAAGTGGCCGTGCACGGCCAGCGCGTCCGCCGTCGCCTTCTGTGCGTCGCCGTCGGCCCAGTTGCCCACGACCTCGATGATCTCGAAGTTGTTGCCCTCGGCTTCCATGACCGAGCGGAAGCCCTCGTGGCGGTCGCGGTCCACCGAGTTGCCGGGCACGCCGCGCACCTCGAGGATCCGGCCTTCGTTGCCGATGTGCTCGATCAGGAACTCGGCCGACATCGTCCCCATCGACCACTGGTCCTCGTTCACCATCATCACCTCGTCGGTGTCGAGGATGTTGTCGAACGGCACCAGGACGACGTTGTTGCGGTTGGCGAGCCGGATCACGCGGTCGAAGCCGTCGGGCGACACCGCGATGGTGACGATCGCGTCAAAGCCCTGGTTGATGAAGTCCTCGATCGCGCCCAGCTGGACCGCGGCGTCGAGGCCGGTGGAGACGACCTTGAACTCGGCGATGTGCTGCGCGATCTCGGGCGTCTCGACATAGGCCTTGGCGGTCTGGATCATCTGGATCCGCCAGGTGTTGCCGACGAAGCCGTTGACGAGGGCGATCCGGTACGGCCCCTCGCGCGGTTCCCACTGGAAGTACTTGGTGTCCTGGTCCCAGGGCGCGAAGCATTCCGGCAGATAGCCCGGCCCGTCGACGACGGCCGGCTGCGCCCACGCGGACGCGCCGCCCAGCAGGCCGGCTGCCAGCGAGGCCGCGGCCGCATACGCGAATTTCGTCATCCCGTTTCCTCCCAATTGACGTTCGGGTCGCTCGTTCTTGTTCTTTCTCGTGTCGAAGCGGCGTTTCACTTCCGATCGGCGAGCCGGAGTTTTCGGCATTCGTGACGATGCGTCAACGGGATTAACTTCGGGTCAGGGGAACTCGATCGCAGGTTGCAGGCGCGCGGCCGCGCTTGTGGCGGCATCCGGCTCCTCCTATTGAAGGAGGAATGCGGCGGCTGATTCTCCTGTGCCTCCTGTCCGCGGTCGCGGCCGCGCCCGGCGGCTGTGTCTGGTTCTCGGACCTCACGAGCGAGGAGCCGGAAACCCCGCGGCCGGTGGAGACGCCGGTCGAGCCCGCGCCCTACCGGCTGCAGGCCGAATACGACTTTCCCGGCTCGATCGCGGCGGCGGAGGCCGGCCACGCCGCCCTTGCCGCGGGGCACACCGCCGCGGCCATCGAGCACTACGAGGCGGCGATCGGCGCCTGGCCGGCCAATCCCGACGCCTGGGCCGGCCTTGCCACCGCCTACCGCGCGGAAGGGCGCGAGGACGACCTGCGCTATGCGCTGTTCTTCGCCCGCCGCATCGAATGGGCGCAGACGACGCCGCCGTCCAGCGTCGCCGCCAGCTTCCGCAACGTCGCCCGCGGCAGCATCAACCGGCCCGTGGAGGACGAACGCACGCGGCAGATGGCGGAACAGCTGGCGCTGTACTATGCCGGCCTGCACGTCGCGCAGCGGATGGCGCTGGTCGGCAGCCGGGCGGAGCCCGAGGACGCGCTGGACGCCGTCGGCGTCGTGCCGGCCATGGTCGGCACTGCGGCGCTGTCGATCTACATGGGAGCGCAGCTGGTTGGCATCTTCATTCCGGAATAGGCCGCCCGCCCGCGGTCACGAGGTCCTGCTCGCCCTCGGGGCCAACGTCGGGAACCGGCGGAAGACCCTGCGCGCGGCCGTCGAACGGCTCGGCTGCTGGCTGACCTCGCTGCGCGCGTCCAGCCTCTATCTCACCGCCCCGCGCTATGTGGAGGACCAGCCGAGTTTCCTCAACATGGCCGTCTGCGGCAGGACCATGCTGTCGCCGTTCGAGCTGCTGGCAGTGGCGCAGGCGATCGAGAACGGGCTCGGCCGCATCCGCGAACAGCGCTACGGCCCGCGCACGATCGACATCGACATCATCTACTACGGCAGTACCATCATCACGGCGCCTCGCCTCGTCATCCCGCACCCGCTGCGCGCCGAGCGCCGCTTCGTGCTCGCCCCGCTCGCCGAGATCGCGCCGGACTTCATCGATCCGGTCACCGGGCTCACCGTCCGCGCCATGCTGGAGGCGCTGCCGGTGCAGGAGGGCGACTGCCTGCGCACGGGAACGCTCGATCTCCCGCCTACCACAGGCGGCGCAAGGTCTCGATCCTGAGGCGAACGCCCCGGCTCGACGGGCCGCCCTGGACCACCACGCAGTAGTCGCGGTCCGCATCCACCCGCACGTCCATCCGGCCTGCGGTCAGCGACGCGGCATAGCCGCCGGCCACCGTGCGGGTGGCCATGCCCCCTGCCCCGATCGCGTCCACGGCCTCCATGGGCACGATGCCGACGGCGACTGCGCCGCCGCCTTCCGTGTCCGCGTGCACGGTCATCCGCAGCGGCTCGTCGAAGGCGAAGCAGTGGTGCGCGGTCTCCCCGGGGCCGATCGCATGGCGCTCGTCGGCCCACACCGTCGGCCACAGGAAGCTGCGGGCGAGAAGCAGGATCAGCAGGGCGACAGCGCCGACCGCAGCTGCGCCGGCCAGGGCGGGGAGCCGCGACGGCTGGGCGCGCGGCGCGGCCTGTTCCTGACCCTCAGCCACGCGCGGCGCCCTGCCGGTTCCGTTTCGCCTGGCGGAGGGTGAGCGCGGCCTGCAGCTCCTCGATGTAGCGGGCGATCCACCGCCGGTCCCGGTCCGCGAACAAGCTCCACGGGAGCCGCAGGCGGTCGCGCCCGGAGAAGCGGACCTCCACGCCGGAGCGGGAGATGCAGACGCTCTGGGCGAGGTTCATGTCCCACCGCCGTACCTGTCCGTTCGCCAGGGTCAGCGAGACCACGTCGCCGTCGACCGCGACCACGCGCGTCGACCGGCGTGCGCTGCGGACGAGCCACCAGCCGGCAAGGCACAGGGCGGGCACCAGCACCGGCAGCGCATGGGTCAGCCCGCGCGCGAGCGGGTCGGTCCATCCTTCGAGCCGGTCGAGCGATCCGAGGAGCGCGAGCACGACGAGCCCGATCACCATCAGGGCGACAAGGGCGACCATCGCCCAGGAGAGGAGGGGGGAGGATCGTCTGCTGCGGATCGTCCTGGTGAATGCGTCTGCCGTGATCCCGTGCATGGTTTCCTCCCCCCTGTTCCGCGACGCGGCCTGCCTCCGGCTACATGCCGGGAGCCTGTTCGTTGCCGCCGCCAGATCCCTCGACGAGAGTGCCGGATGCCTGCTCCGCGAGGAGCCCGGCCCGGTCGTGCCCGCTCTCAGTGCAGTTCCGCGCTCGTGCCATTACTGAAGTCGACAGGAAAAGAACAGTCATAGTATAATTTCGAGAAATCATAACGAATATCCCACTTTCGGACTAACCCGACTGTCGAATGTGGTGGGTTCGTGCAGTCATTATGCTTTACTGGATGAAAAATCGTCAATAATCCGGAATCTCCTCATTGGGATGACGTTCGCTCGTCCACGAGGGAGACATTGCTGCCTCGTATGGCGGAGACGCGGCCGGGCCCGCGGCGGGCTCCGGGTCCGGTGCGGCGCTGCGGGTGCGGGGAGGGGTCGTTCAGCCGTTTGCGGTGCGCGGACGGCTGCGGACGATCGCGTCGGTCATCCGCACCACCCGGACCAGTGGCAGCACGTCGTGCACGCGCACGATCGCCGCGCCGCGGTCGATGCCGATGGCGACGGTCGCCGCCGTGCCTTCGATGCGCTGGTCGACGGGGAGGTCGAGCGTGTAGCCGATGAAGCTCTTGCGCGAGGTTCCGAGCAGGATGGGCAGGCCCAGCGCGGCCAGCGCATCCAGACGGTCCAGCAGCTCCAGGTTCTGCTCGCGCGTCTTGCCGAAGCCGATCCCGGGGTCGATGCTGATCTGTGACCGGTCGATCCCGGCCGCGACGGCGCGCGCGACCAGGGCTTCGAGCGCTGCCGACACCTCGGCGACCACGTCCGTGTAGTCCGAGCCGACGAAGCGGGGGCCGAGCGCCGTCTGCTGCACCGAACCCCGCGCGGCGTTGTGCATCAGCACGACCGGCACGCGGGCTTCGGCCACCACGCCCGCCATCGCCGGGTCATGGGTGAGCCCGCTGACGTCGTTGACGATGGCGGCCCCCGCGGCGAGCGCGGCGGCGGCCGTCGCCGCGTTACGGGTATCGACCGAGATTGGCCGGTCGATGGCCTGCGCCAGCGCCGCGATCACCGGGATGAGCCGCGCCTGCTCGAGATGGGGCGCGACCGGCTCGGAGCCGGGGCGCGTGCTCTCTGCGCCGACGTCGATGATGTCGGCGCCGGCCTCGACCATGGCCACGGCCCGCGCCACCGCGCCCGCGACCGGATGGTCGGCGCCTGCGATCAGGCCGTCGCCGGAGAAGGAGTCCGGGGTGATGTTGAGGATGCCCATGACGAGCGTGCGCTCGCCGAAGCCGGGGAGGTCGACCCAGCGCCGCAGCCGGTCAGCCATTGGCGTGCAGCCGGTGGAAGCCGCCGCGGTAGAACAGCATCGGCCGCAGCTCCGGCCGGGTTCGCATCCGCACCACCTCGCCGAGGAAGATCACGTGGTCACCGCCGTCGTAGGTGCGCCAGGTGCGGCAGTCGAAGCTGCTGACGCAGCCGTCGAGGATGGGTGCGCCGGTGGACCATTGCTGGTACCCGACGTCGGCAAAGTCGTCGCCGACCGGACGGGCGAACCGCCGGCACAGCTCGTCCTGGTCCTCGGCCAGCACGTTGACGGCGAATCGTCCGGCGGCCTCCATCGCCGGCAGCGCGCTCGCCCGGCGGTCGAGACTGAACAGCACCAGCGGCGGGTCGAGAGAGACCGCGTTGAAGGAGCTGACCGTGACGCCGATCGGCCGGTCGTCGGGCCCGGTCAGGGTCGTCACCACCGTCACTCCCGTACAGAAGCCGCCCAGGCAGTTCCTGAGCTCGCGCTGGTCGAGGGGCATCATCCTTCTCTGGTCTCGCCGCGGAGGCGCGGCGGACTGTAGTGATTTCCCGCCGCGGCGCAATCGGCCGCAGCGCCCGCGGCCGGCGTGGACCATTGTATGGTCCAATCGCCGACCAATTTCGGACCGCTTGCGAACCGCTGCCGGTTGCCCTAGGTTCGTACAAACGCCGTTGCGAGGAGGCGAGCATGATGGAGATGGCCGCAGCGCGGCGTCCTCGTGTCCGCGAACCGGGCATCGTTCCCTACATTCCGGGGCTGGAACGCTACCGCGCCCGCGGCGGCGGCTGCCTGACCGTGTCGCTCGGGCCCGGCGACCGGTTGACGCTGATCGACGTCGAGGGCGGACAGCGCTGCGAGGTCGTCGCCTTCGCCCCCGCCGGCGGCGTCGATGCCATCGAGGATCCCGCCGCGGTCGACCGCTACGAAGCAGCGGTGCGCGCCTCGCTCGACGGCCATGACCTGCGCGGCCTGCGCGTCGGCGTCGCCTGCGCGAACGGCGCGGCCAGCACCATCGCCCC
>CALKHQ010000048.1 GCA_937988735.1 uncultured Alphaproteobacteria bacterium
GACCGCCTTCATCAGGCCGATGTTGCCCTCCTGGATCAGGTCCAGGAACTGCAGCCCGCGGTTGGTGTACTTCTTCGCGATCGAGATCACGAGGCGGAGGTTGGCCTCGACCATCTCCTTCTTCGCGACAGTCGCCTCGCGCTCGCCCTGCTGGACGGTCTGCACGATGCGGCGGAACTCGCTGATCTGCAGGCCGACCGCGGCCGAGATCTCGGCGACCTGCTCGCGGAGCTCCTGGATATCCTTCGCGTGGTTCTCGATGAACTGCTTCCAGCCACGGCCCGGATTCTGGCGCATCCGCTCGATCCAGTTCGGGTCGAGCTCGGAGCCGAAGTAGGCGTCGAGGAAGGCCTGGCGGTCGATCCCGCACTTGGTGGCGAGCCGCAGGAGCTGGCCCTCGATGGAGACCAGCTTGCGGTTGCGGCCGTACAGCTCGTCGACCAGCTGCTCGATGCGCTGGTTGTTGAGATGCACGTCCTCCATCAGCGAGATCAGCTCCTTGCGGAGCTTCGCGTACTTCTCCTCGAGCTTCGCGCCGGTCTCGGTGCCCGCCTGGGCGGCCTCCAGCCGCTGCTCCTGCAGCTTGTGCAGCTTGGCGTAGGTCGCCGCGATCTGGTCGAACTTCTCCAGCACCTTGGGGGCCAGCGCGGCCTCCATGGCGGCGAGAGAGATGTTGCCCTCGTCGGAGTCCTCGTCCTCCTCGTCGTCCTGCATCGCGGCGCGGGCGCCCTCGTCGTCATCGTCATCGCGGGCTGCGGCAGGGGCGGGCGCGGCCTTGGCGGTGCCGTTGACGCGCTGCGGCGCCTCGCGCAGCTCCCCCGCGTCGGGCGAGCCGCCGGAGGACTGGCCGCCGCCGTAGGTCGCGTCGAGGTCGATGATGTCGCGCAGCATCATCTTCCCCTCGAGCAGCGCGTCGCGCCAGAACAGCAGGTTGCGGATGGTCAGCGGGCTCTCGCAGATGCCGCCGATCATCTTCTCGCGACCGGCCTCGATCCGCTTGGCGATGGCGATCTCGCCCTCGCGCGACAGCAGCTCGACCGAGCCCATCTCGCGCAGGTACATCCGCACCGGGTCGTCGGTGCGGCCGAGGTCCTCGTCCGCGCTGCGGGCTTCGAAGCGGTCGGGCAGTTCGTCCGGCTTGCCGCCGGTGTCGTCGGTCTCCTCGCCCTCGACGACGTTGATCCCGAGCTCGGAGAGCATGGCCAGCGTGTCCTCGATCTCCTCCGCGCTCATCTGGTCGGAGGGGAGGGCCGCGTTGATCTCGTCATAGGTGACGAAGCCGCGCTCCTTGCCGCGCTGGACCAGCTTCTTGACGGCGGCCGCGGCGTCCATCAGGGGGCCATCGCTCTCATCCCGAGGTTCGGATGCATCCCCGTTGCTCGCCGCCTTGCTTGCCATGTCGATACCTGCCTTGCCCAAGAGTCGTTAGGTTGCCGGCGTTCAATCGCCGCTGTCCGCCGTCCGGGATGCGATGGTCTGAAGCGCGCTGTCGCTCAGCGCCTGCGCCTGTCGCTCCTGCTCCGCGAGTTCCGCGATGCGACGGTGAGCACGGTCGGGGTCCGTCAGGAAGTCGGCTTTCGCCCGCTCCTTGTCCAAACGAACCTCCGAAGCCATCAGGCCATGAAAATACCACGACCATCCACGCAACGCTTCATCCGCCGACGCCTGAGGCGCAGCAGACTTGGCGTGCACGTAGATGCGGTCGGTCATCAGCCAATCGAGCACCTGGCCGAGCCCGTGCGCACGTAAGTGGCGATACATTGCCGCCGTGTCAATCCCCGACTCGGGGTTTGCCGCGCGCAGCGCCGCGGCGGCGTCCGGGTGCTCGGCATGCCAGGCGACCACCGCGTCGCGCAGACGTGCGAGGTCCGGGTCGGCGATGACCAGCGCCGACAGCGGCTCGTAGATCCGGTCCACGATTTCCGGGTGGTTCACCGCGATCGCGAGCAGGATGACGATCGGGTCGTCTGTCTTGCGCAGGGACTCGAGCAGCGCCCGCCGCGACCGCACCGGGACCGTCACCGGCTCCGCCGGGCGGCGCCGGCGCTCGGGCCGGGTCCACCCCGGGCGCAGCATGCTGCGCAGCCGGTCGCGCAGCATCAGGTTGTAGTGCTGGCGGACGGTGGGGTCGGCGATGCGCGCCGCCTGGCGGCGGAGGTCGGCCTCCAGCGCCGCGCGCTGCTCCGGCGTGTCGAGCCGCCGCGCGGCGCGGGCGCTCTCCCACACCAGGTCGATCAGCGGCCGGGTCTCCCCGATCGCGCGCGCAAGCCCGGTGGCGCCGGCGGTGCGCAGCAGGCTGTCCGGGTCCGCGCCCGGCGGCAGGCTGACGAAGCGCAGCGACTTGCCCGGCTTGAGCAGCGGCAGCGCCCGGTCGGCCGCGCGGGCGGCGGCGCGGGTGCCGGCGGCGTCGCCGTCGAAGCAGAGCACCGGCTCGTCGGCCGCGCGCCACAGCAGCTCGAGCTGGCGCTCGGTCCGCGCCGTGCCCAGCGGCGCGACGGCATGGCGGAGCCCGGCGCGGTGGAGGGCGATCACGTCCATGTAGCCTTCGACCGCGATGATGGCGCCGGCGGCCCGCGCGGCCGGGCGGGCGGCGTGCAGGTTGTAGAGCAGTGCGCCCTTGTGGAATATCTCGGTGTCCGGCGAGTTCAGGTACTTGGCCGGGGAGTCGCCCATCGTGCGGCCGCCGAAGCCGACGATCCGGCCGCGGTCGTCGGCGATCGGGAACATGATCCGGTCGAAGAAGTAGTCGCGCAGCGGGCCGCCGTCGGCCGGGCGCTTCATCAGGCCGGTGGCGACGAGCTGGTCGTCGGTCGCCCCCTTCTGCTGCAGCGCCGCCCTGAGCCGACCGCGCTGGTCCGGGGCATAGCCGAGGCGGAAGGTGCGGATCGTCGCCTCGTCGAGCCCGCGGCCGGCGAGATAGGCGCGGGCTGCGGCGCCCTCCGGCCCGGCCAGCGCCTGCTGGAACCAGGCGCAGGCCGCCTCCAGGATGTCGTGCAGCGTCTGCCGGCGTGCGGTGGCGGCCCGGTCCTCGGCGGTCTGGGCAGGGAGCGCAAGGCCGGCGTCGGCGGCAAGGCGGCGCACCGCGTCGGGGAAGCTCAGCCCCTCCGTCTCCATCACCCAGTCGATGACGCTGCCGTGGGCGCCGCAGCCGAAGCAGTGGTAGAAGGCCTTGCTGTCGCTGACGGTGAAGGAAGGCGTCTTCTCGCTGTGGAACGGGCACAGGCCCGTCGCCTCGTCGCCGTTCCGGCGGAGCTGGACGCGCCGCGCCACATAGTCGCTGAGGCGCAGGCGGTCGCGCAGCTCCTGCAGGAAATCGGCCGAGAAGGTCGCCATCGCAGGTTCGTGCCCGGAATTGCCGGCGACGCCCGCCGGCGGGTGGATCAGGCTAGCCGCTCGCGCAGCAGGCCGCACGCCTTTCGTGGATCGATCCGGCCGTGATAGCGCTCCTGCATCACGGTCATCACGCGGCCCATGTCCTTCGGGCCCTTCGCGCCGAGCTCGCCGACCAGGGCGTCGATCACCCCGCCCAGTTCCTGGTCGTCGAGCTGCTCGGGCAGGAAGCGGCTGATGACCGCGATCTCCTCCCGCTCCTGCTCCGCCAGCTCCAGCCGGCCGCCCCGCTCGTACAGCTCGATGCTCTCCCGGCGCTGGGCGATCATCGTGTTCAGCATTGCGATGATGTCGTCCTCGAGCAGCCCCTCCGGGCGGCCCCGGGCACGCGCGGAGGCATCGCGGTCGGCGATCGCGGTCTGGATCAGCCGCAGGGTGGCGACGGCACGGTCGTCGCCCGCAGCCAACGCCGCCTTCAGCGCCTCGCCTATCCGTTCCCGCAGCATGAAAACTCCGTCCCCCTTGCGGCCGCGAACGCTACACGGACTCGCGGCCCGATGTCGACATCGGCGACCGATGCATTAACCTCTTGGACTTAATGAACAATGTAGCGCGCCGAAATCCCGGGGCACGCGCGGGCCGGATCGCCCCGGATGACCGGCCCTGCGGGAGGTTGAAATGGCGCACCGGAGGAGGGGAGCAAGGGTCTTTCCATCCGCCCGCGACGGGCCAATCTGAGGCGGTGCCGGCGCGGCATCCGGAGGCTGCGGGTTGCATCCCCGGGGCGCGCGGTCTAGAAGCACAGCCGCCAGAGACAGGACGCCGATGACCCTCATTGCAAGCGAAACCAGGAGCCAGAGCGACACGCCGCCGCCCGGTGCGACAGCGGTGCTGGTGCTCGCCGACGGCACGGTCATCTGGGGCCGGGGGATCGGCGCGGCGGGCTCGGCGGTGGGCGAGATCTGCTTCAACACCTCGATGACGGGCTATCAGGAGATCCTGACCGATCCCAGCTACGCCGGGCAGATCGTCACCTTCACCTTCCCGCACATCGGCAACGTCGGCGCCAATGCGGAGGACGTGGAGTCGGCGAACGCCCCGGCGGCGCGCGGCTGCATCCTCCGGATGAGCATCACCGAGCCGTCGAACTACCGGGCGACGCGCCACCTCGACGACTGGCTGAAGGCGCGCGACCTCGTCGGCATCACCGGAGTGGACACCCGGGCGCTGACCCGGCGGCTGCGCGACAGCGGTGCGGTGAACGGCGTCGTGGCCCACGATCCGCACGGCCGCTTCGACCTCGACGCGCTGCGGGCGGAGGCCACGGCCTGGCCCGGGCTGGAGGGCATGGACCTCGCCCGTGAGGCGAGCTGCACCCAGACCTATCGCTGGGACCAGTCGCTCTGGGCCTGGGGGCAGGGCTACGGCAGGCTGGCCGAGCCGAAGCGGCATGTGGTCGCCATCGACTTCGGCGCCAAGCACAACATCCTGCGCTGCCTTGCCGACCTCGGCTGCGCGGTGACGGTGGTGCCCGCGACGGCGACGGCCGAGGAGGTGATGAGCCACCGGCCGGACGGCATCTTCCTTTCCAACGGCCCGGGCGACCCGGCGGCAACCGGCGTCCATGCGGTGCCGGTGATCCGCGAGCTGATGGCCACCGGCAAGCCGATGTTCGGCATCTGCCTCGGGCACCAGCTCATGGCGCTCAGCGTCGGCGGCCGCACCTGCAAGATGCCGATCGGCCACCGCGGCGCGAACCACCCGGTGAAGGACCTGGCGACCGGGGTGGTCGAGATCACCAGCCAGAACCACGGCTTCGTGGTGGTGCCGGAAAGCCTGCCGCCGGAGGCGGAGGTGACGCACATCTCGCTGTTCGACGGTTCGATCGAGGGCTTCCGTCTGAAGGACCGCCCGTTCTTCGCGGTGCAGTACCATCCCGAGGCGAGCCCCGGCCCGCACGACAGCCACTACCTGTTCCGGCGCTTCGTCGAGCTGATCGACGGCTGATCGGGGCCCCGCGGACCCGATGACAGGCACGGCGATCGGGTATCTGCAGCAGCCCTTCCCGTCCTGCCGTCCGCGTCCTTCCGTCCAGGGAGCGGCGCGATGATCCGGCGCGCGGCGATCACCGGGCTGCTGCTGCCGCTTGCCGGCTGCGCCAGCCTGACCGAACCCGCGGTGTGGACGGTGGAGGACCTGGCGCGGGCGATCGAGGCCAATCTCGCCAGCGTGGCGCAGGAGGTCTCCGGCGAATGGGTGCCCAGGGGCGGCGACTGCGCGACCGACGGCTTCACCATGACCCTCGGCGACGACCGGCCGGCGTTCCTGCCGGACGTGACGGCGCTGGCAGCGCTGGTTCCGGACGCCGTCCTCACCTACGACGGGGAGACGGGCGACATCCAGCGCTACCGCCTCGGCCCGCCGGGGCCCGACCAGGCGATCATCCTGCGCGACCGGTGGAACGACGGGATCACCTGGCACCGGGGCAACGGGGACGTGATGGAGCTCCACCCCCACTACCTCGCCTTCCACAGCGGCCGGCTCACCCTCCACCTCGACGACGACACCATCCGCATCCGGCTGGACGGGGCCTCGCTGCTGGAGTTCGAGCGCTGCTGAGGCCGGCGCGCCTTCGCCTCCCCCGGACAGGGGCGCGCGCTGACGCCCGGCCGATTCAGGTGATTGCGCCCGCCTTCGGGCCCGGGCGCAGGAACGCTACTTCTCGTCCTTCTCGATGACCCACGGCTCGTCGTGGGCGTCCTTGGCCCATTCCTTCATCGCCGGCTGCTCGCGCATGTGCGCGGCGTAGGCCGCCGCCATCTCCGGCATGTCGATGGCGTAGCTGTAGAAGCGCCAGACCACGGGCGCGAACATCATGTCGGCGATGGTGTAATGGCCGAACAGGAAGCCTTCGTCGCCTTCCTGGTCGCCGTAGGTCTTGCGGCAGTCGCGCCAGATCGCGCAGATGCGCTGGATCTCCAGCCGGACGCTGTCGCCGATGGGGAAGGCGCTGGGCTTGCGCCGGATGTTCATCGGCAGCGTCTTGCGCAGGTCGGCGAAGCCGGCGTGCATCTCGGCGGAGATGGAGCGGGCGTGGGCGCGGGCCAGCCGGTCCTCCGGCCACATCCGCGCCTCGGGGAACAGCTCCGCCAGATACTCGCAGATCGCGAGCGAATCCCAGATCGCGCGCCCCTCGTGGATCAGCGCCGGCACCTTGCCGGACGGGGTGTAGCGCAGGATCTCCTGCCGGGTGTCGTCCTGGTCCAGCGGGACGACCGTCTCCTCGAATGGCTGCCCGACGTGGCGCAGCGCGAGCCAGGCGCGCAGGGACCAGGAGGAGTAGTTCTTGTTGCCGATGACGATGTGAAACACGCTCAATACCGCCTCCGCGGCGCAGTGGTCGATAGGGCCAGCGGGCGCTGCCGGAGCTTCCGAAGGTTGCGGCCGCGCGGCGATCGTGCATGTTACCGCCTGGCGCGCGGGACGACGATGGGAGAGTTTGATTGACAGATGAACTGCCGGCCGGACTGGCCGAAGCGGATTCGGAGCCGGCGACCCCGCTGCATGTCGTCCCGGCCGCAGGGCTGGAGGAATGGACGCGCGCGCAGCCCGAGCCCGTGGGCCGCTGGCTGAAACGGATCGGCTTTGTCGCCCGCCCGGGCGACATCGCCCTTGCCCCGACCGGCGACGGCGAGGGGGCGATAGCGGTGATCGGCGACCCGGCAGGGGCGGAGGGCGACCGGCCGCTTCGCGCCTTCGGGGCGGCGCCGACCGGGCTGCCGCCGGGCCGCTACCGGCTGGCCCACGCCATGGAGGCCGAGGCGGCGGGGCGGCTGGCGCTGGGCTGGGCGCTCGGCGCCTATGCCTTCGTGCGCTATGTGCCGCGCAAGCGCCAGCCGGCGGTGCTGCTGTGGCCGGAGGCGGCCGACCGGGCGGCGGTTGCGAGCATCGCCCGCGCGACGATGTGGGCGCGCGACCTGATCAACACGCCGGCGGAGGACATGGGCCCTTCGGAGCTTGCCGCCGCGGCCGAGGCGCTGGCCGACGAGCAGGACGCGGCGATCCGGGTCATCGCCGGCGACGACCTGCTGAAGGAGAACTTCCCGACCATCCACGCGGTGGGCCGCGCCTCCGACGATGCGCCACGGCTGATCGACCTGCGCTGGGGCGACGAGGCGCATCCGAAGGTCACGCTGGTCGGCAAGGGCGTGTGCTTCGACAGCGGCGGGCTCGACATCAAGCCGTCGTCGGCGATGCTGACGATGAAGAAGGACATGGGCGGCGCCGCCAACATGCTGGCGCTGGCCCGGATGGTGATGGAGGCGAAGCTCCGGGTCCGGCTGCGGCTGCTGATCCCGGCGGTGGAGAACAGCGTCGCCGGCAACGCCTTCCGCCCGCTCGACATCATCCGCACCCGCGCCGGGATCACGGTGGAGGTGGGGAACACCGACGCCGAGGGCCGGCTGATCCTGTGTGACGCGCTCGCCTTCGCCAGCGAGGAGCAGCCGGAACTGCTGATCGACATGGCGACGCTGACCGGCGCCGCCCGGGTGGCGCTGGGGACGGAGCTGCCGGCGCTGTTCTGCAACGACGATGCCCTGGCCGCGGAGCTGCTGGCGGCCGCGGCGTCGGAGTACGACCCGCTGTGGCGGATGCCGCTCTACGCGCCCTATCGCAGGCTGCTGGACACGAAGATCGCCGACACCAGCAACGTGAGCGACGGCCCCTATGCCGGCGCCATCACCGCCGCGCTGTTCCTGGAGAAGTTCGTGAGGCCCGCCGTGCCATGGGCGCATGTGGACCTGATGGCGTGGAACACCAGCGACGCCCCCGGCCGCCCCAAGGGGGGCGAGCTGCAGGGTCCGCGCGCCATGCTCGCGGTGCTGAAGGCGCGGTACGGCACGGCGTGACCGCGGCCGGCGTGAGGGCGTCGCGACGGGGCGGGCGGTCAGCCCGCCAGTTCCTGCAGCACCGCGGTGAGCAGGGCCAGATCGGAGGGGCGGGAGAGGCGGTGGTCGCCGTCCTTGACCAGCAGCACGCGGACGTCGTCGCCGGCGATGTGTTCGGCGAGCCGCAGCGCCGTCTGCCATGGCACGTCCGGGTCGCGCTGGCCGTGCAGCAGGCGCACCGGGCCGTGGAACGGGATCGGCCGGCGCAGCACCAGATGGTCGCGTCCGTCCTCGATCAGGGCGCGGGTGAAGACGCTCGGCTCGTCGCTGTAGGCCGACGGCACCATGATCCGGCCCGCGGCCATCAGTTCCGCACGCTGTGCCTCGGTCGCCGACGCCCACAGCAGGTCCTCGGTGAAATCCGGTGCGGCGGCGATGCCGACCAGGCCGCGCACCCGCTCCGGCCGCTGCAGCGCCAGCAGCAGCATGATCCAGCCGCCCATGCTGGACCCGACCAGGAGCTGCGGGCCCTGCGTCACCCGGTCCAGCACCAGCAGCGCGTCATTGGCCCATGCGCCGACCGTTCCGTCCTCGAACGCGCCGTCGGAGGCGCCGTGGCCGGTGTAGTCGAGCCGGGTGCAGGCGAGGCCGGCCTCGGCGCACCAGCGGGCGACGTGCTGCGCCTTTTCGCCGGTCATGTCGGAGCGGAAGCCGTGCAGCACCATCATCCCCGGCCGCGCCGGGTCGCCCGGCCGGTGGCGGACGGCGATGCGCAGCCCGTCGGGGCGGGCGAGGAACTGCAGCGGTGAGCTCTCGGCCTCGGGCACGGGTGGTCCTCCTGCTGTCGCGGACCGCTGGATTGCCACGGCGCGCCCCGCGCCGCAACGCCGGCATGGGGCGCCGACGGTGACGGACTTCCGCGCGGCGATCGCGGCGCTGGGCGATCCGGCGATGGAGGGCGCCGGGCCGGCGCTGCGGCCGGGCGTGCCGACGGTGCTCCAGGTGCTGCCGAGCCTCGTGACCGGCGGGGTCGAGCGCGGCGCCAGCGACATGGCGCGCGCGATCGAGGCGGCGGGGCTGAACGCGGTGGTGATGTCCGCCGGCGGGCCGATGGCCGACGCGCTGGTGGCCGACGGCCTGCGCCACCTGAAGGCGCCGGTCGCGTCCAAGAACCCGGCGGTGATGCTGAGGAACGCCGGACGCATCGCCTGCGCCGCCGCGGCGACGGGCGCCGCCGTCATCCACGCCCGCAGCCGGGCGCCGGCATGGTCGGCGCTGATCGCGGCGCGGCGTGCGAACCTGCCGTTCGTCACCACCTTCCACGGCACCTACAACTTCCGCGGGCGGATCAAGCGCTGGTACAACAGCGTGATGACCCGCGGCGACCGCGTCATCGCCATCTCGGACTTCATCGCCGGGCACATCGCGGCCCACTACGACTGCCCGGCGGAGCGGGTGCGGATCATCCCGCGCGGCATCGACGCCGCCGTCTTCGACCCGGCGGCGGTGCCGGCGGAGCGGGTGGCGG
>CALKHQ010000049.1 GCA_937988735.1 uncultured Alphaproteobacteria bacterium
CCGCCGGCGAGCAGGCCCAGCCGCATGTCGTCGCGCCGCCCCCGCCTGGCGCCGATCGACGCCCATTCCAGCGCCGCGCTGCTCACCACGAGGAGGGCGGTGTTCAGCCACAGCAGCCACTGCTGCGGCGTCGGCCGCCAGTCCTCGAACACCATCCGGTCGGCGTAGGCGACGATCAGCAGCAGGAACAGGACGGTCGCGACCGCAAGGAACACGATGAGCCCGACTCGGGCCGCAGGCATGGCGAAGCTGCGCCGGGCGTCGATGGTGAGCTCGTGGCCCCGCGGCTCCCAGGGCTTCTCGGTGAGCTGCTGCCAGATGCCCATCGGCCCGCTCCCGCCGCTAGACGTGCGTCTGCACGCCGGCCCGGCTGGGCGGCATGTTCTGCGGCAGGAAGTCCTGCGCCGCGCCGGGGACGTTGTAGTCGTAGGCCCAGCGGTAGACGACCGGCAGCTCCCGGCCGAAGTTGCCGTGCCCCGGCGGCGTCTCCGGCGTCTGCCATTCCAGCGTCGTCGCGCGCCAGGGGTTGGGACCGGCCGGCTTCCCGTACCGCAGGCTCCAGCCCAGGTTGAACAGGAACAGCAGCTGGGCGAAGCCGACGATCAGCGCGATCACGGTGACGATCTCGTTCAGCGTGTGTGCCGATTCCGGGATGAACGGCATGTTGCCGAGCTCGTGATAGCGGCGCGGCACGCCCATCAGCCCGAGGTAGTGGAGCGGCAGGAAGATCGCGTAGGCCCCGACGAACGTGACCCAGAAATGGAACCGGCCCATGCCCTCGTGCAGCATCCGGCCGGTCATCTTGGGGTACCAGTGGTAGATGGCGCCGAAGATCACCAGGATCGGCGCCACCCCCATCACCATGTGGAAATGGGCGACGACGAACATGGTGTCGCTGAGCGGCACGTCGACCACGGCGTTGCCGAGGAACAGCCCGGTGATGCCGCCGTTGACGAAGGTGACGATGAAGCCGAGCGCGAACAGCATCGGCACCGTGAAGTGAATGTCGCCGCGCCACAGGGTGAGCACCCAGTTGTAGACCTTGAGCGCGGTGGGGACGGCAATGATCAGCGTGGTGACGGCGAAGAAGAACCCGAAATAGGGGTTCATGCCGCTGACGTACATGTGGTGGGCCCAGACGATGAAGCTGAGGCCCCCGATGATGATGATCGCCCACACCATCATCCGGTAGCCGAAGATGTTGCGCCGGGCGTGGGTGGCGATGAGGTCGGACACGATTCCAAAGGCCGGCAGCGCGACGATGTAGACCTCCGGGTGGCCGAAGAACCAGAACAGGTGCTGGAACAGGATCGGGCTGCCGCCGTCATGGTCGAGCTGCTGGCCGAACTCGGCGATCGCCGGCATGAAGAAGCTGGTGCCGAGCAGGCGGTCGAACAGCAGCATGACGCAGCCGACGAACAGCGCCGGGAAGGCGAGCAGCGCCAGCACCGAGGCGGTGAAGATGCCCCAGACGGTAAGCGGCATCCGCATCAGCGTCATGCCGCGGGTGCGGGCCTGCAGCACGGTGACGACGTAGTTCAGGCCGCCCATGGTGAAGCCGATGATGAAGACGATCAGCGACACCAGCATCAGGATGATGCCCCAGTCGCGGCCGGGCGTGCCGGACAGGATCGCCTGCGGCGGATAGAGCGTCCACCCGGCCCCGGTCGGGCCGCCGGGTACGAAGAAGCTTGCCACCAGGATCAGCACCGCCAGCAGGTAGACCCAGTAGCTGAGCATGTTGACGTAGGGGAACACCATGTCCCGCGCGCCGACCATCAGCGGGATCAGGTAGTTTCCGAAGCCGCCGAGGAAGAGCGCGGTCAGCAGGTAGATCACCATGATCATCCCGTGCATGGTGATCGCCTGGTAGTACTGCTCGGCGTCGATCAGCGACAGGCTCTCCGGGAAGCCGAGCTGCAGCCGCATCAGCCAGGACAGGACCAGCGCGACGAGGCCGATCGCGACCGCGGTGCCGCCGTACTGGATCGCGATCACCTTCGCGTCCTGGCAGAAGACGTATTTCGTGATCCAGCTTTTCGCGTGATAGAGGTCGACTTCCGGAACTTCGGCCGGGGGCGCGGCGTCGCCGACGTCTGCGATCGCCCTGTCACTCGTCACATCGACCATCGGGCACTCCCTCTGCGTCGTCTCCCGACTGTCATTCCGCCAGGCTGCCGTCGCTGCTCGCGACGGCCGTCGGCCGGTCGCGGCCTGCCGCGGCGTACATGGTGGCGAAGGTGGGCTGCGCGCCGAGCCACGCCGCGAACTCCGCTTCCTCCACGATCTCGACCTGGCCGCGCATGTTGGCGTGCTGCACGCCGCAGTATTCCGCGCACAGGATCTGGAAGGAGCCGGTCCGCGTCGGCGTGAACCACAGCTGGGTGACCATGCCCGGCACCAGGTCCATCTTCGCCCGGAACTCCGGCACGTAGAAGTTGTGGAGAACGTCCTGCGAACGCAGCAGCACCGTCACCGGGCGGTTCACCGGCAGGTGCAGCGCGCCCGACTGGACGACGACGTCGTCCTGGCCGTTGGGATCGTCCGGGTTGATGCCCAGCGGGTTGTCCACGCTGACAAGCCGGGTGGAGGTGGTGCCGAGCACGCCGTCCTCGCCCGGCAGCCGGAAGCTCCAGTACCACTGCTGGCCGATCGCCTCGACCTGCTGCGAGTCCTCGGGCGGGGTGATGAACTCGTCCCAGACGAACAGGCCGGGGGTGAGCAGCGCGGCGACGCCGAAGGCGGTGGCGAGGGTCAGGCCCCACTCCAGCCGCCTGCTCTCCGGCTCGTAGTGCGCCGTGTTGCCGGGGCGGTGACGGAAGCGGTGGGCGCACCAGGCCATGAACACGACCACCGCGAGGAATACCAGGCCGGTGATCCAGAAGGTCAGGCTGATCGTGAAGTCGATGTATTCCCAGTTGGAGGCGATCGGCCCCCACCACCAGGGGCTCGCCAGGTGGAACACGACCGTGCCGAGCGCGACCGCGAGCATGAGCGCCGGTACGACCTGGCGGCGCCGCCGCGGGCGGCCCTCGGCCTCGTCATAGGCGCCGCGGATCAGCCCGAAGATGGTGATGACGCCGATCGCGAACAGGATCAGCCCGGTCCAGTAGAGCGTCCGTTCCTGCCCGACCGCCGCGATGGAGAGCCCGATCAGGCACAGGGCGGCCATGCAGCCGCCGACCACCCATCTGCCGCCGTTCCGCACGGCTCACCTCGCCGAGCTGGCGCAGGCGCGGGCACCGCGGCAAAGGCGTCGCCGGGTGGTCGCCGGCCTGGGCATGGGGTGGGAAGTCGCCGGAGAGGGACGCGCATCCGGCGTCCGGGAGGCGGGGAGCGTGGCGTCCGCAAGCCTCCCCCGGAGATCGGCGATCGCCGGTCGGTGCACCATGGCATACCTCCGCAACGGGCGGCACGCCGGGTGGCCGAATCCTCGGTCCGAATACTGCCTGTGTTCGCGATCCGGCCAAGCGGTCCGCAACGCACGTCGGCTCGACCCGATCCGCCCGGCTCCATGGCCGGAAAGGATCTGGCCATCGGCCGGCGCGCCCGCAGGCGCAGCACGGCCAATAGGCAAACGCTGCCTGTGGTTTCGGCGGGGGTCAAGGGGGTAGAAGGGCGGCTTCCACCCCGGAAGCCGCGGGAAGCCTTGCTCCGCAAGGAGTTCCGACGCGCCGGGAACCCGTGGCACACTGCGGCATTGCGGGCTGAAGATTTGCCGCGACCTTGGGCAGGAACCAATATATGCTTCAAGTTGTCGCGGGTCGCGGGTCGCTCTTGACCAGCAACCGCCGTTATCGGCTGCACGCCACGGGTGGCCCACGGCCCCTCGAACCCACAGTTCGGGAGAGGGCAAGCATGGCCACCGAGCATCACATCCGGAATCCGATCGAATGGAGCCTGGACGAGCTGAGGGCCGGCACCCACGCGCTGGAGCGTGCGGGCTACGGGCTTAGCCACCACGAGGGGGCGGGCGTCATGCCCGCGGTCGCCCGCATCGAGGTCGCCGATCTCTGGGACGCGGTCCGCAAGGGGCTGTCCGACCTCGGCACCTCGCGGAGCGACGTGTTCTTCCTCTGCGCGCTCTACCCGGTCGTGGGCATTGTGCTGGCGCTGCTCGCCGCCGGCAACGACACCCTGCCGCTGGTGTTCCCGCTGGTGTCCGGCTTCGCGCTGGTCGGGCCGGTGGCGGCGGTCGGGCTCTACGAGATCAGCCGCCGTCACGAGGCGGGGCAGGAGATCAGCTGGTCGAACGCCTTCGGGGTCGTCCACAACCCCGCCTTCCCGTCGATCGTGGTGCTGAGCCTCATCCTCGCCGGCCTGTTCGTCGTCTGGCTGGCGGCGGCCTACGTGATCTTCCTGTTGACGATGGGACCCGAGTCCCCGGCCTCGATCTGGTCGTTCGTCACCGACGTGTTCACCACCGGTGCGGGCTGGGCCATGATCATCGTCGGCATCGGCGTCGGCTTCCTGTTTGCCGTCGCCGCGCTGGCGATCTCGGTCGTTTCCTTCCCCCTGATGCTTGATCGCGACGTCGGCGTGACGGTCGCGGTGAAGACCTCGGTGAAGGCGACGATGCTGAACCTGAAGCCGATGGCGGTGTGGGGCTTCGTGGTCGCCGCCGCCCTGGTGCTGGGCTCGATCCCGGCGCTGATCGGCCTCATCCTCGTGCTGCCTGTTCTCGGCCACTCCACCTGGCACCTGTACCGCAAGATGGTCCCGCGTCCCGGCGAGCCGGTGCGCGAGTAGCGCGACAGGGGCGGCCGTTCAGCGGCCGCCCCTGTCGCACCATCGGACAGCGGGTCCAAGCCGGGATCAGGCCGAGTCGCCGCAGTGGCGGTGTTCGAGCTGGACGGTGACATGGGCGACGCCGAACAGGCGGGCGACGGCGTCGCTGATGCGGGCGCGGATGGCGTCGATATCCGCCTGCGGGGCCACCACGGCGTGCAGCGTCATCATCGCGCGGTCGCTGGACAGCGACCAGACGTGGACGTGGTGGATGTCGCGGACGCCGCTCACCTCGGCCGCCAGCCGGCGGCGCACCTCCGCCGGGTCCACCGACTCCGGCGTTCCCTCCATCAGGATGTGGGTGGACCGCCGCAGCAGGATGAAGGCGGAGCGCAGGATCAGCAGCACCACCGCGATCGACAGCACCGGGTCGGCCTGGGTCCAGCCGGTCGCCATGATCACCAGCGCGGCGACGATGGCGGCGACCGACCCCAGCAGGTCGCCGAGCACGTGCATCGCAGCGCCCTGCATGTTGAGGTTGTCGCGGTCGCCGCCATGGAGCAGGCGGAACACCAGCAGGTTGACGGCAAGGCCGGCGGCGGCGATGGCCAGCATCGGCCCGGACATTACCGCGACCGGGCTGTCGAACCGGGCGATCGCCTCGAAGCCGATCCAGGCGGCCAGCGCCAGCAGCCCCAGCCCGTTCGCCAGCGCCGCCAGCACCTGCAGCCGGTGGTAGCCGAAGCTGTGGCGCGGGCTCGGCGCGCGGCGCGACATGCGGAAGGCGGCCCAGCTCAGCGCCATGGCGGCAACATCCGACAGCATGTGCCCGGCGTCGGCGATCAGCGCCAGCGAGCCGACCAGCCACCCGCCGACCGCCTCGACCGTCATGAACGCGGCGGTCAGCGCGATGCCGATCGCAAGCCGTCGCTCGTTGTCGCCACGGGCGCCATGCTGGTGGCCGTGCTCGTGCCGGTGCGCATGGCCGGGCCCGTGGGCGTGGGCGTGTCCATGCGCGTGCCCGTGGCCCCGGCCCATCGCGGTCAGTTCTCCATCGACCGGCGCAGGTGGTTGATGAGGTCGATGCGGGTGATGAGGCCGTAGAAGGTGTCGCCCTCCTGGATCACCGCCACCTCGCCGTCGCGGAAGATCGGCAGCAGCGCGTCGATCGGGGCGGAGGGCGGCAGCGTCTTCAGCCGGCTGGTCATGGCGGTGTCCACGGTGGCGTGGAACGCGCCGCGGTCGGCGTAGGCGGCGGCCAGCAGGTCGCTCTCGTCGAGGATGCCGACCAGCCGGCCGCGGTCATCGAGCACCGGCACCTGCGAGACGTCGGCGCGGCGCATCCGGCTGTAGGCGGTGAGCAGGCTGTCCTTCGGGCCGACCGAGACGATGCCGCCGTCGCTGACCGGGCGGGCGATGATGTCGCGCAGGTCGCCGTGCCGCTCCCGGACCAGGAAGCCCTGGTCGGCCATCCAGTAGTCGTTGAACTGCTTGTTCAGGTACTTGTTGCCGCTGTCGCAGATGAAGGTGACCACCCGCTTCGGCTCCTGCTGCCCCCGGCAGTAGTGGAGGGCGGCGGCGACCAGCGTGCCCGAGGACGAGCCGGCGAGGATGCCTTCCTCGCGCAGCAGGGCGCGGGCGACCTCCAGCGCTTCGGCGTCGCCGACGGTGATGCCGCGGGAGGCGAGCGACAGGTCGCAGTTCGGCGGCACGAAATCCTCGCCGATCCCCTCGACGACCCAGCTCCCGACCGGGCCCGTCGCGCGCCCGTGGTTGATCATGTCGGCGATGATCGAGCCGCGCGGGTCGGCGACGATCATCTCCACTTCCGGCGCCACCCGGGCGAAGAAGCGGCCCAGCCCGGTGAGCGTGCCGCCGGAGCCGACGCCGCAGACCACCGCATCCACCTGGTGGTCCATCTGCTCCCAGATTTCCGGCCCGGTGGTGGTCTCGTGGGCGAGCGGGTTGGCCGGGTTGGCGAACTGGTTGATCCAGAAGGCGCCGGTCTCGCGCGCCAGACGCTCGGCCATGTCCTGGTAGTAGGCCGGGTGCCCGCGCTCGACGTCTGATCGGGTGCTGATCACCTCGGCGCCCAGCGCCTTGAGGTGGAAGATCTTCTCCTGGGACATCTTGTCCGGCATCACGATGGTGAGCCGGTAGCCCTTCTGGGATGCCACCAGCGCGAGCCCGAGGCCGGTGTTGCCGGCGGTGGCCTCGACCAGCATGTCGCCGGGCCTGATCCGGCCCTCGCGTTCGGCCGCGTTGATCATCGCGAGCGCGATCCGGTCCTTGATCGACCCGCCCGGGTTCTGGTTTTCCAGCTTGACGAACAGCCGGCACGGCCCGGTGTCGAACCGGGTCAGCTCCAGCATCGGCGTGTTGCCGATCAGCTCCAGGACGGACGCAGGCGCGGGCATGGGAACTCCTTCCGATCAGCGCGGCGGACGGCTCAGCCGTCGACGGCGGCCATCAGCGGCGGCCCGGGAAGCCGGCTGCGCCGCGGCGGAAGGCGCGCGCGGTGCGCAACGGGTTGGGCATGGCCGAGAAGGCGCGCTGGAACCGGCTCTTCAGCTTCGGGATCTGCATCACCCCGTCGATCCGACGGCCGAGGAACGCCCAGGTCTCGCTGTGGTCCTCGGAGTCGTCGTCCAGCCAGTGCAGCAGCGTCGCGCCATAGACCCAGGCGAGGAGGCCGCGCTTGCTGTAGAAGCTGAAGTCGGTGGCGGTGTCGCCGGCCGCGCGCCAGATGGCGTCGACGGTGTTGTAGAGGCTGCGCAGGGCCGCGGGCGCGTGCTGCGGCAGCGCGGTGATCGCCAACGCCCGCCGCACCGTCTCGCGCTCGCCGGCATGCTGTTCCAGGCGGATGCGTACGGCGGTCGCGATCCGGTCGCGGATGCGCATCGCCGGCAGGTCCTGCCCGGCGAGCGCCATCAGCATCTTCCGGTCGGCGAGGTCGGCGTAGTGCACGACCATGTCGATGGCCCCGCCGGGAAACAGGGTGCGGACGTCCACGCCGTCCAGCCCGGCCGCCGCGGCGGCCGCCCGGGCGCAGGCCTCGGTCCAGCCGTCGAACGGCACATTGGGCACCATGGCGGTGATGACGGCGTCGCGCTCCCGGCGCAGCTGGTCGTGCATGCCCGTCTCCCCGGCGGTCACTCCGCCGCCGCTTCCACC
>CALKHQ010000050.1 GCA_937988735.1 uncultured Alphaproteobacteria bacterium
GAGACGGTGGAAGGCGTGGACACCGGCCGCGCGCTGGCGCCGGGACTGATGGCGGCGATCAGCGCCGGCACCCTCAACGCCGCCGAGCTGCCGATGACCTGCGCGCTCATCGCCTCGATCCTCGACGACCGCCCCTTCACCTACGAGCCGGCGCACGTGGCGTAGCGCATACCGGCAGACGCTTCACGGCCAGACCCGCCGATCCACGGCGCAGGAGCAGCGCGCCTGGCCGGATGGTGTTTCCGCGGTCGCGCCGCGGGGCCATCCCGCCGGTTGCGTCCGCAGGCGGCGCCATTCCGCCCGATCAGGTACGCCGCCTCGCCCCCGTGGGTCGTGACGGCTATTCCGCGGCGGGGCGGAACTGCTGCTCGACGGCGTCGATCTTCGCCACCTTCTTGCCCGAGCGCTCGGCCTGGAATTCGTTGGCGAGCCAGATGTCGAGGTACATCTTCGCGGCGTACTCGCCGGTGACGCGCTGGCCGAAGGTGATGATCTGCGCGTTGTTGGAGGCGATGGCGCGTTCGGCGGTGTAGGGGTCGTTGACCGCGACCGCCCGTACGCCCGGCACCTTGTTCGCCGTGATCGCCATGCCGGCGCCGGTGCCGCAGACGAGGACGCCGCGCGGGTAGGCGCCGGCGGCGATCTTCTCGGCGACCGCGACCGCGATGTCCGGATAGTCCACCGGATCCTCGCTGTGGACGCCGATGTCGTCCACCTCCCAGCCGGCGGCGCGCAGGTGGTCCGCCAGCGCGTTCTTGAGCTGGAGCCCGAGGTGGTCGGCTCCGATGATGATCTTCATGGCGCCTCCGTGGGGCCGGCGACGGCCGGCGCTCGCGTTGAAATCGCTGGTGGCAATATAACCGCGAGCGGCCTCCGCAGCCATCGAGATCGAGCGATACTGACGGGTCAGCGACTGGGCTCTTGACTGATTACCCCGGATGTGAGACAAGCTGGTTTCATTAACTCGCGAAGGCGCGAACGGTAGCCGTTGGAGTTAAAGTGCTGCCGTCCCGAGTAAATCCCATGCAAGGCCTTCTCAACAACTTCGCCCGCCCATCGTCGCGCATGGCAGGCGATCGCACGCGCCGAGATGCTGCGTCCGCAACCCGGACGCTCCGCGGCGCATAAGGACAATTCCGCTTGACCAATCGTTCGTTCCGGGACCTCGGCTTGTCCGAGCCCCTGTTGCGCGCCCTCGACGCGCAGAACCTCACCACCCCCACCCCGATCCAGTCCGACACGATTCCCCTCATCCTCGCCGGCAAGGACGTCATGGGCATCGCCCAGACCGGGACCGGCAAGACCGCGGCCTTCGGGTTGCCGCTACTGCAACTGCTGGCCGCGGAGCGCAAGGTCGCCTTCCGCCGCTGCACGCGCGCCCTGATCCTCGCACCGACGCGTGAGCTCGCGCTGCAGATCGAAGCCAATCTTTATCGCTGGGCCAGGGGGCTCGGGCTTGCCACCTGCGCCATCGTCGGCGGCGTCGCCCGCCGGCCGCAGGCGACGAAGCTCGCGCGCGGCATGGACATCGTGGTCGGCACACCCGGCCGTATCGTGGACCTGATGTCCACCGACGAGGTGAAGCTCGGCCAGGTCAGCCATTTCGTGCTCGATGAGGCCGACCGCATGCTCGACCTGGGCTTCGCCCGCGACATCCGGCGCATCGCCGCGGCAGTGCCGCGCGAGCGGCACACGCTCCTGTTCTCGGCGACCATGCCGCACGACGTCGTGCACCTGGCCGAGGCGCTGCTCCGCGACCCGGTGCGGGTCGAGGTCTCGCGCGATGCGGTGACGCCGGCGCAGATCGATCAGCAGGTCTATTTCGTGCCCGGGCACGAGAAGCGCGCGCTGCTCAACCGCATCCTCGAGGACGAAGCGCTGGCCCGGGTGATCGTGTTCACCCGCACCAAGCATGGCGCCAACCGCGTCGCCGAGCATCTGGCCAGGGACGGCACCGAGGCGGAGGCGCTGCACGGCAACAAGAGCCAGGCCGCCCGCCAGCGGTCGCTCGACCGGTTCCGGCAGGGGCGCGCCCGCGTGCTGGTGGCGACCGACATCGCTGCCCGCGGGATCGACGTCAGCAACGTCACCCATGTCATCAACTTCGACCTGCCCGACGTGGCGGAAAGCTATGTCCACCGCATCGGGCGGACCGCGCGCGCCGGCGCATCCGGCGTGGCGATCAGCTTCTGTGACGCGAGCGAGGCCGGCATGCTGCGCCAGATCGAGCGGCATACCGGATCGCGGCTGTCCGTCGTCGGCGGTACTCCGCCGGTGGAACGGACGAGCAAGGATCACCCGGCCGCAAAAGGCCGGAACGGCAGGGGCCGACCCCAGCCGGACAACAATCACAGGGAGCAGCAGGGCCAGCCGAAGAGCCGGAGGGCCCGCAACGGTCAACGGAGACGATTTCAGGCGGCAGCCTGACCGCAGGCAAGCCCGGGCAAGGCAACGCTCCGCATCCGCGGGGGCTCGGGAGCCGAGCAGGCGATCAGTTGCTCAAACAATCCGAAACGGCAATCACTCAAAGAGGAGTAATTGAGATGCCGACTGGAACAGTGAAGTGGTTCAACTCGATGAAGGGCTACGGGTTCATCCAGCCGGACGAGGGCGGCAATGACGTCTTCGTGCACATCAGCGCGGTCGAGCGCTCCGGCATGGCCACGCCGACCGAAGGCCAGAAGGTGAGCTACGAGCTCGAGCACGACCCGAAGAAGGGGCGCGTCTCCGCCGGCAACCTGCGGGCTCTCTGATCCGATCCGGCGCCCTGGCTTCCGCCGGGGCGCCTTTCCCGATCCGGCCGTCCGCCTCCCCTGCCCCGCCGGCAGGCGCGCGCGTGCGGCCGGACCGCCCCCCAGATGCGCGCACCGGACACGGATCGGCGCCTCCCGGGACTTGCGTGACCGGCAGCGGCAGGGCACATCTTGCCGCCGTTGACCGGCGGGCCGGGGCACTGGGGAGGGCGCGAGCCGCATGAAGGACATCATCGTTGGCGTCGACGCCGGCACTTCCGTGATCAAGGCGGTCGCCTTCGCCGCCGACGGTTCCCAGCTTGCCATCGCCTCCCAACCCAACCGCTACACCCGCGTGGGTGACGGCGGGTGCGAGCAGGATCCGGCCGAGACGTGGACGACGACGGCGAAGGTGCTGCGCCGCCTCGCCGAGACGGTTCCCGGCATCCGGGAGCGAATCCTCGCCATCGCCGTCACCGGCCAGGGCGACGGCACCTGGCTGATCGATGCCGAGGGCAACCCGGTGGCGCCCGGCTGGCTGTGGCTGGATGCACGGGCCGGCGCGCTGGCCGACCAGCGCCGCGCCCTGCCCCAGGACCGCGAACGGTTCCTGATCACCGGCACCGGCTTCGCCGCCTGCCAGATGGGCGCGCAACTCGCCTACATGGACCAGGAGATGCCGGCGCTGCTGGACCGGGCGGCGACCGCGTTCCACTGCAAGGACTGGCTCTACTTCCTGATGACCGGGCGACGGGCCACCGACCCGACCGAGGGCCTGTTCACCTTCGGCTCCTATCGCACCCTCAGCTACAGCGACGACGTCCTGCGGCTGCTCGGCCTCACCCACCGCCGCCACCTGCTGCCGGAGATCGTGGACGGGACGGAGCGCTGGGACCCGCTGGCCGAGCGGGCCGCGGCCGAGATCGGCTTCCCGGCGGGCACGCCGGTGGTGCTGGCCTATGTCGATGCGCTGTGCACCTCGGTCGGCGGGGGGCTCTACGACCCCGGGCGATCGACGGGGCTGACCATCATCGGCTCGACCGGGCTGCACATGCTGCTGGTCGAAGGCGCCGACAACGTGCGGATGAACCCCGGCAGCACCGGGTGGACCATGAAGTTCCCGGTGCCGGGCTGCTACGCCCAGTTGCAGTCGAACATGGCAGCGACGCTGAACATCGACTGGGTCCTCGACCTCGCGCTGGACGTGCTGGCGGCCGAAGGGGTCAGCCGCAGCCGCGCCGACCTGCTGGCGCGGCTCGACGAGATCGTGCTCGCCGCCCCGGCCGGCCGCATCCTCTACCAGCCGCACATCTCGGACGCGGGCGAACGCGGGCCGTTCGTGGACCCGAACGCGCGCGCCGGCTTCATCGGGCTGGACAGCGGCCACCGCTACCGCGACCTGGTGCGGGCGGTGTTCGACGGCCTCGCGCTGGCCGCGCGCAACTGCTACCTCGCCATAGGGCCGGTACCGGCGGAGGTGCGCATCTCCGGCGGCGCCGCCCGCAGCGTCGCGCTGCGGCGGATCATCGGCGCCGCGCTCGGCGCCGGCATCCGGCTCGGGGGCCGCGAGGAAGCCGGGGCCGCCGGCGCCGCGATGATGGCGGCGGTTTGCCTGGGCGCCTACCCCGACATGGCCGCCTGCGTCCGCGAATGGGTGAACCCCTGGCTCGGCGACCTCGAATCGCCGGACCCGGCGCTCGTCGCCGTCTACGACCGCCTCTACCCCGCCTATGTCGAGGCGCAGCAGGCGATGCTGCCCGTCTGGCAGCGGCTGGCCGAGGCGCGCGCGGCCTCCTGATGGCCGCGCACATCGCCATCATCGGCGACCGTTTCATGCTGGCCGATGCCTTCGCCAGCGCGATCGAGGCCGCCTGCGGCCCCGGCCACCGCATCCGCACGCTGGAGCTGCCGTGGCCGGACGTGGCGATGGAGCACGGCTATGCGCGGCCGGGGCTCGACGGGCTGAAGGAATATCTGGGCGACCCCGACGAGGTGGTGGCGTTCGTCGCTGACGCCGAGATCTTCGTCACCCACCTGTCGCCGCTGTCGGACGGGATGATGGCGCGGCTGCCCAACCTGCGGCTGGTCGCCGTTTCGCGCGGCGGACCGGTCAACGTCGACACCGCGGCGGCACGCGCCCGCGGCATCCGCGTGGTCAACGTGCCGGGCCGCAACGCGAGCGCGGTGGCAGAGTTCACCATCGGCGCCATCCTGGCCGAGACGCGGCTGATCCGCGCCGGGCACGAGGCGCTGCGCGCGGGCGTGTGGCGCGGTGACCTCTACCGCACCGACCGCACCGGCCGAGAGCTGGGCGAACTCACGGTCGGCGTCGTCGGCTACGGCGCGGTCGGCTCCCGGGTGGTGCGGCTGCTGCGCGCCTTCGGCTGCCGCATCCTGGTCGCCGACCCCTATGTCCAGCTGAGCGCCGAGGACGCACGGGCAGGCGTCGAGCACGTGGAGCGCGCCGAGCTGCTCGCGCGCTCGGACGTGGTGACGCTGCACGCCCGGGTGACGCCGGAGACCACCCGCTTCATCGACGCCGCCGCCTTCGCCGCGATGAAGCCGGGCGCAATCTTCATCAACACCGCGCGCGGGCCGCTGGTGGACTATGACGCGCTTCACGACGCACTCGCAAGCAACCACCTCGCCGGGGCGATGCTGGACACCTTCGCCATGGAGCCGCCGCCGGCGGACTGGCCGCTCCTGAAGCTGCCGAACGTGACGCTGACCCCGCACATCGCCGGCGCATCGGTCGGCACGGTGACCTACACCGCCGAGCAGACGGCGGAAGAAGTCCGCCGCCATCTCGCCGGCGATCCGCCGCTCAACCCGTGCTGAGGGTATCGGGTGCCGCCCGACCGGGGGCGCGATGACGGCGGCAATCCCCTCGGTCTCCGGCGTGGCTGCGCTGGCGGACCGCTTCGACCTGTTCCTCGTGGACCAGTATGGCGTGCTGCACGACGGCGAGCGCGCCTTCCCCGGCGCGGTCGAGGCGCTGGAACGGCTCGT
>CALKHQ010000051.1 GCA_937988735.1 uncultured Alphaproteobacteria bacterium
TAGAAGCTCGCCGTCTCCGCCGGGCTGGATCCGCGCTCGGCCTTGAACAGCGGCGGGGTCGGAGCCCCCACCCGCGCCAGCGCCTCGTCCTGTTCCTGTGCGATCATGGTCAGCCGGTCGAGCGCGCGCTCGTGGGTTTCGGCCGGAAACGGGTCGTTGGCGGTGTAGTCCACCTCCTGCGCCCGCGCCGTCACCCGCCGGATCACCCATTCCACCGCCGCCGGGGGCGCCGCGGCCGCGTGCACCGTGCCCGGCCCGCCGGCGCCGCCGCTCACGCTGTAGTCCGTGCCCTGCTCCAGCAGCGTCTCCGCCCCGTCGGCCGTCGCCCGCGCCACCACCTGGAGGTCTCCCGCGGCGATGAAGGGGAAGGGCACGGGAAAGTCCACGGTCGTCCCGTCGCCGGCATAGCGCACGCGCGACGGCGTCGTCCCGACGGTCATGTCAGCCTCCACGATGGCAAGGGGTTTGGTCCGGCCGCGCCGGCTGCGGCCGCGGGCACAGGCCGCGCCCGTCCGGCGGCCGGTCACGAGTCGCGCCGGCCCGGCGCCCGCAGGCGCCCATGCGCCGCGCGGGCCCTCGAGGCCGGCAGGGTTCCGGATGCGATGACGGTGCAGGGGCGCCCGCAGCGCCCCGTGGTCGGACCGTCAGCCCGGCGCTATTCGCGCCCCGGCCGCGGGCCGGGCTTCAGCTCCGACAGGATCTGGTCGATCTCCTGCTCGCCGTAGAGCCGGCGCAGCGCCGCCGCGGCCGCCTGCGGGTCGCGCGGCAGCACCACGTCGAAGTTGGCCGCCGGCCGCGGCGGGGGCGGCGGGGCCTCGGGGGCCGGCGCCGGCGCGCGGCGCAGGCCGGGCGGCAGCGGCGGGATGTCGTCCTCGTCCAGGCGGACGAGCCGCGGCTCGGCGCGGGCATGCACCGGCGCTGCCGGCCCCACCAGCGGCTCCCGCCGCTCGCGGCCGCGGCCGGGCTCCGCCACCTCGGGCGCGGCCGCGCGCCGCCGCTTCGGCGAGGGGCGGAAGCTGCCGATGATCAGCCCCATGCAGGCCCAGGCCGCGAAGCTGATCACCACCGCGATGGCGAGGTGCAGCGGCATCTCGTCGGTGACGCGCGCCCAGTCGATCGCGTCCGGCAGCTGGGAATAGGGCACCCCGAGCTGGTCCTGCAGCCGCACCGCATAGGCGATGCAGGCCCAGATCACCGCCAGGATGATCACCAGCCACAGCCGCCGCGCCAGCAGCCCGATGACGATGAAACCCAGCGACGCCAGGAGGTCGCCGAAGGTGACGATGACCTCCTTGAGAAATTCCTGCACGACCGAGCTCCGATCCGGTGCGGGCGAGCCTCAGGGGCGAAGCCTGCCGCCCCCGCTGGGCTCCGCCGCCCGCCGGTACAACTTCAAAATCGCCTCCGCGTCAAGCAGTACCTCGGACAGCCGCCGGTAGCCGGGCTGGCCGGCGAGGCCCTTCGCGCCGGTCACGAAGTCCAGCATCGAGTCCAGGTAGAAGCACAGCCGGTCGCCGAAACGGGCGAGTTCGGCCGTCACCGCGGGCGGCACCGGGCCCAGCGCGGCGAACGCCTCGCCGACCTCCGCCATCCGGGTGCAGGCGGCGACGACCGCCTCGACATGACCCTCGATCTCGCGCGCCAGCGCCCGCCGCCGCACCGCGAGCGCCGCGATTCGCAGCGCCGTGTCGGGCAGCGGGCCGTCCCCGGCGGCGGCGAGGTCGCAGGCTGCATCCAGGTCCGCTGCCAGCACCGCCTGCCGGCTCAGCCGCGGCCGCAGCGCCGACAGCGCCGCGTGCGCGTCCGCATCCCCGCCCTGCGCCGCGGTCTCCAGCGTCCGCCTCTGTGCCTCCAGCGCCACCAGCTCGGCATAGGCAGCGTCGCGCCGGGCCGCCGTGTCCGTCGCCGCCGTCGTCATGACGCTGCCTCCTCCGCCGCCGCTGCCGGTGCCATCCCTGCTGCCGGCGCCGGCAGGGCGATTGTTTCTGTTTCGTTCCCATGCCAGCCGTTGCGCGCCGCAGCCGCAGCCAGGGTGCGCAGCACGAACGGGTCGTGGCGCAGCCCGCTCTCGCGCAGGAAGTCCTCCAGCGGCGCCCCGCCCAGCCGCGCGATCGCCGCCTCCGTCGCCGCCATGCTGCGCGCGTAGTCGCCCTTCCACAGCGCCCGCAGATAGTCCTCCGCCTCCCGGGCCAGCCGGTCGCCCGCCGTCGCCGGCCGGGTGTACGGGTCCACCGCCGCGTTGAACCGCTCGACCAGCAGCCGCGCCTCGTCCGCCGACAGCCCCGCCTCCCGGAACCACCCCTGCACCGTCGCCAGCGCCTCCCGGTGCACCGCCAGATCCACCCCCGGATCCAGCCGCGCCAGCGACAGATCGTAATCCGGCCCCATGCCGTTCCTCCTCCTGTTCAGCAAGACGTCCCCGATCACCTCTCCCCTTGCGGGAGCCCCCGACGCGCCAACCCCCACCTCTCCCCCTGCTGGAGAGGGGGCAAGGGGAGAGAGGGGACGACACCCCCTACCGCAGCCCGCGGCCGAGGGCGTCGGCGACGTCGCGGGTGCCGGACAGCAGCTCCTGCCCGGCGCGGCCCTGCGCCTGGCGGGCGCGGAAGCGGTGGCCGGCGGCGGTCGCGGCGCCCTCGGCCTCGATCGCCCGTGCGTCGCGCTCGCCCTCCGCCGCGAGCTCCGCCAGCACCTCGACCGGGGCGCCCTCCACCGTGATCCCGGCGGCGCCGATGCGGGCGCGGCCGCGGCCGGCCGCCCGGCGCGCCTCCCTGCGCGCCTGCTCCGCCTCCGCCGCCGCGGCCGCCTGCGCCAGGCCGGCCTGCTGCTCGCTCCGCGCCGCCTCCCGCCGGATCTCGGCCACCCGCTGCACCGTCTGCAGCGCGCCGAGGCCCGCCGGGATCAGGAATTCCGCACCGCCCATGTCCTCACCTCACCCTCGCGTAGAGATCCGCATCGCGGCCGTCGAGGCCGTAGGCCCGCATCCGGCCCTCGCGTTCGAAGCCCAGCATCCGCGCCCAGCGGTGGCCGGCGGCGAAGTCGCTGTCCACCGCCGTCTCGATCCGCCGCAGCCGCTGCCGGTCGAGAAAGGCCGCCACCGCCCGGTGCACGGCGACGAAGCCCGCCGGCGCCGCCGTCCCCAGCAACGCCCAGGCATGGCCGCGCCCCGCCGACAGCATCACGATGCCGGCGCAGCCGCAGACCGTGCCGTCCTGCATCCCGGCGAAGGCCGGGCCGGCGGCGATCAGCGTTGCGGCATAGCCGTCCTCCGCCAGCAGCGGCGCCAGCACCGCCTGCGCCGGCTGCAGCGCGAGCGCGGCCAGGTGGTCCGGCCGCATCGGCACCACCTCCATCTCAGCGGTCCTGGGTCACGACCTGCGGCATCACGGCAACCACCGTCGCCGGCAGCGGGTCGCGGCATTCGATCCGGACCCGGCCGGCAGTCTCGTAGCCGCCCGGCCAGGCGATGTCGGCGTCGCCGGTGAACAGCGCCGGCGCCGTCCCCATCGGGGTCGATGGCAGCCGGAACTGCGTCGGCGCCACCGGGTCCAGCGCGCCCTCCGCCGGTCCGGCCGCCAGCCCCAGCGACCGGTGCAGCCGGATGGCGCAGCGGTGCAGCCGCTTGGTCTTGCCCTGGGCGGTGCCGGTCGCCGAGCCCGCCTCGAGGTTCATCGTCTCCAGCACCGAGGCGTAGGCGAGCCCGACGTGCACCGTGGACGCCGCCCGCTCCAGCGCGATCGCGCCGTCCGTCACCACCCGCGGCGGGTGGGTGGCGCCGTCGGCGAGCACCGCCACCGTCTCGCCTTCCAGATGCGCAAGCCCGGCGATCGCAGTCGCCGGCGCGCCGCGGTAGCTCGCGCCGCAATCGACGTAGAACGCGTCGGCCGCCGGCTCGTCGTCGGCCAGCGGCGCCGCCATCACCTCGATCGTCCGCACCGTCGCCCCGTCGATGTGGCGCCGCACCGCCAGCCACAGCTCGTCCCGGCCGCCGTCCGGCGCCGGGATGCAGGCGACGCTCTCCACCGCCGCCGGCTCCGTCCGCCCGGCGTCCGAGAACCCGCCCAGCGCATGGATGTGCCAGCCCACCACCTCCTGCTCGCGGGCGTAGGTCAGCCCCAGCAGCCGCCCGTCGGCGCGCACCAGCCACACCAGGCTGTCCGGCTCCTGCTGGAACGCCATCTCGACGATCCCCGGCGGCGGCAGGTGGGTCGCGAGCAGGCTCACGTCCGGCGAGCGGAAACCGTCGTCCTCGAACACGAACGCATGCTCCCGCAGGCGGCGCCGCGCCCGCTGCACGTAGAGGATCGCCTTGCCGATCCGCACCGGCGCGATGGCGGCGCTGCCGAAGTTGGTCGACCGGCTGGCCTGGATGTTCGCCGGCGTGATCGCCTCGCCCAGCGAAGACGGCCGGATCAGCCATTCGCCGCCCACCGTGCCGGCGATCAGTCCCTTCTCGTCGTCGGCCAGCCAGCGCACGACGTTGACGTCGTTGGCGTTCAGCGTCACCGCCACCGCGTGGTCGTCCACCACGGTGCCGTCGGCGTCGGTCGGTGCGAAGACGTGGTAGTCGCCGGTGCGCGACATGTCGATCCGCTGCGGCGTGCCCGGCGCCCCTCCTCCCGCAGCTGGCGCGCCATCAGCCGGGCATAGCCCTCCTCGTCCAGCGC
>CALKHQ010000052.1 GCA_937988735.1 uncultured Alphaproteobacteria bacterium
CGCAGCAGCTCGCCCTCGCCGTCGTCCACGTGCTCGGCCACCATCGCGCCGTGCAGGTCGAGCAGCGCGACGTCAACGGACGGGTCGAGCGCGTCGAGAATCGCCCCGGCCAGCCGCTCGTAGGCCGCCTCGTGCACCGGCCCGCCCGGCATCGCCTCGGCCGCGACCGGCGTCACCACCTCCGCCCCCGCCTCGGCCGCGAGGTCGAGGTAGGCCGCGATGGGCATTCCGGTGCCGCGGTAGGCCTGGGCCGCAGCTTCCCCGAAATGGAGCCCCCAGTCGGCGAAGCGCGCGAGATCCGTCGGCACCGGCGAGAAGGTGTTGGTCTCGTGCTTCAGCATCGCGATGAGGATCTTCATCGGGCGTGCCCGGATCGGACTTGCGGCTGCTGGGGCGGCGGCTCGGGCCGCGCCTGGGACAGGCGGACATTGTGGCCGAGCTTGCCGGGCCGGACAACAGGGGAGCGTCCCCGCCGGCCCGGGCGGGTCAGCGTCCGGGCGGGATGAAGACCCAGAGATTGCCGGTCTGGCAGTAGATCTCCGTGCTCTGGTGCACGATGCTGCTGTCGGCGCGCGCCTCGGAGTAGATCTCCCGGCAGTAGTCGGGGCCGTCGTAGCCCTCCCGCAGCACCACGACGAAGCCGGTGTAGCGGCCGTCGGGCGTGGCCCAGCTCCGGCGCTGCCCGACCGCGTTCTGCCGCAGCGTCACCTGCTGCATCTGGCGCAGCGCCTGGACGCCGACGGCGTCCAGCGGCCGCGGCGACTCGGCCCGGGAGACGGTGATGCTGCTGGTGGGGACGCCGGTGCCCGTGCCGCTGCCGGGGCTGTCGCTGCTGCTGGCGGTGGCGGGCGTCGGCGTTGTCACGATGTTCGGCGGCGGCGGGGGCGTGGGGGCGGCCGCACGGGCCGGGGTCAGGGCCGGCGGCGGCGGCAGCGTCATCACCGGACCCGCGCTGGCAACGCTCACCCGGCAGGCGTCGAGGTCGGCGCTGAGGGACGCGAGCCGCGTCGCCTGGTCGTCGGCGAGCGCCAGGGCCTCGGCGAGGTCGGTCTGCACCGCCGCCAGCGCGGCTTCGAGTTCGCTCACCCGCGCCTCCGCCGCTGCCGCTCGCTCTTCCGCAGCCTCGACCCGCCCGGAGCCGGTCGATCCGTTTTCCGCGACGGCTGCCTGCAGCGTCTCTATCTCCTGCCGCGCCTCGGACAGCGCCTGCTCCGCCGCGAGCCGGTCGGCGAGTGCCGCGTGCAGGTCCGCGGTCAGCGCCGCGACCTGCCGCTCGGCCTCCTCGATCTCCTGCCGGCGTGCCATCGCCTCGGCGTTGACGCCCTCCAGCTCCAGCTCAAGCTCGGCCACCCGCATGCCGCGGTCTGCCGCCTCGGCTTCGGCCGCGGCCAGGTCGGCGGTGAGCTCGTCCACCTGCGCGGTGCAGGCGGCCAGCTCCTCCTGCCGGCCGGTCACCGCCACCTCGAGCGCCGCCTGCAGGTCGCGGATCTGTGCGGCATAGGCCGCAGCATCGGCCCGCGCCTCGGTCAGGGCGGCGGCCATCTCCTCCGCCGCCGCGGGATCGGGCGCGGCGGGCTCCGCCGCCGGCTCCGTGCCGGCCACCGCAAGCTCGACCCGGCAGGCGGTCGCCAGCCAGTCGGCGACGTGTCGGGCCATCGGAGTCGCGTCCACGTCCTCCTCGTTCGCCCGGGCCTTGAGGTCGGGAATGAAACGCGCCATGAGCTGAGCCCCGGCGGACTGGTCGCCCCCCAGACAGGCCCCGAGATCGGTTCCGGCGAGGGCGCTCACCATGTCGGCGGCGCCCTGGAGATAGTTGACGCAGCGGAAGGCGTTGATTGCGCCGAGCTGGCCCGACTGGCTGGCACCGCTGCACCAGGTGAGGACCTCGCTGGCCGCAACCTCCGCCCGCGCCTCCGGAATCCCCGCCGGCACGGCAAGAGACAGGACGGCCGCGGCCGCCAGGCCGTTGTGCACTCTCACTCGCATCTACCGCGGCTTCCGACGTTCTGTGCGCCTGCAGGATACAGGACGCTGCGACAACATTGTGTTGCGATTATGTTGGGGTCGGGCCCCGGCGGCACAACTCCCGAAAGGGGGCTTGACCAGATGATTACATAAATTGTTAAATATTGGCGTCAGAGGAAATCAATGCCGCGGAATGGCGGCCGGCCGCCCCGACGCCGGGCCGGCGGGGAAACGAATGGGAGAAGAGGATGGGCAATCCGTACCGACGGCCGACCCTGATTCCGGCCATCTTCTACAAGGACCCGTTCCGGGCGCTCGACTGGCTGGAAGCGGCCTTCGGCTTCGAGCGTGCCATGGTGATCACGGACCAGGAAGGCAATCTCGGCCATTCCGAGATGCGGGTCGGCGACGGCACCATCATGGTCGGGCCGGAATGGAACGCCGATGTGGCGAGCCCGGCTTCCGTCGCCGGGAAGAACACCCAGTGCGTCCACGTGCATCTGGAGGACGGCATCGACGCCCACTGCGCGCGGGCGCGCAGGGCAGGCGCCGAGATCCTGTCGGAGCCGGAGGAGCAGTTCTACGGCGACTGCGTCTACCGGGCGCGAGACCCGGAAGGCCACGTCTGGGTGTTCTCCCAGACCGTCAAGGCGGTGACGCGGGAGGAAGCGGAGCAGGCGAGCGGGCTCCGCATCGAGGGCTGGGTTTGACGGCGCTCGCGCTCGACCGAGCGCTGGCCGCGCTCGCCGACCCGTACCGGCGGCAGGTGGTCGAGCTGCTGCGGGTCCGCCCCCATCGCGCCGGCGAGCTTGCGCAGGCGCTCGGCCTGCCGCCGCCGGCGATGAGCCGGCACCTGCGGGCGCTCAAGGAGGGGGGGCTGATCGAGGATTCCCATCCCGCCTTCGACGCGCGGGTGCGGGTCTACACGCTGAGGCCGGAGCCGATGGCGCAGCTCAGGCAGTGGCTGGAGGAGACCGAGCGGCTGTGGAGCCGCCAGCTCGCGGCGTTCAAGGCGCATGTGGAGCAGGGTCCATGACCTCGCGGGTGCTGGTGGCGCTGCGGGTCCGCGCCTCGCCGGAGCGCGCGTTCGACGTCTTCACCCGCGAGATCGGCCTGTGGTGGCAGCCGGACGGCCTGTTCGCCTTCACCCGCGGCGCGCCGGGCACGCTCGCCTTCGAGCCCGGGGAGGGCGGCCGCTTCACCGAGACCAAGGCGGACGGCCGGGTGTTCGAGATCGGCCGCATCACGGCCTGGGAGCCGGGGGCGCGGCTCGCCTTCACCTGGCGGCAGGAGAGTTTCGCCGAGGGCCAGCTCACCCGGGTCGAGGTGCGCTTCGAGCCTTTGGGCGACGAGACGCGGGTGACGGTGGAGCACCTCGGCTGGGACAGCGTTCCCCAGGACCACGTCGCCCGCCACCACTTCCCCGACGCGATCTTCCTCCGGCGCCACGGCGAATGGTGGCAGACGCTGCTGGCCGCGTTTCGGGCGCGGGCGACCGGCGCGCCCTGACAGCGTCTCCTCCCGTCGTCATGCCCGGCCTCGTGCCGGGCATCTCCTGCCGGCTGCGCACTCTCCGGGTGATGGCCGGACCGCGCCCGGCCATGACGCCATGAGGGGTGTCGCCTACCGGTCCAGCAGCGCCCGCGCCGCGGCGTCCAGGATGGCGTCGGTGTCGATGCGGTAGTGTCGGTAGAGGTCGGGGATGCTGCCCGACTGGCCGAAGTGCTCCACCCCGAGGGCCTGGACATGGTGGCCGCGCACGGCGCCGATCCAGGCGAGCGTCGCCGGGTGGCCGTCCACCACCGTCACCAGCGCGGCGTCGGGGGCGAGCGGGGCGAGCAGGGCCTCGATGTGGCAGGGTAGCGCGCCGCGCGCGTCCCCGCTCTCGCGGGCGCGCTCCGCGGCGTGCCAGGCCGCGTTCAGCCGGTCGGCGGAGGTCACGACCAGCAGCCCCGCGCCCGGCACGTCCTCCAGAACCTGCTCATGGGCGGCGATCGCCTCCGGCGTCACCGCGCCGGCGCAGATGATGGCCAGTTCGGCGCCGTCCCCGGGCGGGCGCAGCCAGTAGCCGCCGTCGATGATCGCGTGATGCAGCGCGTCGTCCATGCGGCGGTCGGGCTGCTCGATCGGGCGGGTCGAGAGCCGCAGGTACACCGAGCCGCCGGCATTGTCGCGGAGCCAGCCGGGGCGCCCCTCGCCGTTGCCGTCGCGCTGCATGTAGTCGAATGCCCACTCCATCACCGCCTGCACCTCGTCGATGTAGGCCGGCTCGAAATAGGCAAGGCCGTCCTGCGCCATGCCGATCAGGGGCGTGCCGATCGACTGGTGGGCGCCGCCCTCGGGCGCAAGGCTGATGCCGGACGGGGTCGCGACCAGCAGGAAGCGCGCATCCTGGTAGCAGGCGTAGTTCAGCGCATCGAGCCCGCGCATGATGAAGGGGTCGTAGACGGTGCCGATCGGCAGCAGCCGCGCGCCGAACAGGCTGTGGGTCAGCCCCATCGCGGCGAGTGCGAGGAACAGGTTGTTCTCGGCGATGCCGAGCTCGACATGCTGCCCCGACGGCGCCATCGCCCAGCTCTGGGCCGAGACCACCTTCTCCTCGCGGAACACATCCTTCATGTCGCGCCGGCTGAACACGCCGCGCCGGTTCACCCAGGGGCCGAGGTTGGTGGAGACGGTGACGTCGGGCGAAGTGGTGACGATGTGGCGGGTGAACGGCGCCTCCGAGCGGCCGAGCGCGTTCATCATCCGGCCGAAGCCCTCCTGGGTGGAGGCGCGCTCGCCCGGCTTCGCCACCGGCTCGACCGGCTCCGCTTCCGCTCCGGCGAGCTCCTCGGCCACGTACACCACTACCGGGACCGCCGGACCGAAAGCGTCATGGAGCAGGTCTTCGCCCGCGTGCCCAAGGAAGAGATCTACCGCCTCACCGGCGTTCAGTTCCTGCCCTTCAACACGATCTACCAGCTCGTCGCCCTCAAGTCCGCCGAGCCGAAGCTCCTGGAGGCGGCCCGGACCCTCCTGATGGTGGGGGAGCTGATGACGTACTTCCTCACGGGGGAGCGCGTGGCGGAGTTTACCAACGCGACGACGACCCAGCTCTACGAGCCCGTGGCCG
>CALKHQ010000053.1 GCA_937988735.1 uncultured Alphaproteobacteria bacterium
ATCGGATCGGCGCGGAGGACGCCGGCGTGGACGAGGAAGTTGTGCGCCGCGCGCTCCGCCACCTCCAGCGCGTGCGGCTGCACGATGCCGGCGCCACCGAACTCCGACGACATGGCGAGGATGCCGCGCCGCTCGGCCGCCGAGGGGAGCGTCCGGTTCTCGTCCACGCTGTTGAGGAACATGTGCGTGGGCGCGCCGCAGGCCTGCGCCAGCGCCACCAGCTGCGCCATCACCTGCGGGTCGGCGCTGTGGTGGGCACAGGTCGAGGGCGTGACGTTGAGACCGCGGCCGCCGGAGTGGATGTCGAACAGGAACTGCACCCGCGGCAGGATCACCTCGGCGATGTAATGGGCGAGCACGAAGGCGAAGGTTCCGTAGGGATCGCCGGGGAAGCAGCGGTTGATGTCGCGGCCGTCGATCGGCGACATGCGGCTGCCGGCCATGCACGCCGGGAAGTGCAGCGCCGGAAGGATGATGACACGGCCCTGCACCTGCCTGGGCTCAAGGCGGTGGACCAGCTTCGACAGCGTGATCTGGCCCTCGTACTCGTCGCCGTGGACGCCGGCGGTGATCAGCACGGTCGGCCCCGTTCCGCTGGCGACGACGGCGATCGGCACGCCGATGGTGCCCCAGCCGGACAGGTTGTTGGAGTTCGGCACCCGCAGCACCGACACCTGCTTGCCCGGGGCCTCGTAGTCGATGTCGGTGAAGACCTTGGTCTCGACCCTCTCGGGCAGCGGATCGCGGTCGGCCATGAACAGTTGTCTCCGGATGCTGAGCTGGGAAGCGGCCCCGGCGGCGGGCGTGCCCCGGGCGGTGATCCGGATCACAGCAAATCCGCGGGCAGAGAACAACGCCGCGATTCCGCCTTCCCTCCGCCCGCCCGCCGCCCGAACGCCCGCCCATCTCGCCGGTCAGGCAAGAGCGCGAACAGGCGCCGGCCGGTGAAACCCGGGCAGCCACGCGCGACCGGGAACCGCAAGCGGGAGACGCCCCATGCCGAAGACCCCGATCGCCGCCGTCATCGCCGCCCTTCTCGCCGCCGGCGGGTGCAGCTACCAGGTCCAGGCTCCGGACGAGCCGATCGAGATCAGCCTGGAATGGCAGGTCCGGCACGAAGTCAGCGTGCTCGTGCCGAGCGGCGACGGCCCGAAGGCCGCCGGCCGCCACGGCTGAACGGCCGACCAGGCTGGAAGTGCCCGGCACGAGGCCGGGCATGGCACGTCAGGGAACGGTGACTGCGCTCATTTTACGGCGCCGGTCGACAGGCCCTTGATGATGTAGCGCTCGAGCAGGATGCCGACGATGCACAGCGGCACGATCGCGGCCGAGGACAGCGCCGCCATCGACCACCAGTTGATGCCCTGGCTGCCGGTCTGGCTCGCCACCATCACCGGCAACGTCTTGGCGTCGGTGCTGGTGAGGAGCGCGGCAAAGAAATACTCGTTCCAGCACAGCACCAGGCTGAGGATGAAGGCGGCGACCATGCCGGGAAGCGAGATCGGGACGACGATCCTGAGGAAGGCGCCCCAGGAGGAGAGCCCGTCCACAAGCGCCGCCTCCTCCAGCTCCGCCGGGATCGACTTGAACTGGTCGCGCATGATCCAGATCACGATCGGCAGCACCATCAGGGCATAGAGCAGGATCAGCCCGATGCTGCTGTCGAGCATGGCGACTTCCTTGTAGAGCACGAGGAAGGGCAATGCGAGCACCACCGGCGGCAGGATGAGCTGGCTGAGGAAGAAGAACGAGATGTCCTTGTTCCGGAACGGGCCCCACTTGTACTCGAACCGGCTGAGGCCGTAGGCGGCGAGCGAGCCGATCACGATCGCCAGCATGGAGGCCGACAGCGACGTCACCACGCTGTTGATGAAGCGGGCGAGGAACTCCTCGCGCACGGTCGAGGTCTCGAAGATCGTGTCCGGCGAAAGACCCAGCGACTTCCACCCGATCCACGACGGCTCGAAATCCACGAAGGGGATGAGCGCGCCCTGCTGGACGTCCTTGGCCGTCTTGAACGACGTCGTCAGCGTCCAGTAGATCGGGAACAGGCAGATGAAGGCCCAGAGCAGCAGCGCACCGTAGATGGCGGTGCGGGAGATGATGCGCGCCGCCCGCGACTGGTCGTAACGGGCGGCGGACCGTTCCGCTGCTGCGGCGGCTTCGATGGCGGAGGTGGTGCTCGACACGGTTTGGCCCTCCCCGCTAGTCCAGCTTGCGCAGCCAGCGGCTGACGAAGCGCAGCAGGGTCAGCATGAAGATGATGATGATGACGAGGTAGAACTCGGCGAGCATGGTGCCGTAGCCGACGTTCGACCGGTCGCGGTACTCGCGGTAGATGAAGCTGGTAACGCTGTCGGTCGCCCCGCCAGGCCCGCCGGCGGTGACGTTGATGATGATGTCGGCCAGCTTCAGCTTGAAGATGATCCGCAGCACGATCGCGGTGACGCTGACCGGCAGCATCAGCGGGAAGGTGATCTTCCAGAACGTCTGCCAGCCGTTGGCGCCGTCCACCCGGGCCGCCTCGGACACGTCGCGCGGCATCGCCTGCAGGCCCGCCAGCAGCAGGATCATCATGAACGGGATGTACATCCACGCGTCCATGACCTCGATGCTGATCTTGGCGATCCAGGGCTCGGTGAAGAAGGCGGGCTTCTCCCACCCCAGGAAGCGCGCGAGGTTCGCCGCCGGCCCGAAGCGGTATTCCATCAGCGACTTGCCGACCATCCACGAGATGGCGACCGGCGACAGCATGAACGGAAGCAGGAACACGACCCGGAAGAAGCGGCGGGCCCGGATCTCCGCGTTGAGCAGCAGGGCCAGCCCGAAGGCGATGGCGTATTCCACCAGCACCATGGCCACGTAGAAGGCCATGTTGCCGAGGGAATTCCAGTAGTAGGAGTCCTCGAACAGCGCCCGCAGGTTGTCGAGACCGTTGAACTGGCGCCCCTCGAATGAGCTGAGGTTCCAGTCGGTGAAGGCGATGTAGATGCCGAACGCCGTCGGGAAGATCACCATCGAGATGGTGAACAGCACCGCCGGCAGCACGAACAGCGCGCGCTGCCCGGCCTCGCCCCGGATGATCACCTGGCTGACGCCGAGCACGACCGCCCACGCCAGATAGGCGTAGAGCACCGGCCGCCAGGTGTCGAAGCCCTCCTCCACGTTGCCGGAGACGAAGAGGATCTGCCAGACGAGGACTGCCGCGAGCCCGAGGGACGCGGCGATGATCAGGCCGCGGCCAAGGGCCTTGCGGCTGGCGGGAATGTCGCCGATGAGCGCGGCCGAAGTCTGCATCCGTTGTGTGTCGTGTCAAAAGCGCGGGCACGGGGGCCGCGCGGTTCTGCGAAAACGCCGGCTGGCGATGCCCGAGGCACCGCCAGCCTGATGCGATCGTCCGAAACGATCGGAACGCGACGCCCTTCTAGAGGCCGAGCGACGCCCTGTACAGTTCGATCTGCCGCTCGCGGCCGATCTGGTCGGTGAGCTTCTCCCACGCGGCGGCGATGTTGTCGGCGCCGGTCTGGGCGTCCACCTGACCCGAGAAGATCCGGGTGAGCTCGTCCTCGGCAACGCTGTAGTACTGGAAGATGCCGGGGATGCGCGGCTCGATCGCTGCGTTCGGGTGGTTGTAGGACTCGGCCTGCGAGTTCAGGTAGTCACTGATGTAGGCCTCGTCGTAGCCGGCCTGGGTCCACTCCTCGACGTTGAAGTGGCTGTTCCGGTACGGCTGGAAGCCCGACGGATAGGCGGACGTCCACAGCGAGATGTCCTTGCCGCCGATGTGGGCCGCAGCGCTCCACGCCGCCTTGTGCTTCCTGGAGTCGCTGTCCACGCGGGCCATCACGTAGACGCCCCAGCCGAGGTAGGCCATGTTCGGCGCGAAGTTCGGGCCGGACGGCAGCGTCTCCCACTGGCCGGTCTTGGAATTGTAGACGTCGTCGGAGCCGGGCAGGATCGAGAAGCCGACCACGTCGCCGATCACCGAGCCGTCGCTGGTGTTCGCGGCCGAGCCGACGTCGCCCCACCAGGTGCAGAGCGCACCGGTGCCCGCCAGGAACTGCTGGAAGGCGGTGGTGTTCGGGTCGGCGTTGAGCTGGTCGGCCGGCTGGTACGGCAGGGCATCGACCACGTCCTGGATCGCCCGCACCCATGCCGGGTTGTTGATCCGCGGCTTCATGTCGAGGTCGAACAGCCACGCCGGATCGTCCGGGTGCTTGGCATAGGCGGTGGCACGGCTCGCCAGGAAGTAGAAGCCGAAGCCGCCCCAGGGCTTGGGCGCGTCAAGGTAGCCGTACGCCTCCATGCCGAAGGGATCGGTCTTGCCGGCCAGGAACTTCGTGACCTCCTGCACCTTCTGCCAGGTCGTCGGCGGCTCCCACGGGCCCTCGTGGCCTTCGGCCGCCCAGGCCTCCGCCAGCTCCTCGCTCTCGAAGTAGTCGGTCCGGTAGTTGAAGGTGTGGCAGTCGCCGTCGACGGAGATGCGGTAGGTCTTGCCGTCCCAGGTTCCGACCGGCGCCTGCAGGTAGCCGACGTAGTCGTCCATGTCGATCAGGGTCTTCACCCAGTCCGGCATCTCGGAGGCGAGACCCTTGCCGCAGACGTCACCCTCGAACGGCGCGCCCATCTCGATGATGTCGAAGTCAACCGTGCCGGTCGCGATCGACTGCTGCAGCCGCGGGTTGTAGTCGGCCTGGGCGAGGTCGATCCAGGTGATCCGGGCGCCGGTGTAGGTCTCCCACGGCTTCAGGAAACCGCGGAACAGAAGGTTGTGCAGGTTCTGGTTGTTCAGGCCCATGAAGGTGAGCTCGACGCCCGCGAACTCGCCCTCCTGCACCGTCTCCTTGGTCGGACCGAGGCAGAGCTCGCCGACCTTCTGCCAGTCGGCGTCCGTCGGCGATCCCATCCCGACGCCAGGGATCTTCAGGATCTCCGCGCGCAGGTCGCTCTGCGCAAAGCTCGGCTTGCTGAACTTCGCCAGCCCCGCCGACGTCGCGCCGAAGGCGGCGGCGCCCATCGCTGTGCCCTTGAGCACGCTGCGCCGGCTCGCCTGCCGACGCATCAGTGCGTTGTAATCATGGACCTTCACGGCTGATCCTCCCCCTTCAATGCTGGATGTCGGGCCGGTTCTGGCACCTGCCGTTCCGGCTTGTGCGCACCATAGCCCGAATTGGCGGAGCGTCAAATATTGGCGGAGCGTCAAATAACGTGACGCAGCCTCCGCTGCCCGCACGAACGCGGACGTCGCCGGCACGGGCGGCATGCGCGCCGCGGCATGGGAGCGCCGTCATCGACGGGCGATGGACGGTCGCGGCAGGGCGCCTTCGCGCTCAGAACGTCACCCCGAACTCCGCATTGTTGATGCCGGTCCCGGAACCGCCGTCCACGCGCGCCACGAGATTCTCGCAGCCCGCGAGCGCGATCGCCAGCACCAGGGCGGCGATCAGCCTGCCGCCGCGACGGCGTCCCGCCCGTACCGGCGCACCCCGATCCATGGGCAGGGCCCTCCTTCCGGAGCCTGCGAGGATAGGCACCACGGGTCCGATGGACAATGCGCGGTGCTCACGGCAAAGATGTCGGCCGGCCGGCACGTCCGTGCCGGTCTCCCTCACCCGCCCCAGCCGCGAGGCGATGTCATGCAGCGACGAGCAGCCC
>CALKHQ010000054.1 GCA_937988735.1 uncultured Alphaproteobacteria bacterium
TGTGGACTTGAGCTTGGAGACGTCCCGATGGCGCAGCAGGTGCTCGAGCACCGGGCCGTAGCTGATCCAGACGTGGGAGTGGCGGAAGTTCGAGCCGAGCAGGTGGAACAGGAAATAGGCGGCGTGGGTGCCGCCGAGGGTGATGACGTCGATGCGGTCGGTCACCGCCACCAGCAGCGCGCCGATGACGGCGCCCATGACCAGCGCCCGCACCTGCGCCTCGATCAGGTCGTAGACCGGGTGCTTCCGGTAGACGGTGATCGGCGTCATCACCTCCGCGCTGTGGTGGACGGCGTGGAACGGCCACAGCACCGGCAGCTCGTGGTGGGCGCGGTGCACCCAGTAGACAACGAAATCGCTGGCGATCAGGATGGCGACCGTCACCACCACCCCGCTCCAGCCGGACCATGCGCCCGCGGCCATCGGCGTGCCGGTCAGCCGGCCAAGCCCGACGGCGACGGCGACCGCCACCACCGTCTGCACCGTCACCGCGCCCAGCGCGCCGGAGAGCGACAGCATCCGGTTCAGCACGTAGAGCTGCACGTCCACGCGCAGCGACGGATGCCGCCAGATCGCGGCCGGGAACAGCCAGGCGAGGAACTGCCGCGGCCGGAACGAGCGCTCACGCACGACGAAGATCGCGAGCGCCATCACCACGAAGGCGAGCAGGTAGGGCGGCGACAGCCGCACGCCCGGCCCGAAGAAGGCGTCGTAGATGTCCGCCAGCATGGCCAGCCCCCCGCGCGCGGGAGCCGAGCCTGTCGCGCGGTTCGTGTGTGGACTCCCGCCCGCCCGAGGATAGGCGGCGGAGGCTAAGGAGTGATTGACGCGGGCGCGGCGGCGCACGCACGGGCCTGGTCACCGCCTCCGTCCCGGCTTCCCTTCCGCCGCCCTGGTCCCGCCGGGCTCGAACATGACGAGGCGTTCAGAGGAACGTGTCGGCAGCTGCGGCGTTGAAGACAGCGGGTGGCACTCGCTTTTCCCCGCCACTGCCTTTTTTTCGCCACCAGCCATGTGGGAGGACATCCGATGGCAAGCAGCAAACCCGCGTCGTCCCGGTCGAAGAGCAGCAACGGCAACGGCTCCCGTCGGAGCGCCTCGTCCAGGTCGGAAGATGCGATCAGCCTGCTGAAGGCCGATCATCGCGAGGTCGAGCGCCTGTTCGAGGAATACCAGCAGACGGACGACACCGCCGGGAAGGCGGAACTCGCCCAGCAGATCTGCCAGGAGCTGACGATCCACGCCATGATCGAGGAAGAGATCTTCTACCCGGCCTGCCGCCGGGAAGGGATCGACGACATGATGCTGGACGAGGCCCAGGTCGAGCACGACGGGGCCAAGAACCTGATCATGGAGCTGGAGGCCGGCTCTCCCGACGACGACTTCTACGATGCGAAGGTCGTCGTGCTGAGCGAGATGATCAAGCACCACGTCAACGAGGAAGAGAAGCGTGGCGGCATCTTCACCAAGGCGCGCCAGGCCGGCATGGATCTTGACCGGCTCGGCAAGCAGCTCGAGAAGCGCAAGCAGGAGCTGATGAGCGAGGCGGAGGCGGGCGACCTGCCGAAGCCGCAGATGCTGTCGATGATGATGCAACCTGCCGGCATCGCGCCGGCGGAGTGACCGGCCGCCGCGTCCTCGGCACCCGGAAAGGCGAACGGCCTAGCCCTGGGGGCTAGGCCGTTCTGCGTGTTGGTGGCGGATCAGGGACTCGAACCCCGGACACAAGGATTATGATTCCTCTGCTCTAACCAACTGAGCTAATCCGCCCCTGTGGGGGACGTTCACTTAATCTGGGGCCGACGGCCTGTCAAGCCGTTCCCCGCCGCTCCGTCCTGCGTCGCGGTGCCCCGATCCGGTGACGCGAACTTAAGGTTGTGCCGCTAGACCGGATCCCGTCGTCCCGGGTCGGGACGGAAGGCGGGAGCAGGCAATGCGTGCATTCCTCATCACCCTGGGCGGGGTCGTGGCCGCAGGAACCACGGCGCTCGCGCTGGCGGACCGGCCGGCGCCGCCGGCCCGCGCATCCGGGCATCCGCCCGTGAGCGCATCCTTCGCCGACTCCGGAACTGCATCCCTGTCCCAGGCGGACCCACGCGACGACCGGGACGAAGGCCTGCCGCCGCAACGGGTGCCGTCGCCATGAGCCGCCGCATCATACGCTATGCCGGCACCGCGCTCGTCGTCGGCTTCCTCCTTTGGCGGATCGGCGGGACGCCGGGGCCGGACGACGAGGGCAGCACCGCAGCCGGTCCGGTGGCGCAGGAGCTTGACGCCGCAGCCCAGCGGCTTCAGGCCGGCCGGAGCGGCAGCCGCGGCCCGGGCATCCACACGGTCGAACCCGGCCGCGGGACATCGCCCTCCGACGGGGCGGCCGAGGTGATGGTCGTCCGCGGCCGCTAGCCAGGCGTTGATCGGCCGTTAACGCTGTCCATCTTAGGTTTCGGGCCGGCACCCCGGATCGGGAGATACCGCATGGTTCGGTTCATCGCAGCCCTGGCCGTGGCGTTGATCGGCCTCGGCGCCGCCCTGTTCTACGGCGACGAACGCCCCGGCACCGCCGCCGGCCCGGCCGACGGCGGCCGCACGGTGGCGCAGGCCGCGGCGCCTGCCCCAGCGGACGCCACGCAGCCGCAGCCCGAACCTGCGCCCGACCCCGAGCTGTCGCAGATCCGGCAAATCCTCGAGCAGGAACTGGTGGAGGCTGCCGCCGAGCCACGCGTGCTGTCCGGTGCGGGCGCAAACCGCAGCGCCACCGTCGTCGCCGCGCCGCGGAGCGGCTGCTGGCTGGACGGCGTCACCGCCGGCGCGGGCTGCGAGGATGCGGGGGGCGCCGCGCATGCCGTCGGCGAGGACCTGCCGGTCACGGGCCCGGAAAGCGCGGCGCGGGTGGTGGTGATCCGCCCGCGCCAGTAGGGTCACGGCGCCTCGCCGTCCGGGCCGAGGCGGAAGATGAACCCGCGCATCTGCAGGAGGGCAGCGCCGTCGGTCATCGTGGCCAGCACGCCGCCGTCGTCCGCCTCCGCCACCGCCGTGAAATAGGCATCGTTCGCGCGACCGCCGGCCGAGGGGCGGCGGATCTCCGTCGTCCACACCGTCTCCCCCTCCTCGCTCCAGCGCGAAACGAAGCCGGCATGGTCGCTGTCGGGGCCGGTGCGCTGGCCCGCCACCAGCATGCCGCCGTCGCGGGCGCCGGAGACGGCCCCGATCTCGTCGAACACGGCGGGGTCGGCCCGCAGATCGGCATCGGCCGGCTCCACCCGGCGCCACAGTTCCGCCCCGGCTGCATCGAAGCGGACGACGGTGGTGCGGCGGTAGCCTTCCGGCCGCGCGGTCCAGTCGTAGCGCACCACGGTCCCGTCTCCGGCCGTGTCGATCTGCCAGAGCCGCACGATCGGGTCGCAGTCCACGGGGTAACGGACGGGCGCCACCCGGTCGATCACCTGCACGTCGCGCATCGTGCCGTCGCTGCCGAGGGTGCCGGTCCAGATCACGCGCGCGCCCTCCTCCGGCGCGGCGCCGTCCCAGAAGCCGAGGACGCGGACATCGCCGCCCGGCAGCACGGTCGCCGCAGTCACCGCGCCGGACTCCGCCCCGGGCACGACCCCGCCCGGTTCGGACCACGTCCACAGCTCCCTGCCCGAGGCGTCATGGCGGCTCACGGCCGGGGCGGGACTGCTCCCCATGACCAGGAACCCGCCGTTGCCGTCATCCGCGATGGCATGGGCCGCGAAGGACAGCGGGAACTCTGCCGTCCCCTGCCCGTCGGGTCCCAGGATCTGCACCCGTGACGGGCCGTTGTGGTCGTCGCCCGCCAGCACCGCGATGCCGCCGTCGATGAGCGCCCCGTCGCAGATGACCCCGTCGCCGCTCTGCTCCCACAGCCGGTCGCCTGCCGGTCCGAAGGCCGCGAGCCAGGTCCGCCGCTCCCGCGCCGCCCATTCGCCGCCGATGACGACGATCGTGCCGTCGAACCGCGGCAGCACGTCGGTCATCACCCACAGCGACCTCAAGTCGCCGTCGCCGTACTGGTGCTCCCAGACGCACGGCGCGTCGCAGGACGCCAGGGGCGCTGCCTGGTCGGAGACGCGCAGCAGGTCCGGGCGGCGGCGCCCCTCCCCCGGCGGCAATCCCGCCGCTTCGCGCACCAGACGGGTTGCCTCGACAGGCAGCCGGTTTGCCTCCGCCTCATCGGCGCGCGCCGCGCCGAGACAGACGGCGACACATGCCGCGATGGTGAGCAGGCGCATTCCGACCTCCCCCCCTGCTGTTCAGCACCTCACATGCAAGTCCGTCCGGGCATCGGGGCGGGCGCTTACGGCGCCTCCCCGTCCGGGCCGAGCCGGAAGATGAAGCCGCGCAGCCGGAGCTGGGCGAGGCCGTCGGTCATGACGGCGAGTACGCCGCCGTCCGGCGCCTCCGCAATCGCGGAAAACCAGGCATCGTCGACGCGGTCGTTGGCCGCCGGCCGGCGCAGCTCGGTCGTCCATACCGTCTCGCCGGCCCCGTCCCACCGCGAGACGTAGCCCGCGCCCCGGCCTTCGGGCCGGTGACGGTAACCCGCCACCAGCACATCGCCATCGCGGGAGACCGACAGGGCCAGAACCTCGTCGAGCCCGGCCTCGCGCCACGCCGCGGGGTCCGGCTGCGTCGATGGATCGACGGGCTCCACCCGCCGCCACTGTTCCGCCCCCGTGGCGTCCAGCCGGGCGACGATCGTGCTGCGGTTGGCTGTCGTGGCGGACCTGGTGCTGTAGCGGACGATGACGTCCTCCCCCAGCGCCGCGATCTGCCACGGCCGCACCACCGGATCGCAGCCGACACCGAAGGTCTCCGGCGTGACCCGGTCGATCTCGCGCAGGTCGCGCATGGTGCCGTCGCTGCCGAGGACGCCGCTCCAGATCACCCGCTCGCCGCCCTCCGCATGGATGCCCTCCCAGAAGCCGAGCACGCGGATGTCGCCGCCGGGCATGACCGTCGCCGCCGTCACCGCGCCGGTCCTGGCGCCCGGAACCAGGCTGCCCGGCTCCGACCACGACCAGAGTTGCTCGCCCGAAGCGTCGTGGCGGGCGATGACCGGGGCGTCGCCGCCGCCCATGACGAGGAAGCCGCCGCTGCCGTCCGCCGCGATCGCATGGGGCTCGAAGGTCACCGGAAAGCCGGTCGGGGCCAGTCCGTCGGACAGCACCATCAGCACGCCCGCCTCCTCGCCGCGGATCACGTCGTCGGCCAGCACGACGATGCCGTCGTCGATCAGCGCCGCGTCGCAGGCGACGCCGGTGTAGGTCCGCTCCCACAGCCGGACCCCGTCAGGGCCGAGCGCGACCAGCCAGACGTCCTTCTCCGGACCGTGCCAGTAGTTGCCGACGACGACGATGGTGCCGTCGGGCCGCGGCAGCACGTCGGTCATCAGCCAGGCAGAGCCGCCCCGCAGCGGGTTCCCGCTGCCGTCGCCGTACTGGTGCTCCCAGACGCAGGGTGCGGCGCAGGCCGGTTCCGCCGGCCCGGCGTTCAGCCGCGCGTATTCGTGGCGCACCTCCCAGCTGCGGAACGTGCCGATCGGCTGGTGGGTGGCCAGCATGACGGCGACATTCGTCTCGGGATGCCCGGCGACGATGGCGTCGAGGTTCGCCACCGCCTGCGCGTAGAGCGGGAGCGCCTCCGCCGGCGGCAGGTCCGCTGCCTCGGCGGCAAGGCCGATGGCCTCGACCAGCAGCCGGTTCGCCTCCGCCTCGTCGGCATGCGCTGTGCCGACCGAGGCGGCCAGCCCTGCGGCAATCATCAGCAACCGCATCCCACGTTCCCCACCAGTTGAGAAGGCGCAGGCACGGCGGCCGTCCGGGACGAGGACGCGGCGCACGTTCAGGGCGCCTCGCCGCCCGCGCCGAGGCGGATCAGGAAGCCGCGAAACCTGAGCTGCAGGACGCCGTCGGACATCGCCGCCAGCACGCCCCCGTCTGCGGTCTCGGCCAGCGCCGGGAAGAAGGCATCCAGCACCGGCCGGTCCTCCGGCACGCGGCGCAGCTCCGTCGTCCACACCGGCTCGCCGGCGGCATCCCAGCGGCTGACGTAGCCGGCGCCCTGGCCCATCGGCCGGTTGCGCAGGCCCGCGACGAGTACGCCGCCGTCGGCCGTGGGCGCGACCGCCGTCACGTTGTCGACGCCGGCCGCGTAGGCGGCCTGCGGATCGGGGAGCGTCCGGAGATCCACCGGCAGCACGCGCCGCCACAGCTCGGACCCGTCCGCGCCCGTGCGCACCACGGTCGTCCGGGGGTCGCTCCCCGCCGGGTCGATCCAGTCGTAGCGAAGCAGATGACCGTCGCCCGCGTGGTCGATCGAGACGGTGCGCATGGACGGATCGCACGGTCGGTGCGGAGTCTGCGCGAAGCGCTCCAGCTCCGTCACGCTGTGCGCCGCCCCGTCGCCGTCCAGCACCGCCGTCCATGCCGCCACGCCCGCATCGCCGTCGAGGTTCGACAGGCCGACGACATGGATCCGGCCGCCGCCCGGCGAAGCGGCGGCCGCGACGACCGCGCCGTCCGCCGCCCCTGCGACGGGCGCAAGATCGACAGCCGTCCGCCATGTCTGGTCCCCCGCGGGGTCGTAGCGGGCAACCACGGCCCGGTCGCCGCTGCCGCCGAGCAGCAGGAACCCGCCCCTGCCGTCCGCCGCGATGCCGTGCACCGCGAACGGCGACGGAAAGCCGGTCGGCGCCAGCCCGTCCGACAGCAGCATCAGCACGCCCGGCTCTTCCCCGTGGACCAGTTTCTCGGCAAACACGACGAAGCCGCCGTCGATCAGCGCCGCCTGGCATGGCCGGCCGTCATAGGTGCGCTCCCAGAGCGCGGCGCCGTCGGGCGCATAGGCGCCCAGCCACATCTCCGGGCCCTCGCGCCGCCAGATGTAGCCGACGGCAACTACGGTGCCGTCGGGCCGGAGCAGCAGGTCCGCCAGCAGCATTCCGGCGTCGCCCGGTATCGCCAGGCCGTCGCCGAACCGGTGCTCCCAGACGCAGGGCGCGGCACAGGCCACCTCCGGCACGTCGGACTGCGTCACCGCGCCACCCGTCACGCCATCAGCGCCGGTCAGCCGGGCGAGCTCGCGGCGCACCTCCCAGGTGCGGAACGCACCGACGGGCTGGTTGGTCGCGATCAGCGGGGCGAAGGACGCATCCGGATGCTGGGCGACGATCGCATCCAGGTTGGCCACGGCGCGCGCGTAGAGTTCGATCGCCTGCTCGCGCGGCGCCCGGGCAGCCTCGGCCGCCAGCCCGATCGCCTCGACCAGCAGGCGGTTCGCCTCGGCCTGATCCGCCACGGCCGGGCCTGCAGCCGTCAGCGCGACAGCGAGACCGGCCGCTGCACGCCATCCCTTCATGGGCTTCCCCCGCGCAGCCTTTGTCGTTACACGCCGGACAGTAAACCGGCTCCCCGGACACGAGACAAGCAACACGGGCCGCCCGACTTTCTGCACGCGCCGGGTTCCCGCTATCGTGGACCCGATTCGGGGCAGCCCGTTTCACGGCAGGGAGACGACCAGATGAGACGGTGGCTGCTCGCGGCCGCGGCCTGTGCGGCGTGTCTGAGCCATGACGCCCTGGCGCAGGAGAGGGCGCCGGGCTTCCTCGACCTGATCCGGATGATCCCGCCCGAGGCCGAGGTCTATCGCGGGTGGCAGCTGTTCAGCTATGCCGACTACCGCGCGCTCGAGGCCGCCGCCGGCCTTCGCCGTCCCGAGGCGGAAGCGCCGCCCCCGGCCGGCGGGGTCGCGCTGTCCGGGGACTGGCCGGAGGCGGAGCGCATCGCCTGGCGCAACAGTCTCGCCCGCATCGCCGCCGGCCCGATGGAGCTCGCGGCCTACGCACGCGGCCGGGACGCGGGCGGCACCCTGATGGCGGATGCGGTCGGCATCGACTTCTTCGCCATCGACCGGGCGCTGGTCGCCGGCAACGGCAGCCTCTCCCTCCTCGCCGGCACGGCGCCGGTCGCCGACCTCGACGCGATGGCGACGAGCAGCCTCCGTTCGCGCGGTTATGCGCTGGGCGCGGCAGCGGGCGTCCCGGTCTGGCACCGTTTCGACGACGGCGCGTCCGCCTTCCTGCTCTCCGATCCCGGCACCGACGCCCACCCGTTCGACGGCAGCACGCTCGCGGCGGTGCGCCTCGCCGTGCTGCCCGACCTGCTGGTCAACGCACGGACCTGGGACGGCCTCGAGGCGGCGCTGGCGATGCGGGAGGCGGACGGCAGCGACCTCGCCGCACTGATCGCGCCGATGGTCGAGGCCGCCTTCACCCTCGATGGCGTCGCACCGCAGGTGCTGCAGGCCTGGGCGGCGCCCGTGCGGGACCTGGCCGCGCCCTCGGCGCCGATGGCCGCGCTGCTGCAGCCACTCACGGACGGAACGGGAACCGACGGGATCGGGACGGAGACGCTGCTGCAGGGCGGCGCACCGGCCGCACGGCCGCTCCCCGCCTACCCGGTGGCGCTGTTCCTCGACCTGCAGGCGGGGGACATGCAGGTCCCGGCCATCGTCCTGCCCTACGCGTCCCTCGAGGACGCCGAGGAGGCCGCCGCGATCGTCAGCGAGCGGCTCGCGCAGTGGCACCCGCAGGTCCCCGACGAGTCCCTCGTCGCCCTCGTCAGCGGCACCGTGGAAACGCGTGTGGTCGAGGTGCCGGACTTCGCCGCCGCCGTCACCGGTGCCTTCCTGCAGCAGGCGCAGGATGCGTCGAGAGAGAACGTGGCCGCCGTCGCGGCCGACCGGGCCGGCCAGCCGGGAGCGGTCGCCGTCATCGCCGTGCACCACCCGATGCCCGCCGACCTGTCGCAGCCGCTGGACCTCGTCGCCGGCACCGGCGGCCCGGGAACGCTGGGCCGGATCTGGCTCGCCTGGCTCCAGGCCTACGCCAACCGCGCGCTGACGCCGCTCGCCGTCCCCTGAGCGCCTCGGGCGGCGGAGGACAGCGCGGCGCCGGTGATCCAGCCGCCGCCGAGCACGCGCCCGGACCCGCCGGCCGCGTAGAGCACGCCCGCCTGCCCCGGCGACACGCCGAACTGGGGCGTCTCAAGCAGCACCTCCGCCGTGCCGTCGGCCGCCGGCCGCAGCACCGCCGGCACCGGCGGCGCCGTCGAGCGCAGCCGCACCTCCACCGGCAGCCGGTCCGGCGGGCGGTCGCCCGCGCCGAGCCAGTTGAGCCCGCCGAGCCGGACAACGTCGCGGGCAAGCGCCGCGCGCGGGCCGACGACCACCCGCCGCGCCTGCGGGTCCAGCCGGACGACGTAGAGCGGCTCGCTATGGTCGCCGTCCACCCCGCCGACGCCGAGCCCGCGGCGCTGGCCGACGGTGAAACCGACGATGCCGTCGTGGGTGCCCAGCACCCGGCCGTCGAGGTGGACGATCTCGCCGCGCGCCGCCCCTTCCGGCCGCAGCCGGCGCACGACGTCGGCGTAGCGGCCGTTGGGCACGAAGCAGATATCCTGGCTGTCGGGCTTCGCCGCGACCGGCAGCGCGAACCGCTCGGCGAGCGCCCGCGTCTCCGCCTTCGCCAGCCCGCCCAGCGGGAAGCGCAGGTACTCGAGCTGCTGCCTGGTGGTGGCGAACAGGAAGTAGCTCTGGTCGCGCGCGGCATCGACCGCGCGGTGCATCTCCGGCCCGTCCGCGCCCTCCACCCGCCGCACGTAGTGCCCGGTGGCGAGCGCATCGGCGCCGAGGTCGCGCGCAGTCGCCAGCAGGTCGGCGAACTTCACGGTCTGGTTGCAGCGGACGCAGGGGATGGGCGTCTCGCCGCGCAGATAGGCATCGGCGAATTCCTCGATCACCGCCGTACGGAACCGGCTCTCGTAGTCGAGGACATAGTGGGGAATGCCGATCCGCTCCGCCACCCGGCGCGCGTCGTGGATGTCCTGGCCGGCGCAGCAGGCGCCCTTGCGCGCCGCGGTGGCGGCGCCGTGGTCGTAGAGCTGGCGCGTGATGCCGATGACCTCGTAGCCGGCTTCCGCCAGCAGCGCCGCGGTGACCGAGCTGTCGACGCCGCCGGACATGGCGACCACCACCCGCGTTTCCGCGGGCGCCTTGTGGCCGACGACCGGCGGGATCTGGACCTGGAGGCTCATGGCGCGTGGATATAGGCGGCTTTGGGCGCGATGGCCAGAACGCGCGCCGGGGCTCCTCGCCTGCCGTCGTGTCAGGCCGTGGCCAGCACCTCGGCAAGGCGGTCGATCGGGCGCTGGTCGCGCAGCACGCTGATCGGCGTGCTGAAGTGGCCGCGGCGGCCGACGAACAGGTTCTCCGGCGGCAGGCCCCACAGCCGCGCCATCGCGGCCCCCAGGGCGTAAGGGGTCACGGAATCGCGGGTGCCCAGCACCATCACCACCCGCTCCGGCCCCATCACCGGCGGCCGGATCGGGTCCGTCAGCGGCCGGAGCCCGGCGAGCAGCTCCGGCGTCCAGCCGGCCCGGGTGAGCGCGCGGTCGAGGCCGACCCCGCGGGCGAGCGCGCTGTCGAAGGTCAGCAGGTCCAGCCGGTCGGCCGC
>CALKHQ010000055.1 GCA_937988735.1 uncultured Alphaproteobacteria bacterium
GCTCGACCCAGAGGGCCACGCCACCGCCCACCTCGCCGCCTCCAGCGGCGGGATCGTCGCCCGCGTCGTCTCCAGCGCGGCGGCCGCGCGGGCAACGTCGAGCTGGGTGGTCACGCCTTCGGAAAGCTGCGCCTGGGTAAGGTCGTAGGTCCGCTGCTGCAGGGCGACATTGCGCTCGGCGACCCGGATCTGGTCGTTGGCGGCGCAGATGTCGGCATAGGCGCGGGCCGTCTCCGCCGCCACCGACACCCGCACCACGTCGAGCGCCGCCTGGGCGGCGGCGACGTCGGCCTCCGCGGCGGCGACCGTATTCTCCACCCGTCCGAACAGGTCGAGCTCGTAGGAGATGTCGAAGCCGACGCTGTACTGCTGTTCCGCGTCCAGCGGCCCGGAGCTGTCGGGCGCGACGACGGTGGCGGACTGCCGGCCGTAGCCAGCGTTGCCCGAGACCGACGTCGAGGGCCACAGCTCCGATTCCGCGACGCCGAGCGCGGAGCGCACCTGGCGCAGGTTGGCTGCCGCAATCCGCAGGTCGGTGTTGGCGGCGAAGGCCTGGGTCACCAGGTTGTCCAGCACCGGGTCCTCGTAAAGCCGCCACCAGAACGGCGGCGGCTCGGCGAGCTGATAGGGGCCGTCGCCGCCGCCGACGAACTGGCCTTCGGCCGACGCCGGGACGGTCGCCTCCGGCACCGGCCCGATGCCGTCCGCGCAGCCGGCAAGCGACAGGGCGCCCAGCGCCAGGGTGATCAGGGTACGCCGCATGATGCCTTGGTCCTTCCTGGCGCTAGTCCTTTTCGGGCGTCTGGGCGGCGATGCTGCCCGGGAGCGGGCCGCCCGACATGGCGACCACCCGCCCGGGCTCCACCGCCGGCGGCTCGGGCGATTCGCCGAGCGGACCCAGCGCGCCGTGGCTGCCGTGCCGGCCCCGCTTCGGGGAGAGCGCCCGCATCATCACGTAGAACACCGGGCTGAACACCAGGCCGAAGGCGGTGACTCCGATCATGCCGAAGAAGGTGGCGATGCCCAGCGCCTGGCGCATCTCGGCGCCCGGGCCGACGGACAGCACCAGCGGCAGCACGCCGAGGGTGAAGGCGAAGGAGGTCATCAGGATCGGCCGCAGCCGCGTCCGCGCCGCGTCGACCGCCGCCTCGAACCGGTCCATCCCCTTCTGTTCCTCCGCCTGCTTGGCGAATTCCACGATCAGAATCGCGTTCTTCGCCGACAGAGCGATCAGTACCACGAGGCCGACCTGGGTGAGGATGTTGTTGTCCGACCCCATCAGGTTGACGCCGACCATCGCGGCGAGGATGCACATCGGCACGATCAGGATGACCGCCATGGGCAGGGTCAGCGCCTCGTACTGTGCGGCCAGCACCAGGAACACCAGCACCACCGCCATGATGAAGATGATCGCGCCGGAATCGCCCGCCGCCTTCTGCTGGTAGGCGAGGTCGGTCCATTCGCCGGAAAAGCCCGGCGGCAGCACCTGGGCCGCGAGCTGCTCCATCGCCGCCAGCGCGTCGCCGGTGGCGACGCCGGGCGCCGCGCTGCCCTGCAGCTCTGCCGCCGGGAACATGTTGAACCGGACCACGCGCGACGGCCCCGAGCCGTACTCCAGCGTCGCCACCGACGAGATCGGCACCATGCCGCCGTTGGCCGAACGGACCCGGAGCGCCCCGATGTCCGACAGGTCGTCGCGGGCCGACGGCTCCGCCTGCGCCACCACCCGGAAGGTGCGGCCGAGGTAGTTGAAGTCGTTGACGTAGGACGACCCCAGGTAGATGGCGAGCGTCTGGTAGACGTCGCGCGGGTTCACGCCCATCTGCTGGGCCTTGATCCGGTCCACGGTGGCCTCGATGCGCGGCGAGCCGGTGTTGAACAGGGTGAACACCTGCGTCACCTCCGGCACCTCGGCCGCGGCGAACATCATGGCGTAGGCCGCCTGCTGCAGCGCCGGATAGCCGGCCGCGGAGCGGTCCTGGATCATCATCGTGAAGCCGCCGCCGTTGCCGAGGCCGGGGACGGAGGGCGGCTTGATGATGAACACGTTGCCGTCCTCGATCGCGCCGCCGATCTTCATCGACAGCGCGCCGGCGAGCGCCTCCGCCGAGAGCGCAGGGTTGCCCGCCCGCTCCTCGTAGTCCGCCAGCCGGATGAAGAAGGTGCCGGCGTTGGGCTGGGCGGAGAAGCTGGCGCCGTCGAGGCCGGCGATCATCGCCAGCTCCACGATGCCCTCGGTCTCCCGCGCCATCTGGCCGGCCCGCTGCATCACCGCGTCGGTGCGGTCGAGCGCGGAGCCCGGCGGCAGCTGGACGACGCCGATCAGGAAGCCCTGGTCCTGCTCCGGAATGAAGCCGGTGGGCGTTTCGGTGAGCCGCCAGCCGGTCAGGCCGAGCAGGCCCGCGTACAGCACCATCATGACGAGGACCGAGCGTACCAGCCGCGCGGTCAGCCGGCCGTAGCGCTCCGACACCCAGTCGAAGCCGGTGTTGAAGGCGTGGGCCGCGAGCCGCAGCGGCCGCATCAGCAGCGAGCCCGTCTTGTGCGCGTCATGCGCATGCGGCTTCAGCAGCAGGGCGGCGAGCGCCGGCGACAGCGTCAGCGACACGATCAGCGAGATCACCGTCGCCGCCGAGATCGCCACCGCGAACTGGCGGAAGAAGATGCCGGGAATGCCGGTGACGAAGGCGGTCGGCACGAACACCGAGACCAGCACCAGGCTGATCGCGACCAGCGCGCTCGACACCTCGTCCATCGTCCGGTGCGCCGCCTGTCGCGGCGACATCCCGGCGCGGATGTTGCGCTCCACGTTCTCGACGACGACGATCGCGTCGTCGACCACGATGCCGACGGCCAGAACCAGCGCGAACAGCGACAGCGAGTTGATCGAGTAGCCGAGCGCAAGCTGCACCGCGAAGGTGCCGACGATCGCCGTCGGGATCGCAACGATCGGGATGATCGCGGCCCGCCAGGTCTGCAGGAACACGACGACTACGATCACGACCAGGACCACCGCCTCGAGCAGCGTTTCCTGGACGGTTTCCACCGAGGCCGCGACATATTCGGTCGGGTTGTAGGGGATGAGATACTTCATCCCCGGCGGAAATTCGGCCGAGGCGGCCTCGATCTCCGCCAGTACCAGATCGGCGGCGTCGAGCGCGTTGGCGCCCGGCTGCTGGATCACGGCGATGGCAATGCCCTGGTCGCCGTCCGGCCCGAAGTAGCCGCGCAGGTTGTAGTCCTGCGAGCCGAGCTCGACTCGGGCCACGTCGCGCAGGCGGGTGATCCGGCCGGATTCGTCGGAGCGGACGATGACGGAGCCGAACTCCTCGGGCGTCGCCAGCCGGCCCTGGGTCTGCACCGGAAGCTGGAAGGCGACCGAGCCGTTGGCGAAGGGCGGCTGGCCGAGCGAACCGCCGCTGACCTGGATGTTCTGGCTCTGCAGGGCGGCAACGATGTCCGACGCATTCAGCCCGTGGGCGGCGGCGCGCGACGGGTCGATCCACACCCGCATCGCGTAGTTGCCGCCGCCGAACACCAGCACGCCGCCGACACCGTCGAGCCGCAGCAGGCGGTCGCGGAGCACCGAGTTGGCGTAGTTGCCGAGGTAGTTGATGTCGTAGGCCGGGTCGTCGGAGACCAGCGACAGGATCATCAGGAAGCCTGTCGTCTGCTTCGCCACCGTAACGCCGATGCGCCGTGCGTCCTCGGGCAGCCGCGGCTCGGCCAGCGCCACGCGGTTCTGCACCAGCACCTGCGCCGCATCGAGGTCGGTGCCGGGCTGGAAGGTGATCGTGATCTGGGCGGAGCCGTCGGCCGTGGACGACGAGGTCATGTACAGCATGCCCTCGACGCCGTTGATCTCCTCCTCCAGCGGCGTCGCCACCTCCGCCGCCACCGTCTCCGCCGACGCGCCGGGGTAGGCGGCGCGGACGGAAATCGTCGGCGGCGCGATCTCCGGGTACTGCGACAGCGGCAGCAGCGGGTAGGAGAAGATGCCGACCAGCGTGATGAAGATCGCGATCACCGCCGCGAAGATCGGCCGATCGACGAAGAAGTGGGACAGGCGCATGACGGCGACCTTCGCTTGGGATGAACCCTGACCGGCGGCCCTTACGGCTGGACGGGCAGGCTGTTGGCGGGCGCGGCGACCGAAACCAGCGGTGCGCGGGACGACGGCATCGGCGGCGGCGCTCCCTCGCCTTCGCCCTGTCCGCCGTCACGCGTGATCTCCGCGAGCTGCGGCGTGACCGGCGTCCCCGGCCGGGCCCGCAGCAGGCCGTTGATCACCACCCGGTCCTCGGGCCCGAGGCCGGAGCGGATCACCCGGAGGGAGCCGCTGAGCGGCCCGAGCTCCACCGGCCGGGGCTGCACGACGTTGTCCTCGCCCACCACATAGACCAGGCGCAGGGCGGCATCCGTGACGATGGCCGTGTCCGGCACCAGCATCGCCTTGTACGGGGCGCTCCAGCGCACGCGGGCGTCGCCGAACATGCCGGGCCTGAGGAAGCCGTCGGGGTTGGCCACCTGGGCGCGCAGCCGGATCGTGCCGGTATTGGGATCGAGCACGTTGTCGGTAAAGTCGACCGTCGCCTCCCACCCGTAGGTGTTCTCGTCCTGCAGCCGGATCAGCACCGGTACCGCACCGTCGGCCTGCCCCTCGCGCTGGAAGCGGAGGAACAGCGCTTCCGAGACCTCGAAGGTGAAATGAAGCGGGTCGATCGCGACCACGGTGGAGAGCACGTCGGCCCCGGCCGATCCGCCCGCGACCAGGTTGCCGATGTCGACGAGGTTGTCCGACATCAGCCCGGAGATGGGCGCGCGGATCTCGGTGTAGTTCAGGTTGAGCTCCGCGGTGAGCACGTTCGCCTCGGCCGCGGCCATCGCCGCCTCGGCCTGTGCCACCGCGGCCCGGCGCACCTCGAACTCCTCCTGGGAGATCACCTGCCGGTTCAGCAGCCGTTCGGCCCGGCTGAACTCGTCGCGCGCCAGGTTGTACTGGGCCTGGGCGCGGGCGCGCTCGGCCTCGGCCGCAGCCAGCGCAGCCTGGTACGGGCGCGGGTCGATGGTGTAGAGCAGGTCGCCCTGCCGCACCCGCTGGCCGTCGGTGAAATGCACCGCCTCGAGATAGCCGCTGACCTGCGCGCGCAGCTCCACCCGCTGCGAAGCGCTGAACCGGCCGCTGAAGTCCACCCAGTCGGCCACTTCCTCGACCAGGGGCGTCGCCACCGTCACCGGGGGAGCGGCCGGCGCACCTTCCTGGGCCTGCGCGACGCCGTCGCTTTCGTCGCAGCCGGCGAGAACCGCTGCCATCAGCGCGCCGCCCAGAGCGAGCCCGATGTGTCGTAGCATGGGACGTTGTTCCGCTGTTTGAGGATGCTATTTGCGGCAGTTTCCCTCGCCGGGCCGTGACGGTCGTCACAGCCGATGCACCTGGCAATCGGGATCGTGGCGCGGGATCGCGGCCGGATGTCACCCGGTGATGACAAAACAATGAGAACGTTCCATAGTCATGTCAACGCCTGATGACAAGAAGATTCGGCCAGCGGAGCACGCCCCCATGTCCGCCTCCCCCCAGCCGTCCAGCCCGCGCCGGTCCGCCGCGACCACGCGTGCTGCCATCCTCGAGGCGGCGAAGGCACGCTTCGTGCGCGAGAGCTACGACAATGTCGGCATCCGCGACATCGCGGCCGACGTCGGCGTCGATCCCGCGCTCGTCCATCGCTACGTCGGCAGCAAGGCGGAACTGTTCGCCGAGGTGCTGAGCTGCTCCGGCGACGCGCGCGAAATCTGGTCCGGCGACCGCGCCACCTTCGGCGCCCGCGCCGCCCGGGCGCTGATCGACGAACCGCAGAACAGCGGGAAGCTGGAGGCGGTGCTGATCATGCTGCGGTCCGCCGGCTCGCCGAAGGCCCAGGAGATCATCCGCCGCTCGGTCGGCGACCGCTTCCACCGGCCGGTCGCGGAATGCATCGGCGGCCCCGACGCCGACGTGCGCGCAGCACTGATCGGCAGCGTGATGATGGGGGCCGCGATCCAGCGCTCGATCAAGGGCGCCCGCTGGCTTGCGGAGCCGGGCGAGCGCGCCCTCTACCGCCGGCTGCTCGCCGACCTGCTGCAGGACCTGTTCGACGGCGGCCGCCGCGACGGCACGGCCGCCACGAAGCCCGCCGCCCCCGAGCCCGCGACAACGTGACCCGAGCTTAACGTGCCGGCCACGGCCGGATCGGCGACAGTAGGCCGGGTGCGGCGCCTGGCGCCGGACCGCGAGCGACCCGCAGCCTGCCAGCGGACGACCAGAACGCCGGTCATTACAGATGCGCACGATCATCCTGGGCGCCGGGATCGCCGGGCTCACCGCCGCGGACGCGGAGAGCAGGGCCGGCCGGGAGGTGGTCGTGGTCGACGGCTACCGCCACGTCGGCGGCAATCACATTTCCCGCGACATCGGGCCGTACAGCTTCGATATCGGCAGCTTCCTGTTCTTTCCGGGCTTCCCGCTGTTCGAGCTGTTCCCCGAGGTGCGCGAACGCTGCGTGCCGCTGGCAGTCGCCTATCAGCGGATCGCCCCTGACGGCCAGGTCCGCCGCTATCCCTTCGACCGGCGCGAGGTGCTGGGCCAGCCGCCGCACCGGCTGGCCGCGGACCTGCTGAGCCTTGCCGCCGGCCGGCTGCGGCGCAGCCCGCCGCAGAGCATTGCCGACGCGACCGTGCGGCTTATCGGCACCCGGCTCTACCGCCGGCTCGGGCTGGAAAACTACCTCACCCGCTTCTACGGCCTTCCGCCGGCCGGCATCGACCCGCTGTTTGCCGACAAGCGGATGCGGCAGGTGGTGCAGGGGGCGCAGATCGGACGGCTGGTCCACGCCGCCGTGCTGCGTCTGCTGCGGGGCGCCCCGCCGCCCGCGGCGGCGCCGACACCGGCGATGGTGCGGCCCCGCGACGGCTTCGCCGCCTTCTATGCGCCGGTGCGTGCCGGGCTGGAGGCGCGGGGCGTCCGCTTCCGGCTGGGCGATCCGCCGCGCCGGATCCTCGGCAGCCCCGGCCGGTTCCGCCTCGACACCGAAGGCGGCGCGGTCCGGGGCGAGCGGCTGGTCAGCACGCTGCCGCTGGCCAGGCTGCTGCGCCTGATCGGCGAAGAGACCGCCCTGCGCTCCAGCCGGCTGACCTCGCTGTTCGTGAGCTTCGCCGGCGAGCGGGGCTTCACCGCACCCATCCTCTACAACTTCCACGCTGCCGGGCAGTGGAAGCGGCTGACCATGCATTCCGACGCCTACGGACCGGCCGGCGGCCGCGCCTACCTCAGCGTCGAGATCACCGGCAGCGACCCGGCGAGCCCGGAGGCCGCCTTTTCCGATTTCCGCCTGCATACCGCCGCCAGCGGCCTGTTCGACGGCGACCTGCGGCTGGAGGGGAGCACCGTCACCGACGACGCCTATCCGGTCTACGCCAGGGGCGTGGCCGCGGAGATCGCGCGGGCGCGCGCGGTCGCTGCGGCCGCCGGGATCGTTCTCGCGGGACGGCAGGGTCTGCATGACTACCTGCCCACCGCGTGGCATGTGATGGACCAGGTGCGCGCGGAGCTGGCGCGGGCCCCCGCACCCGTTCCCGCTCCGGTTGCCGCAGTGCAGCAAGAAGGCGCGGGTTAAATTGCGTTCATCGCCGTGCAACCTGCGGCAATGAGCGTTTTTTCACCAGTCTCGCACTTGCGAAAGGACGGTGCCATGATAGCCAATGCAGGACCGATGCAGCGGGCAGGGCATTCCGGCATGAACAAGTGGGTCTACGCATTCGGCAACGGCGAAGCGGACGGGCATGCGGGCATGCGCGCGCTGCTCGGCGGCAAGGGCGCCAACCTGGCGGAGATGAGCCGCCTCGGGCTGCCCGTCCCGCCCGGCTTCACCATCACCACCGGGGTCTGCACCGCGGTCACGACGACCGGCCGCTATCCGGAGGGGCTGGAGGAGCAGGTCGCGGCGGCGCTGGCGACGCTGGAGGAGCGGATGGGGCGCCGGTTCGGCGACCCGGAGGCGCCGCTGCTGATCTCGGTCCGCTCCGGCGCCCGGGCCTCGATGCCCGGGATGATGGACACGGTGCTGAACCTCGGGCTCAACGACGCCACCGTCGCCGGCCTGGCCGCAGGTGGCGGCGAGCGCTTCGCCTGGGACAGCTACCGCCGCTTCATCCAGATGTACGGCAACGTCGTGCTCGGCCTGCCGCACGACCTGTTCGAGGAAGCGCTCGAGATGCACAAGGAGGAGCGCGGCCTCATCCTCGACACCGACCTCGGCGCCGACGACTGGCGCGCCCTGGTCGGCGTCTACAAGGCGAAGGTGGAGGAGGAGACGGGCAGGCCCTTCCCGTCCGATCCTCATGCCCAGCTCTGGGGCGCGATCGAGGCGGTGTTCCGCAGCTGGTCGAACCCGCGGGCGATCGCCTACCGCAGGCTGCACGACATCCCGGAAAGCTGGGGCACCGCAGTCAACGTGCAGGCGATGGTGTTCGGCAACATGGGGAACGACTGCTGCACCGTCGTCGCCTTCACCC
>CALKHQ010000056.1 GCA_937988735.1 uncultured Alphaproteobacteria bacterium
GGATGCCGCCGGCGGCGGCTCCTGCTGCGGCCCGTCCAGCCAGGCGAGCCCCGGCACGTCCACCCCGGCGACGGACTTGAGCAGCAGCGCGACGGCAACGGCGAGCAGCAGGGCGGCGAGCGGCCACATCACCCAGGGCAGCGCCGAGCCGCGGGCGACCGCGGCGGCCGCGACCGGGGCGGCGACGGGAACGGGCTGCGGCTGGTTGGCCTGGCCGCCATAGCCGTAGAGCGGCGTGGTCTGGCTGCCGCCGCCGCGGCGGGCGAAGCCCCAGAAGGCGAGCACCGGCTGGTCGCCGACGACGAAGACATGGCTGTCGTCGGGGGTGGAGAGCGCCAGCGCGATCAGGTGGCCGAGCGCCTGGTCACTGTCGCTGGCGGAGGCCGACAGCTCGGCCGCGAGCGCGCCGATTTCGCCCGCCAGCTGCTGCAGCGTCGCCCGCGCCGCCGCCTGCCGGTCGGGGGGCAGCGCGTCGAGACGCATCGCAGGGCCGTCCGCGGAGGCGTACCAGTCGATCCGGTTGTCGGAGGAATGGAGCACCGGCTCCGCGAACAGCGCGGCGTGGCGCGGCGACAGCCGCGCCTCGACCACCGTCTTCAGCTGGGCATAGAGGCTGTGCACCGGGCGACCGAAGGCCCCCAGCGCCTGCATCTCGCCCACGACGCCGGTCTCGAGCCGGGTCCGCTCGCTCATCGCAGCCACCGCATGTTGCCGGCCGAGCCTCCTATTGCAGACAGTGCGCCGGCACGTCCGGCTGGCCTGCGGCCCGGCGCACCATGTCGGTCAGCCCGGCGCTGCCTTCGGGCCGGACCAGCCGGCCGCCGGTCGCGTTGGCCACGCACTGCAGGTTGGCGGTGCCGGACAGGTCGATGACGTTGATCTGCAGCCCCGGATAGGCCCGCGCGAGCTGCTGCGCAACGGCGCAGGGGTTGCCGCCGCAGGAATCGTTGCCGTCGGTGACGATCACCATGTAGGCCGGGTCCGACGGCGACCGCCCGCCGCGGATCAGGGTGCCCGCCGCCATCATGCTGTCGGCGAGCGGCGTGCCGCGGCCGACCTGGGTGGCGCCGACCCGGCTGGTGAGCGAGCCGCGGGCGCCCGGCCCGTAATAGCCGAAGTTCCGCACGTCGCCGCAGTCGTGGAAGCTGATGAAGCCCATGTCCACGTCCGGCGGCGTGGAGCGGATCACGCTGATCAGTGCCTCCCGCGCCCGGTCGATCCGGGTCGGCCCGCCGCGGCCGAGCAGCGACTGGAACAGCTGCTGGGCCTGCATCGGACCCGACTGGCGGGCGAGCAGGTCGATCTGCTGGTCGATCCCCGGCTGGGCGCCATAGGGGATCAGCATGCTCTCCGAGGCGTCGAGCACGAACACCACCTCCGGCGCCTCCTCCGGCGGGCGCGGCGCAGGACAGCCCGGCAGGGGGGCCGCCGCCGGCGGCTCGGCGGCGGCGACCTGGGGCGGCGGCGCCGGCGTTTCGGCGACGACGACAGGCTCGGGCGGCGGCGGAGGCGGCGGCGCCTGCTCGCGCGCCGGCACGAAGGCCGGGGGCGGCGGCGCGGGCGGCGGCGGCGGGGCGGCGGCGACCTCCACCGGGGGCTCGGGCGTCTCCGTCTCGACCACCACGACCGCCGGTTCCTCCGCGGGCGGCTCCTCTGTCGGGGGCTCGGGCGCCTCGGCGACCGGCTCCGGCGGCTCCGGCTCCTCGACCGGCGGCTCCGGCCCGGCCTCGGCCACCTGCGGCGGAGGCGGCGGCGCCGGCACGCACTGGCGGCGGCCGTCCAGCAGCGCCCAGCGCAGGCGGGAGACCTCGTCCGCCAGCGCCGTGCCGTGGGCGCGCGCCGCATCCAGCGCCGCGAGCTGGAC
>CALKHQ010000057.1 GCA_937988735.1 uncultured Alphaproteobacteria bacterium
GCTGTTCGTGAAGATCGCCCCCGACATCGACCCCGCCGCCGAGGCCGGACTGGTGGAGCGGGTGTTTGCGGCCGGCCTCGACGGCATCGTGCTCTGCAACACCACCACCGAACGGCCGGCAGGCCTGCGGTCGCCGCGGGCAGCCGCCTCCGGCGGGCTCAGCGGCGCGCCGCTCACTGCCCGCGCGCTCGCCCAGCTTGTCCGCGTCCGTGGGCTTGCCGGCGACCGGCTGGCGCTGATCGCGACCGGCGGCGTGATGACCGCCGCCGATGCTCTGGCGCGGCTGGAGGCGGGCGCTGCGCTGGTGCAGGTCATGACCGGCTGGATCTACCGTGGTCCGCGGCTCCTCGACGAGATCGGCGCGGCACTCGCAGGGCGCGCGGCAGTCACGCCAGCGCGGCCGCGATCGCTGCCGCAGCCGCAGCCGGATCCGCTGCGCCCGTGATCGGCCGGCCGACGACGATCGCGGTGGCCCCCGCCGCCGCTGCCTCGCGCGGGGTTGTCGGCCGCTTCTGGTCGCCGAGCGCGGCGCCTTCCGGGCGGATGCCCGGGGTCACGATGTCGATGTCCGGGCCGCAGGTCTCGCGGATCAGCGCGATCTCCTGCGCCGATGCGACGATGCCGTCGCAGCCGGACGCCTGCGCCAGCGCCGCCAGCCGGCGCACCTGGTCGCGCGGGCTGTCGGGCACGCCGGTGGCGGCAAGGTCGCTGTCGTCCATGCTTGTCAGCACGGTTACGCCGAGGATGCGGGTGCGGGCGAGGCCGGTCGCTGCCGCGTTTTCCTCCGCCATCGCCCGCGCGGCGCGGATCATCGCAGCACCTCCGGCCGCGTGCAGGGTGACGTAATGGGGGGCGAGCGGCCGCAGGCTGCGGATCGCGCCGGCCACCGTGTTGGGGATGTCGTGCAGCTTCAGGTCGAAGAACAGCGGCAGCCGCGCGGCCTCGGCGATGGCGCGGGCGCCGTCGAGGCCGGCTCCGCAGAAGAACTCCATGCCGAGCTTGAGTCCGTCGGCGTGCGGCGCGACGGCTGCGGCGATCGCGCGCGCCCGCTCGAGGCTGCCGGTGTCGATGGCGACGTAGAGCAGGCAGCGCTGGCGGGCAGGGGGCATGGCATTGGGCATCGGGGGCGACTCCCGGTTGCGACAGTCGAGGGACCATGGGACGGAAGCGATGAGCGAGGCAATGGCAGAAGCGGTGGCAGGGGCATTGCTGGCGGCGGGGTGCCTGAAGGTGCGGGTCGACCCGCCGTTCCGGCTGGTGTCCGGCCTGCTGGCGCCGTTCTACGTCGACTGCCGCCAGGTGCTCGGCGACCCGGCGGCGCGCGGCGTCATCGCCGACCGGCTGGCCGAACGGGCGCGGACGCTGCCCGCCTTCGACGTGGTCGCGGGCGGGGTGACGGCCGGCGTGCCGTTCGCGACCCTGCTTGCCGACCGGCTCGGCGCCCCGCTCGCCTATGTCCGCGGCGAGGCGAAGGCGCACGGCCTCGGCGCCCAGGTCGAGGGCGCGGCGGTGGAGGGGCGGCGGGTGCTGCTGGTCGAGGACCTGATGACCACCGGCGACAGCAGCCTGAAGTTCCTGCGAATCCTGCGCGATCACGGCGCGGTCGTCGGCCGGGGTCTGGTCGTGATCGACCGCAGCCGCGACGGCAACACCGAGCGTCTCGCCGCCGAAGGCATGACGGTTGACCGGCTGGCGACCGTGGACGCGCTGCTGCGCGAGGCGGAGGCCGCCGGCATGGTTGACGCGCCGGCGATGGCGGAGATCCGCGCCTTCCTTGCCGACCCGGCGGGCTGGTCGGCCCGTCACGACGGCTGAGGCCGGAATCCGCAGCACCCTGTGCGGCGTTTCACAACCGTCCGGCGCATCCGCGGCCACATCCAGGACGTGGTCGTCTCGGACGTGTGGGGCAACGCCTGCTACGCGTACGTGTGCTACTGACCGCGAACGAAACCGGTGAACGCTGACACTTGATCCCGGAGTCGCGGGACGTGGCGGGCCGAGGCGGGATTTGGCGGGACATGGCATTGATCTAGCGGGGAAAACCGGCGGGCGCGGCGCGCACCGCAGGGCGACGCACAATTCCGGAGTCGACGCGCTGGTGGGGCCATCTTGCCATTTGAATCCGGAGTGCGACAGGCATCCGCCACGGGTCTCTCAGAGCGCTCTCAGCGGCGTCAAATCGCCGGCGCCGCCGGCCCATGACCGTCGCGCGACCGGCCACCGAGATCCAGGACGGGCTCGGCCCGCTCGCGCTGCCGCGACGTGGCGACGCCGGCCGGGGCGGTGGCGGCCTCGGCCGGCTCGGCCACCTGGGCCAGATAGGCCTGCAGGCGGGCGTAGTGGCAGAGGACCTCGATCCGTCGTGACAGGTCGCCGAGACCGATCAGCACCAGGCCGCCGCCGAAGAGCGAGGCACCCAGCTCGAAGGCCGGCGCGCCGAGCACGGTCAACGGCGACGCGCGGGTGCTGACCATCAGCGCGAAGAGCATCAGCACGAGGCCGAAGGCGAAGCCGAGCCACCCCAGCACCAAGAGGAACAAGCCGGTCCCGGACGGCT
>CALKHQ010000058.1 GCA_937988735.1 uncultured Alphaproteobacteria bacterium
TGCTGCCGACGACGCCGTTCCTGCTGCTCTCCGCCTTCTGCTTCGCGCGCGGCTCCGAGCGCCTGCACGACTGGCTGGTGACCCATCCGCGGCTCGGCCCGCCGATCCGCGCCTGGCGTGAGCACCGCGCCATCTCCACCCGCGCCAAGCAGCTCGCGATCATCGCGATCGTCGCCGCCTTCGCCGGCGCCTGGCTCGCCGGCGCTGCGCCGACGGTGCTCGCAATCCAGGCGGCGGTGCTGGTCCTGGTCGCGCTGTTCATCCTCACCCGCCCGGCCCCGCCTCCGGACGGCGAACGCTGACGCGAGCCCTACTCGAACAGGCTGCCGATCAGCGCGCCGGTGTCCTCGGCCAGCTCGACCGTCGCCTCCCAGCCGGCGACCGCCATGTCGCCGGTCCATTCGGCGGCCCCGACCGTGGCGTCGGCGCTCCAGTCCCAGGCGCCGGCGCCGGCATCCACGGTCGCATCCCAGGCGCTGGTGCTGCTCTCCGCCGTCCAGGTCCAGGCAGAGGCGGACGCATCGACGGTCGCCTCCCACGCCGCCGCCCCGATGCCGGCCGTCCAGTCCCAGGCGTCGGAACTGGCATCGACGACGGCGCGCCAGGCCTCGCTGTCGGCGACCCGGGCTGCCGCATCGCTGGCCCCTTCCGCCGTCCACCTCCAGGCGTCCGCCCCGGCCTGCCCCGCCTCCTGCCACTCCGTCGGCGGCGGCTCGGACTCGGTCACGATCAGGTCCCCGGCCCACAGGCCGGCAGGGATCGCCACCGCCAGCGCGACCGCGACGCCGGTCCACCCGCCTGCCCAGATGCCCATGCCGTCCTCCCGCATGCGACGACCGTTGTGCCGTCAGGGACTATATAGGCCGGGCTTGCGGTCGGAATGTGGCGACGCCGACGGAGCCGCGCGGGCGCGGTGCCGCACGGGCGGCCCTTGCGGCCGGCACGCCCGCGCGGCTATACGCAGCGTCCATGGCACGGTCGGGACGGAGGCGCGCAGATGGCTGACGGCGACAGCTACACGAAGAACTACCCGGTTTCCTGGGAACAGCTGCACCGGGACGCCCGCGCGCTGGCGTGGCGGCTGATGTCCGGCGGCCCGTGGAAGGGGATCGTCGCCATCACCCGCGGCGGACTGGTACCGGCCGCCGTCGTCGCCCGCGAGCTCGACCTGCGGCTGATCGACACCATCTGCATCGTCAGCTACCGCGGCGAGAAGGTGCAGGGCGAGGCCGAGGTGCTGAAGAAGGTCGAAGGCGACGGCGAAGGCCTGCTGGTGGTGGACGACCTGGTCGACACCGGCAAGACCGCAGCGCTGGTGAAGGAGATGCTGCCGAAGGCGCATCTCGCCACCGTCTACGCCAAGCCGGCCGGGCGGCCGCTGGTGGACACCTTCATCACCGAGGTCAGCCAGGACACCTGGATCTACTTCCCCTGGGACCTGGAGCTCCAGTTCGCCCAGCCGCTTGCCGCCAAGGGGCGGAGCTGAGCCGGCGATGACGGACACGGGGGCGGCCGAGGCGGGCGCCGGCGCGCGCCCGGTGCTGCGTCTCGCCCCCCGGCGCGACCGCCGGCTGCGCCAGGGCCATCCTTGGGTCTATTCCAACGAGATCGACCTCACCCCGGCGCTGAAGGCACTGGAGCCGGGGTCGCTGGTCACCGTCCGCGGAGACGACGGGCACCTGTTCGGCACCGCGATGTTCAACCCGCGGCCGCTGATCGTCGCCCGGCTGGTGGACGGGGCGGCCGACGCGGAGCTTGACCCGTCGTGGTTCCGGCGCCGGATCGGGGCCGCGCTCGCGCTGCGCGAGCGGCTGGCGGACGGGCCGTTCTACCGGCTGGTCCACGCAGAGGCCGACGGGCTGCCGGGGGTGGTCATCGACCGTTACGGCGACGCCGCCGCCATCCAGATCAACGTCGCCGGCTTCGAGCGGCTGGCCGACATGCTGATCGCCGCCCTGCAGGAGGCGACGGGCGTCGTCACCGTCGTCCGCCGCAACGAGTCCGCCGCCCGCGCGCTGGAGGGGCTGGGCGGCGAGGACGTGATCGTCGGCCCGCCGCCCGACGGGCCGGTGCGGCTGGAGGAAGCGGGCGTCACCTTCTTCGCCGACATCACCGGCGGGCAGAAGACCGGCTGGTTCTACGACCAGCGCGACAACCGGCGCTTCGTCGCCGGGCTCAGCGCCGGCGCCCGCGTGCTCGACGTCTACTGCCATACCGGCGGCTTTGCGCTGCATGCCGCCTGCGCCGGGGCCGCCGACGTCGTCGCCATCGACCGCTCGGAGCACGCGCTATCCCTCGCCGCGCGCGCGGCGGAGGCGAACGGGGTTGCGGATCGCTGCCGCTTCGTCCGCGGCGACGCCTTCGCCGAGCTCGCGGCGCGCGGCGCCCGCGGCGAGCGCTATGACGTCGTGGTCTGCGACCCGCCGGCCTTCGCCAAGTCGAAGAAGGATCTGCATCCGGCCGTCCGCGCCTACCGCAAGCTCGCCCGGCTCGCGGCGGCCGTGGTCGCGCCCGGCGGCATCCTGTTCGTCGCATCCTGCTCGCACAACGTGCCGGTGGACCAGTTTGCCGCCGCGGTCGCGGCCGGCATCCACGACGCCCGCCGCACCGGCCGGATCCTGCGCCAGTCCGGGGCGGGGCCGGACCATCCGGTGCACCCGCACCTGCCCGAGACTGCATACCTGAAGGCGCTGACCCTGCAGCTCGACTAGCGCGAACGGCCCCCAGTTGACATCCGGCACGACGCAGGGCAATGGTGCGGGCCGGTAAAGCGCGCGCAATAATCGTATGAATTAAGCGCGGGGGTGGGGAAGCGAACGTGGCGCTGTTGTCGCTCTCAGGAATCGTCAAGCGTTTTGGCGCGATCGAGGCCGTGGCCGGCGTCGACTTCCAGATCGAGCCGGGCGAAGTCGTCGGTCTCATGGGCGACAACGGCGCCGGGAAGTCGACCCTGGTCAAGATGATCGCGGGGAACTTCCCGCCCGACGCGGGAACGATCGAGGTCGAGGGCCGCCCGGTGCGGTTCCACAAGCCGGTGGAAGCGCGCAGCATGGGCATCGAGGTCGTCTATCAGGACCTCGCGCTGTGCGACAACCTCACCGCGTCCGACAACGTGTTCCTCGGTCGCGAGCGGTGGCGACTCGCCTTCGGCTTCATCCCGGTCCTCAACTACCGCGGCATGCGCGAACGTTCGCGCGCCCTGTTCGAGGAGCTGAAGTCCGAGACGCGGGCGGGCGACCCGGTCCGGCGCATGTCCGGCGGCCAGCGCCAGGCGGTGGCGATCGCGCGCACGCGGCTGGCACAGGCGAAGATCATCCTGATGGACGAGCCGACCGCGGCGATCAGCGTGCGCCAGGTCAAGGAAGTGCTCGACCTGATACACCGCCTGAAGGAACAGAACATCGCGGTCATCCTGATCAGCCACCGCATGCCCGACGTGTTCGCGGTGTGCGACCGGATCGTGGTCATGCGCCGCGGCCGCAAGGTGGCAGACAAGCCGATCGCGGACACGTCGCCCGAAGAGGTGACGGGCCTGATCACCGGCGCAATCCATTCGGCCTGAAGGCGCTCATTCCATGGCTCACGCTCAGGCGGCCTCGCGGTCGAGATAGGAACGAACGATGGCGAACGTCAGCATCTCGGACGTCTCGGGCAGGCGCACCCAGACCCCGCTCCGCAAGTTCCTGATCAGCCAGGAATTCTGGGTGACGGTGGCCGTGGTGGTGATGGCGCTGTGGCTGCTGATCAACACCGACGCCTTCGACACCTGGCGCAACCTGCGCAACGCCATGCTCAACATGGCGTTCATCGGCATCATCGCGCTGGGCCAGACCTGCGTGATCATCACCGCCGGCATCGACCTGTCGGTGGGCTCGGTGATGGCGGTCGGCGCGGTCGGAACCGGCATGCTGATGACCTCGGGCTGGGGCATCGAGGGCGCGTTCGTGCTCGGCATGCTGGCCTCGATGGCGGTCGGCCTGTTCAACGGCATCCTGGTTGCCCTGGTGAAGCTGCCGCCCTTCGTGGTGACGCTCGGCACACTCAGCATCTGCCGCACCATCGCGATGGTGGCGACCAACAACCAGCTCATCTACGAGTTCGGCCCGGACCAGGACGCGCTGTTCCTGCTCGGCACCGGCGGCATCGGCGCGATCCTGGGCATCGACAGCGATTCCCGGCTGCTCGACCTGCCGTTCCCGTTCGTGATGATGATCGTGCTGACGCTGGTGCTCAGCTACTTCCTGTACCTCACCCGCTGGGGCCGGCACATCTATGCCGTCGGCGGCAACGAGCAGGCCGCGCGCCTCACCGGCGTTCCGGTCGCCTACGTCAAGATTTCGGCCTACGTGTTCTGCTCTGCGAGCGCGGGGCTGTCCGGCATCCTGATGATGGGCTGGGCCGGCTCGCTCAACAACTCGATCGGGCTCAACTACGAGCTGCGCGTCATCGCCTCCGCGGTCATCGGCGGCGCGAACCTGATGGGCGGCTACGCCTCGGCCTATGGCGCGTTCATCGGTGCGGCGCTGCTCGAGATCCTGCGCAACTCGCTGGTGCTGCTGAAGATCGACACCAACTACCACCTCGGCTTCCTCGGCCTGTTCATCATCTTTGCCGTGCTCCTGGAGCGGCTTCGGGACTCCAGGATCAAGCCGAGCGCGCTGATGGACCTGTTCTTCCGGCGACCGCGCTAGCGCGGGGCCGGGCAGGTCCCAACAACGAGAACGGCTGTTGCAGGCCGCGGGGGAATGGGGCTCTACTGAACCGAGAGCCTGACATAAACCGGGAGGAGATGAAGACGATGAAGAGGATCTTGCTCGCCACGGCGGCAGCGGCGGCGTTCGGCCTGCCGGTCGCGGCGCAGGCGCAGGACAGCTACACCTTCGCGCTGGTGCCGAAGGCGATGAACAACCCGTTCTTCGACCAGGCGCGCGACGGCTGCTACAAGGCCCAGGAAGAGCTGCCGGACGTGGAGTGCTACTACATCGGCCCGGCGGAGCACACCGAGGCTGACCAGCTGCAGATCGTGCAGGACCTGATCAGCCAGGGCGTCGACGGCATCGCCGTCTCCCCGTCCAACGCGCCGGCCATGGCCCGCGTGCTGCAGGCCGCGGCGGACGCCGGCATCCCGGTCATCACCTGGGACAGCGACCTGCTGCCGGAGGACCAGGGTCTGCGGGCGGCCTATGTCGGCACCCACAACTACATGATCGGCGTCGAGCTGGCGAAGCTCGCCCAGGAGCGCAAGCCCGAGGGCGGCACCATCGTCATCCAGTCGGGCGGCGCTGCAGCGGCCAACCACAACGAGCGCGTGGCGGGCATCCGCGACACGCTGCGCGGCGAGCCGTCGGGCGAGCCGAACCCGGGTCCGAAGCTCGCCGGCGAGAACGGGTGGACGGAGATCGAGGTCTCCCCGCTCTACACCAACGACGACTTCCCGCTCTCGGCCCAGCAGATGGCCGACGTGCTCGGCTCGACCCCGGACCTCGACGTCTGGATCTCGACCGGCCTGTTCCCGCACGGCGTGCCGAATGCGTTCAGCGATCTGATCAAGAACTACCGCGACCGGATGGACTCCGGCGACCTGGTGGTGCTGATCGCCGACACCCTGCCGGTGCAGCTCGACTTCGTCCGCAGCGGCGACACCCACGGCCTGGTCGGCCAGCGGCCGTTCGAGATGGGCTACAGGTCGATGTACATCCTGCGTGACATCGTCGCCGAAGGGAAGATGCCCGAGGATCCGACCTACACCGGCCTCGACGTCTGCGTGCAGGAGAACATCGACACCTGCGTCGGCGGCGGCTCGTAAGCCCTCACGCAGCGTAGCGACAGCAGCGGCGCCCCGGACAACCGGGGCGCCGTCCGTTTTTTCAGGGCCTCCCTGCCTGAGAGCGCTGCGAAAGCCGGTGCTCGCGCCAGGCGATGTAGATGCCGGCCGCGATCAGCAGCGCGCCGCCGGCGAGCGTGGTCAGCGTCGGCAGCTCGCCGAAGGCGAGCCAGCCGGCGAGGATGGCGAACGGCATCTGGACATAGGCGAAAGGCGCCAGCACCGACGCCGGGGCCGCGGCATAGGCGCGGACCACCAGCAGGTGGCTGAACGCATGCACCGCCGCGCAGGCCAGCAGGAGCGCCGCCTCCGGCCAGGTCGGCGTCACCCACACGAAGGGGAGCACCAGCGTCAGCAGCACGGCGGCGAGTCCCGGCCCGAAGGCCAGGAGCGCCGCCGGGGACTGGCCGGGCGCGGTCAGCCGGGTCAGGATGGGGTAGAGCGCGTTCACCACCGCGCAGACCACCGGGATGGCCACCGCCCAGCCGAAGCCTTCGCCGGCCGGGCGGACGATGATCACCACCGCAACGAAGCCGACGACCACCGCCGCCCAGCGCCGCGGCCCGACCCGCTCGCCGAGGATCGGCACCGACAGCACGGTCATCACCACCGGCGACATGAAGATGATGGCGGTGAACAGCGATATCGGCAGCAGCGCGAGGCTCCACACCCCGAGCACCGGCGTCACCGCCGAGATCACCCCGCGCAGGACCTGGAGCGGCAGCCGCGGCGCGCGGCGCAGCGCCATGAGCCCCGGCACCCCCAGCATGGCCGCCGCCAGCAGGCCGGAGGCGAGGGCCCGGCCCCAGGCCACCTCCAGCGCCGGCAGGTGAGCGGTCAGCATCTTCGACATCATGTCGGTGAACGCGAAGCACACGCCCGACAGCGCCGCCATCGCGATCGGCAGCAGGATGCCCTGCGACGCGGACGGGCGCCCGGCGGCCGCCACGGCTCAGGCCGGGGGCGGCGCCTGCGTGCCGCGGGAGAGCCGGTGCTCGCGACACGCGATGTAGATGCCGGCCGCCACCAGCATCGCCGCGCCCGCGAGCGTGGTCGTGGATGGCGTCTCGCCGAAGGCGACGAAGCCCGCCGCGATCGCCACCGGCAGCTGGATGTAGAAGAAGGGCGCGAGCACCGACGCCGGCGCCGCGGAGAAGGCGCGGATCACGAACCAGTGACAGAGCGCGTGCAGCGTGCCGCAGGCGAGCAGCAGCAGCGCGTCGCCCAGGCTCGGCGTCACCCACACGAAGGGCACGGCGGCGCTGAGGATCACGGCGGCGAGCCCGGGGCCGAAGGCCATGAGGGCGAGCTGCGTCATCCCCGGCGCGACCACGCGGGTCAGCACCGGGTAGAGGCCGGCGCCGAGGGCGCAGACCAGCGGCAGCGCCACGGCCCAGCCGAACCCCTCGCCGGCCGGCTGCACGATCACCACCACGGCGGCGAAGCCGACGACGACCGCCGCCCAGCGCCGCCACCCCACCCGCTCGCCGAGCAGCGGTACCGACAGCACCGTCACCAGCACCGGGTAGAGGAAGACGATGGCGGTGAACAGCGACAGCGGCAGCAGGCTCACCGAATAGACGGAGAGCGCCGCGCCGGAGGCGGAGAGAATGCCGCGCAGGATGTTGAGGCCGAGCCGCGGCGTGCGCCCGATCTCGCCCCAGCCGCTGCGGCCGAGGAGGATGAGGACCACCACGCCGGAGACGACCGAGCGGCCCCAGGTGACCTCCAGCGCCGGCAGGCCCTGGGCGAGATGCTTTGCCGCCGCATCGAGGAAAGCCCAGCCCACGGCCGATGCCGTCACGAGACCGATGGGCAGGAGAACGCCGGCGCGGATGGCCGGCACGACGACATGCGCCATGATGTGCCTTCGGAGCCCGAGGCATCGCGGGCGAATGCCCCCTGACCTGCCGCAGGCACAATCGGTCTAGCCGAGTTCGCGGCCGGCGACAATCGGCGCGGGAAGACGGCGGCTGCGACGGAACGTATCCATGCCATCGCCCTTTTCCCCGAGCCGCGGGGGCCCTATCGTCCGTCGCGGAATTCCCTGGTGGGAGGCGGAGTTGCGCATTCTCGCAGTCATCAACGATCCGATGTGCGACGGCGGCATCGTCGTGGACGAGCTGAGGGCGCTCGGCCACACCGTGGACGAGTACCTGCCGCATCACGGCCGGCCGCTGCCGGAGGACCCGCTCGCCGCGCACGACGCGCTGGTGGTGTTCGGCGGCGCGATGTCCGCCTTCGACGACGCCGTCTACCCGACGCTGAAGGATGTCGCCGACACCATCGCCGCCTTCGGCGCAGCCGACCGGCCGGTGCTCGGCATCTGCCTCGGCGCGCAGCAGATCGCCCGCGCCTACGGCCAGCCCCACCGGACGATGGGCTGGATGGAGTACGGCTTCATTCCGCTGATCCGCCAGCCGGCCGCGGACGACGATCCGCTGCTCCGCGGGCTGGAGGTGCCGCCGATCGCCCAGTGCCACGGCGACACCTATGTGGTCCCGCCGGGCGGGGTGCGGCTGCTCGCCGGCCACGTCTGCCCGGAGCAGGCCTTCCGTATCGGGCGGGCGACCTATGCCTTCCAGGCCCATTTCGAGGTGAGCCGCCCGACGCTCAACCGCTGGTTCGACTTCATCAGCGCGCTGGAGCGGGAGAAGCTTGGCCCCGACGGCCCGGCGCGGATCGAGGCCTTCCGCCGCGCCATCCCCGACTGCCTGGAGGCCGCCCAGGCCTTCGGCCGCACGGTCACCCGCCGCTGGGCCGCCCTCGCCCGCACCGAGCCCGCCACCCCCCAGCCCGCCCTCACCGCCTGACGGCGGCGGGCTGGAGCTCCGCGTCATCCGACCGATTCCCTCCAGCGCTGCAACAGAACCCTGGGATGTGGCGGCGTCTGTGCGCGGGCCCTGCCGCGCGGGTGGTCCGGTCAGGCCGGACCACGACGACTCTGGCAGGCCTGGTGAGCGGGTCGGCCCCCCGACCCAGGCGGGGGAGGGCCGGCCGTGCCCGGCGCCTCGCCACGGGCAGGGCGCCGGGGGCGGGTCAGTGCAGGGACGGGGTCAGCGCGCGGGCCCGTTCCGCGAGCTTCCAGCTGAACGGGCAGTGCCGCTTCAGCGCCACCCGCTCCGCCGTCAGGCCCTGCGCCAGCGCCGCCTGGCCGTCGCGCAGCGCCGCCTCGATCAGCGTGCGGTGGATGATGTCGCGCTGGGCATGGCTGCCGCCGAAGGCGTGCGCCCGGTAGCGGACGGGCATCAGCTGCTCCACCGTCTCGCCGTAGCGGCCCTCGGCGAAGGCACGGATGCCGCGCAGGATGGGCAGGCCCACCGCCCGCGTCATGAAGGCGTTGGTGTCGGTCCGCTCCGCCGCGGCAAGGGCGGCCGCCATCACGGCGTCGGCGTCCGCCGTCCGCCCGGCGGCGGTGAAGGCCATGGTGGCGTGGACGTCGTTGAACACGTAGAAGCCGAAGTCGGCGGCCGCGGCATAGGCGTCGGCGAGCTTCGTCCAGCGGTCGCCGCCGTCGACGCGCTGCAGGTGGAGCCGCCACAGCATCGCCGTCGCGTCCACCATCTCGAGCTGGATCGTCGAGTCCGGGCGGCGGATGAAGGTGTCGTAGAACTCGAGCGCCTTTTCCGGTCGGCCCTGGTCGAGGTGATAGAGCGCGGTGTGCCACCAGTTGTGGAAGGCGAAGGCGTTGTCGGGCTGGGCCCAGAACTCCTGCCGGCTCTCCATCCACGCGATGCCTTCGGCCTGGCGCGCCTGCATCTCCATCACGTGGGCGACCGCGTGCTGGCCCCAGCAGTCCTCGGGCTCCAGCGTCACCGCGTGGCGGCCGGCCTCCTCCGCCTGGGCGTAGGCGCCGCATTCCTCCAGCCCGAAGGCGCGCATGCCGCGGACGAAGCCGTAGCCGGGCGTGTCCGCCGTCCAGTGCGGCTCGGCGCGCGCGACGCGGCCGGCGAGGTTGTCGCGGTCGCCGTGATAGAAGTCGGCCAGGTGCCCGATCTGCAGCGCGAGGATGTCGCGCGGATAGGCCATCAGCAGCCGGTCCCAGGTGGCGCGGGCGCCCTCCCAGTCGCCGTCCGCCCACTGCCGGATCGCCTCGGCGTGGAACGCCTCGCGCTCGTTCAGCCGGTTGCCCAGCGCCGTCAGCCGCTCCACCGCCTGGCGCACCGCCGGCATCACGCCCTGCTCCCACATCGAGATGTGGACCTCGGCGCGCAGGATGTGGCCGCCGGCGAATTCCGGATCCTCGGCCAGCGCCGCGTCGATGGTGGCGACAGGATCGCCGCGGTAGCGGTTGAACTGGCTCACCGCCGTCTCGTAGGCGGCGAGGCTCGCAGGATTGTCGGTCGAGTGCACGACCCCTCTGCAGTCGGTAACGGCCATGGAAACCTCCCGGTTTCGTCTGAACGAAATCTGCGCGTGCCTCTCTACCTGCACGGCCGTTCCGGAACAGTGGCCGGCGTCACAGCGGTGTGACCGCCTGCACAGCCGGCGGAACCACGGTGCGCGCCCGCGCGTTGGGCCGCGAGGAGGCTCCCATGTTCGTCGAGCGCATCGAGTCCCCCGGCCTCGCCCACCTCTCATGGCTCGTCGGCGACGGCGGGGAGGCGGCGGTAATCGACCCGCGCCGGGACTGTGCAGTCTACCTGGAGCGCGCGGCCGCCCGGAAGTGCCGGATCATCCGCATCTTCGAGACCCACCGCAACGAGGACCTCGTGTCGGGCGCGTCGGCCCTCGCCGCGCGCTCACGCGCGCCGGTTCACCACGGTCCGCGCGCCGACGGCACGGTCACCTATGCCACCACGGTGCGGGAGGGGGACGTCTTCCGCCTTGGCCGGGTGCGGCTCGTGGTGCTGGAGACACCGGGCCACACCGACGACAGCCTGTCGTTCGCGCTCTACCACGACGGCGACGCCGCCATCGGTGTCTTCACCGGCGATGCGCTGTTTCACGGTGACGTCGGACGCACGGACTTCTACCCCCACCGGGCGGCGGAGGTGGCGGGGCTGCTTTACGACAGCCTGCAGAAGCTGCTGGCGCTCGGCAACCAGGCGGTCGTCTGGCCCGCCCACGGCGCCGGCTCGATCTGCGGCGGCCGCATCGCCGATCGCGAGACCTCGACCCTCGGCCTTGAACGGCGCAGCAACCCGATGCTCCGCATCGACGACCGCGACGCCTTCATCCGGACGAAGCTCGCCGAGCACCACTACCAGCCACCCTATTTCCGGCTGATGGAGCGGCTGAACCTGACCGGGGTGGCCGCGCCGCCGGAGCCGGTCGTCCCGCCCGCGCTCACTGCCGCCGCCTTCGAGGCCGCAGGCGCCACCGTGGTCGACGTGCGCGGCGTCGCCGCCTTCCTCGGCGCCCACGTCCCCGACAGCCTGTGCCTGCCCGTCGGCATGGTACCCGCCTTCGCCGGCTGGCTGCTGGATCCGGACGAGCCGCTGGTGCTGGTCGCCGACGACGGGGGGCAGGCGGCGACGGCGACCCGGCACCTCGCCCGCATCGGCTACGACCGCGTTGCCGGCTTCCTCGCGCCCGCGATCACCGGCTGGGCGGAGTCCGGCCGGCCGTTCCGCCGGCTGCCGGCGATCGATACGACCGAGGTGGCACGGCGGCTCGCCGGGCGCGGCAACGACTGGACCCTGCTCGACGTGCGCGGCCTGCCGGAGGTGGAGGCCGCCCCGATGCCGGGCGCCACGCACATCTACGTCGGCGAGCTTGCCGCCCGTCTCGCCACGCTCGACCCGGCGCGCCCCACCACCACGATGTGCGCCAGCGGCGCACGCGCCGCCATCGCCGCCTCCCTCCTCCTTCGCGCCGGCTTCCGCACCGTGGACGTCTACCTGGGCTCCATGGGCGCCTGGCAGGCCAGCCGCGGGCGGGACTGATCCCGTTCGGGAGGCGGTCGCCGGGGTTTCGGGAGCGGGAACGGCGGCCAGCGCATGCCGGCCCCTTCCCCGGCCACGGGAAGCCGGAGGCGGCGGAGGCGCCATGGCCGGCGACCGGCAGTCAGGGGGCAGAGGGCAGAGGGCGGCTTCCTGCCCCCAGGGCGGCGTCATCCCGAAGCGCGGAGCCGGGTTCTCCCTCCCGGCCCTCCCCCGTGACCGGGGGAGGCGGGGATCGCATCCGGAAGGTCGATGCCTCAGGCCTGGGTGATGGCCTGGGGGAGGACGAAGTTGGCGACGTGGGGGGTGAAGGCGATCCGGTCCGAGTGGATGATCGGCTGCACGTACTGGAACAGCGGGATCACGTAGCCGTGCTGGGCGATGTAGCGGTCCACCGCCTGGTAGCCGGCAATCCGGGCCGCCTCGTCCGGCTCGCCCCACAGCGGCCCGATCATGGCGTCGAGGTCGTCGGTATCCCACACCGAGTGCGGCGACGGGCCGAACATGGCGAAGCCGGTCGAGGTCGAGGGGTCGCCGATCGAGTTGCCCCAGTTGTAGAACGCCGCCGGCGCGAGCTGGTCCATCGCCCTGAGCTCGAAGTGCTTTGCGATCTCGTAGACCTCGATCTCCGCCTCGATCCCGACCCGCCGCCACATGCCGACGATGGCCTGGATGATCTCGTAGTCCTTGGGCTTGAAGCCGCGCGTGGTCTGGATGGTGAAGCGGACCGGGTTCTCCGGCGAGTGGCCGGAGGCCGCGAGCAGGGCGGCCGCCTTCTCCGGGTCGTGGCCGACGACGATCGACGGGTCGTAGGCGTCGTATTCCGGCGTCTGCAACGTGTCGATCGGTACGCCGTAGCCGCGCAGCAGCCGGTCCACGATCGCCTGCTTGTCGATGGCGTGGTGGGCGGCGAGCCGCACGTTCTCGTCCAGCATCGGCCCGACGTCGTTGATGAAGATCATCGCGATGTCGGAGACCGGCACGGCCTGCCCGACCAGCCCCGGCGTCGCGCGCAGCCGGTCGTATTCCTCGTAGGGGATCTCGATGGTGAGATCGGAAGCGCCGCTCTCCACCTCCGCCACCCGGCTGGTCGCGTCGGTGACGAACTTGAAGATCACCGTGTCGAACGCCGGCTTGCCGCCCCAGTAGTCGGGGAAGGCCTTGAAGCGGACGAAGGCGTTGCGCTCGAACTGGTCCACCATGTAAGGGCCGCTGCCGATCGGCGCCGCCTCGAAGCCTTCCGGCCCGACCTGCTCGTAATAGTGCTTCGGCAGGACGTAGCCGGTGAGGAACGCCATCCACTTGAACAGCGTCGGCTCGAACTCGATGACGTCGCCGGTGATGGTGTTGCCGTCGATGCGGTAGTTGCCGGCCTTGCCCCAGACGAACTGGATCGGGTTGCCGCTGTCCGGGTTGCCGGCGCGCTCCAGCGACCATACCACGTCCTCGGGCGTCACCGGATGGCCGTCATGCCACTTCGCGCCCTCGCGCACGGTCATGTGGATCCGGGTCCGGTCCTCGTTCCAGCCCCAGTCGGTCAGCAGCCCGGGCTTCAGCGACAGGTCGGGATTCTGGTCGATGTACTGGTCGAACACCGCCTTGTAGAGCGACTGGATCGTCGGGTTCACCGCCGACAGCCCGACCGTCGGATCCCAGGACGGCAGGTTCACGTTGTAGGCGACGGTGACGGTGTCGCCGGCCTGCGCCCGGGCGGCGCCGGGGGCGAGCAGGGATGCGAGCGGCGCGGCGGCAAGGCCGGCCGAACCGGCCGCCTGCAGGAGACGACGGCGTGAGATGCGCATTGACGGAATCCTCCCCCTTCCCGGAGCGGCGCCGGGCCCCGTGGTCGCTGCGGCCCGTCACGGGCCGATCACCAAGAGTTCATGATGCGGACAAAGCCGGAGCGGGGCAACGTGGAACTCGCGAAACCGCCGCCCCCGGGCGCGACCCGCGCCGTCGCCGTGAACGCCCCCGGGCCGTGCCGCACCGGGCGGCGGTCTCACGAAGCGCATCCGGGAGGACAGCGATGACCAAGCCTCAGGTTCCGCAGGCCGCGATCGACCTCTACGACGTCTATACCCACGCCCCGCTGCCGCGGCGCGTGTTCCTCGACCGGCTGGCGAAGCTGACGGGCTCGACCGCCGCGGCGACCGCCCTGCTGCCGCTGCTGGAGAACAGCTACGTCCGCGCCCAGACGGTGCCGGAAGACGACCCCGCGCTGGTGACCGAAACGGTGCAGGCCGGCGCGCTCGCCGCCTATGTCGCGAAGCCGGCCGATGCGGAAGGGCCGCTCCCGGCGGTCGTGGTGATCCACGAGAACCGCGGCCTGAACCCGCACATCCGCGATGTCGCGCGCCGCGCGGCGCTCGCCGGCTATGTCGCCATCGCCCCCGACTATCTCTCCGCCGACGGCACGCCGACGCCGGCGGACGAAGACCAGGCGCGCGAGGAGATCAGTGCGCTCGACCCCGCCGAGACGATCGCCAACGGGCTTTCGGTTCTCGCCTACGCCCGCTCCGGCCGCGACGACGTCAGCGGGCGGGTCGGCGTGATCGGCTTCTGCTGGGGCGGCGGGCAGGCCAACGCGCTCGCGGTCCACGACCCGGCGCTGGACGCCGCCGTCGCCTTCTACGGCCGGCAGCCGGCGGCGGAGGACGCGGCGAAGATCCGGGCCGCACTGCTGCTGCACCATGCGGAGCTGGACGAAGGCGTGAACGCCGGCATCGAGGCCTACACCGGGGCGCTGGACGCCGCCGGCGTGACGTACGAGATGCACATGTACCCCGGCGTCAACCACGCCTTCCACAACGACACCAACGCCGCCCGCTACGACGCGGAGGCGGCGACGCTCGCCTGGCAGCGGACGATCGCCTTCCTCGACCGGCACCTGAAGGCGGGCGGGGGCTGAGCGCCGGCCCGGCCCGCCCCGCGGGCGCCGCCTACGGCCCGCCGAGAGCGGCGTAGGCGGCCATCACCTGCTGGCTGTAGGCCTTGCCGACCAGCGTGCCCGCGAACACCTCGGCCACGAACTCGAGGGCATTGTTGCCGGCATAGTGGCTGACGTCGGTGGCCAGGTTCTGCCAGCCCGGAGCGTTGGGCGACGGTTGCTGCTGCTCCGCCGCCTGCTGCTCCTCCCAGAACACGCCCGGGTTGTTGATCTCGTGCAGGATGTGGCCGAGTTCGTGGATGACGATGGTCTCGCCCTGCGCCTTCTGCTTCGGATTGCCGAAGAAGCGGGTGGTGCCGTCGTAGACCTGGTCGGCAATCCCCCGCGGGCCCGACGTGCCAACCCCGCCGGTAACCATCGTTCCGGTCCCCGCCTGCATCGGGTTCTTCGACCACATCTTGGGCCCGAGGAAGATCACCGGCGCGGGATTGTTGCCGATGTAGGTCTTCATCGCGACGTTGGGGACGTTCTGGCTGCTGCACAGGTAGAAGTCGAGCGCCGGCAGCTGGTGGCCGGCGCCGCTGACGGTGCGCACCGCACGCTCGATGCTGGTCCGGTGCAGGTCGGCCAGCCCGTCGCTCGCTTCCTTCCGGATCCGGACCTGGACCCCGCTGATCGTGATCTGCGTCACGGTCAACGAGCCCATGTTCACATGCGACAGGTAGGTTCGCGTCTGCTTCCACTCGCGATTGCGGAGCGTGTCGATGGCCGGCTGTGCGAGCGCCATGGCCTCCTCCCTTCCTGACGGCTTCCCGTGGTGCGCCCGGGGCGGAATCCCGGGTGTCGACCAACACCCGCAGACATTGACAATGATCGTCGCGAGAAACCCGGTATTCCGCGCGCCTGTTCTTGCCCGAGGGTAGAAAAGGCGTCGCGGGGATTCAAGCCGCCCGGAGGCGTTGCCGGCGCGTTACTCCGCGGCCGCCGGCTCCGACTCCGCCCAGCGCTTCATCAGCGTGTTCGACGGCAGGGTCTCGTCCACCAGCTTGCGCGCCGTCTCGACGCCCGCGACCGGCAGGTTGGTCGGGTCAAGCAGCCCGATCTGCACCAGCACGCTCGCCTGGTCCCAGTAGATGTGCTCGTTGTAGAGCTTGTCGCCGCGGAAGCAGACGATGGCGACCAGCGGGACCTCCACGTACTTCCCGGTCGGCGGCACCCCCGGCAGCATCCAGTCGATCTCGATGTCGTGGGTGAAGCAGAACAGCATCTCGTCCACCACCCGGTCGGCGCCGATGGTCCGGCTGATCGGGATCAGCTTGGTGTCTTTCGGCGTCTTCGGGATGAAGTGGTGCCGGTAGAAGCGCGCCAGCATGTCGTGGCCGACGCCGCCGGTCATGGTCGGGATGTGGTTGACGTAGGGCTGGGCCACCATCGTCGCCATGGTGGCGTCCACGTCGCGGGTGACGAACTCGTGCCTGCAGTGGTTGTCCCACAGCGCCGACAGGTCGTAGTGCGGCCCCATCGCGCGCCGCAGCGCCGCGATCGTCCGCCCGTGCGCCATCCACGCCGCCGGCCGGCTGTATTCGCGCCGGTGCGGGTGATAGAAGCCGTGGCCCACGTTCGGGTAGACGTGGACCTCGGCGCCCTCGATCCCGCCGAGCGCGCCGCGGATCGTCTCCACCGCCGCCGCCGGTACGTGGGCATCGTCGCCGGCGAAGTGGAGCTGCAGCGGACAGGCGACGAACTTCGCCTCCTCGAGGTGGTTCTCGATGCCGACGCCGTAGAACGCGACCGCCACGTCCACGTCGGTGCGGGCCGCTGCCAGATAGGCAAGCCGGCCGCCGAGACAGAACCCCAGCACGCCGACCTTGCCGCCGCCGGACGCCACCTCCGGCCGCGCGCGCAGCGTCTCCACCGCGGCGGCGATATCGCGGACGCCGGTGTCGATGTCGAACCGGCCCAGCAGCGCCAGCCCCTTCTCGGCGCTCGCCGGCTCGGGCTTCAGGTCCACGCCCGGCTCCAGCCGCCAGAACAGGTCCGGCACCAGCACGGTGTAGCCTTCCTCGGCGAAGTAGTCGGCGGTCCAGCGCATCGACTCGTTCACGCCGAAGATCTCCTGCGCCAGCACCAGCCCCGGGCCGCTGCCGGAGGCGGGGACGGCGAGATAGCCCCGGAACGTGCCGCCGTCGGCGGCGGTGATGTCGATGTAGCTGCCGGTCATGTCCCTCCCCTCCTCGGCCGATGGGCGGGCGCGAGTCTACAGGGCGGATGCAGCCGGTCAACGCCGCCCGCCGGGCCGGCGATGCCGCATCCGGCCCCGGCTTGACAGCGCGGCACGGCCACGGTCCCAATGGCCGCGGAATCCCTGGGGGGAGGAAGGCAGCATGAAGGTCGAGGGGGCGGTGGCGCTGGTCACCGGGGCGAACGGCGGAATCGGCAGCGCGATCTGTCCCGCGCTGATCGCGGCCGGGGCCGCGAAGGTCTATGCCTGCGCCCGCGACCCGCAGACGCTGCAGGCGATGGTCGAGGCGGGCAACGGCCGCGTCGTGCCGCTCCGGCTCGACGTCACCAGCGATGCGGACGTGGCCGCGGCGGCGCAGGCGGCGCAGGACGTGACGCTGCTGGTCAACAACGCCGGGTACAACAGCAACAGCCGCCTGCTGGCGGAGCCCGGCCTCGCCAGCGCCGAGCGCGAGATGGCGGTGAACTACTTCGGCACGCTGCGCATGGTGCGCGCCTTCGCGCCGGTGCTGAAGGCCAACGGCGGCGGCGCCATCGTCAACATGCTGTCGATCCTGGCGCGGGTGAACCTGCCGATCATGGCGACGCTGTGCGCCTCCAAGGCGGCGGCGCTCTCCCTCACCCAGGCGGCGCGCGCCGAACTCGCCCGCGACGGCATCGCGGTGATCGGCGTGATGCCGGGAGCGGTGGAGACGCGGATGACCGCCCACCTGTCGATCCCGAAGATCAAGCCCGCCGACGTGGCGGCGGCCGTGATCGCGGCGGTGGAGGCGGGTACCGAGGACGTCTATCCCGGCGACATGGCCCAGGGCGTCGCCGCGGGGCTGGCCGCCGACCCGAAGGCGGTGGAAAGGGAGTTCGCCGCCTCAGTCGCCGCCGGCTGAGCGGACGGCGGCGAGGAAGGCGCGGATCAGCGCGGGATCCTTCACCCCGCGCGCCCGCTCGACCCCGGAGGACACGTCCACCGCGCCCGCGCCGGTGATGCGCAGCGCCTCGGCGACATTCTCCGGCGTCAGACCCCCGGCCAGCAGCCACGGGCAGGCGAAACGCCGACCGGCGAGCAGCCGCCAGTCGAAGGCGCGCGCATTGCCGCCGGGCAGCGCATCCGCCGTCTTCGGCGGCCGGGCGTCGAACAGCAGCCAGTCGGCCACCGCCGCGGCGCGCACCGCCGCGGCCAGGTCGGCCTCGCCCTCGATCGCCACCGCCTTGATCACCGGCAGCCCGAAGCGGGCGCGGACCGCGGCCACCCGCTCCGGCGTCTCGTGGCCGTGGAGCTGCAGCATGGTCAGCGGTGCCTCCGCCAGCACCGCCGCGATCGCCGCGTCCTCGGGATCGACGAACAGACCGACGCGCGCCACCCGCTGCGGCACCCGGGCGACCAGCGTCGCGGCCGTGGCGGCCGACACCGCGCGCGGACTGGGCGGATAGAACACGAAGCCGACGAGGTCCGCGCCGGCCTCGACCGCCGCGTCCACCGCCTCGGCGCTGCCGAGCCCGCAGATCTTCGCCTTCACCGCCACCGGCCGCCCTCTCCCCCTGCCGCCCCGCGTGATCTGCCCCGCCCCCGCGCCGATTGCAACAGGGCAGCCGCCGGCGGACGATGACATCGTCGCGAGGCCGGTTCGCGGCGGGTTTTCGACTGCGCGGGGCGGGCCTATATTTTTCCGGCCGCGACTGCCGCGCCGGAGCAACAGACATGACCCAGGCCCGTCTCGAACGTCTCGAGGAAGCTGCCAACGCCATCACACACATGATCGGGGCTGGCCTCGCGATCGCCGCGCTGGTGATCATGACGGTCGCCGCCGCCGACATCGGCTCGGGCACCGCGATCGTGGCGGTCGTGATCTTCGGCAGCAGCCTGATCCTCGTCTACCTGTGCTCCTCGCTGGTGCACAGCATCAATCACCCGCGGGTGCACGGCTTCTTCAACATGCTGGACCACTGTTCCATCTACCTGCTGATCGCGGGCACCAACACGCCGTTTGCACTGCTGGCGCTGCCGCCGGAGCTGGGCTGGCCGCTGTTCGGCATCATCTGGGGCCTCGCCGCCATCGGCATCGGCTTCAAGACCTACGCCTTCGCCAGCGGCAACGCCGAGCGCTTCGACACCCTGTCCACGATCCTCTACGTGGCGATGGGCTGGTTCGGCTTCATCTACAGCGCCTGGCTGCTGGCCGACATCCTCGACCCCGCCGGCTTCGTCTTCCTGCTGCTCGGCGGCGTGTTCTACACCGTCGGCACGGTGTTCTACCTGAAGCGGCTGATCCCGTTCAGCCATGCCATCTGGCACCTGTTCGTGCTCGCCGGCTCGGTGATGCACTTCTTCTCGGTTCTGAACTACGTGATCCCGGTCGCGGCGGCCTGACCGTGCGCCCGAACACGGTGGAGAAGCGCGCGGCCTTCCGCCGCCTGCACGAGTCCGGCTGCTTCGTCATGCCGAACCCGTGGGACGTCGGCTCGGCGCTGATGCTGCAGAAGCTGGGCTTTCCCGCGCTCGCCTCGACCAGCGCCGGCATGGCGTGGTCGCTGGGCCGGGCGGACAATCACGTCCCTCTCGACGACGTGCTCGCCCATCTGCGGGTGCTGGTGAGCGCGGTGGACGTGCCGGTGAACGCGGACTTCGAGCACGCCTTCGCCGATGACCCCGAGGGTGTTGCGCGCAACGTCGCCCGGGCCGCCTCCACCGGCGTCGCCGGGCTCTCGGTCGAGGATTCGACCGGTCGCGCCGACGAGCCCCTCTACGACTTCGGCCTCGCGGTCGAGCGGGTCGCGGCGGCGCGGGCAGCGCTCGACGGCGAGCGCGGCGGCGTGGTGCTCACCGCCCGCAGCGAGGGCTTCATCGTCGGCCGGCCGGACATCGACGAGACCATCCGCCGGCTGGTCGCCTTCGCCGGGGCCGGCGCCGACTGCCTCTACGCCCCCGGCATCCGCGAGCCCGACCACATCCGGGCGGTGGTCGAGGCGGTGGCGCCGAAGCCGGTGAACGGGCTCACCCTCGGCCAGCCGGTCGCCGAGCTGGCGGCGCTGGGCGTGCGGCGGATCAGCGTCGGCGGCGCGCTCGCCCGCGTCGCCTACGGCGCCTTCCTCCGCGCCGCCCGCGCCATCGCCGCCGACGGCACCTTCGACTACAGCCAGGGCGTCCCGGCCGCGGAACTGAACGGGCTGTTCGCCGGCCGCTGACCGCGCGCACCCGCCCATTCGGACAGTTGCCCGCCGGCCCGTGCGGGGCCAAGATCGACGGCCGCAGACGGTTCCGGATGTCCGCTGATGCTGTTCCGTCAGCTCTTCGATCCCCAGTCGGGCACCTACACCTATCTCCTTGCGGACCGGGAGAGCCGGGAGGCGGTGCTGATCGACCCGGTCTACGAGCAGGTGCGGCGCGACGCGGCGCTGCTGGCCGAGCTCGACCTGCGGCTGGTCGCCACCCTCGACACCCACGTCCACGCCGACCATGTCACCGGCGCCTGGGTGCTGCGCGAGCGCACCGGCTGCCGGATCGGGATCGCCGCGGCGAGCGGGGCCGAGGGCGCCGACCTGCCGCTCGCCGACGGCGACCGCGTCCGCTTCGGCAGCCGCTGGCTCTCCGTCCGCGCCACCCCCGGTCACACCGCGGGTTGCCTCACCTACGTCCTCGACACCGAGGACCGCGCCTTCACCGGCGACTGCCTGCTGATCCGCGGCTGCGGCCGCACCGACTTCCAGGGCGGCGACGCCGCCACCCTTTACCGCTCGGTGCATTCCCAGATCTTCACCCTCCCCGGCGACAGCCTGCTCTACCCCGCCCACGACTACCGCGGCATGACGGTGACCAGCGTGGCGGAGGAGAAGGCGTTCAACCCGCGGCTGGGCGGGGAGCTCAGCCTCTCCGACTTCGTCGGGCTGATGGCCAACCTGAACCTGCCGCACCCGAAGCGGATCGACGTCGCCGTGCCGGCCAACCTCCGCTGCGGCCGGCCGCCGGAGGGCCGGGCGCCGGGCGACGAGCCGGACTGGGCGCCGCTGACCTTTACCTTCGCCGGCATCTGGGAGGTGCCGCCGCTGTGGCTGGAGGAGCACCTGGGCGAGGTCCAGGTGGTGGACGTGCGCGAGCCGGACGAGTTCGACGGCCCGCTGGGCCACATCCCGGGCGCGATCCTGATCCCGCTCGGCAGCCTCGCCGCGCGCGCGGACGAGCTCGACCGCGACCGGCCGGTGGTGGCGGTCTGCCGCGCCGGCGGCCGCTCGGCCCAGGCGACCGCCATCCTGCGCAGCGCCGGCTTCCCGCGCACCGCCAACCTCGCCGGCGGAATGCTGCGCTGGCGCGCCCAGCACGGCCCCGTGGAAGGCGGCCGCGACTGAGTGGCACCGGACGCCCGGCGCAGGCCGGGCCTGACGCGAAACGTCAGGCCAGGAACGCGCGCACCGCCTCGATCGCCTCGACCAGACCGACCCGCTCGACGGGGACGCCGGGCGGAAAGGCGGTGAGCAGGCGGGACGGGGTGCGGGGATCGAGGAGGACGAAGACGCCGCGGTCGTCGGCGCGGCGGACCAGGCGGCCGAAGGCCTGCTTGAGCCTGAGCCGGGTGGCGATGTCGTCGAAGTCGCGGCGATCGCCGCCGGCGGCCTCGTAGGCCTCGCGGCGCACCCGGTGCAGGATCGACGGCCGCGGCCATGGCACGCGGTCGAACACGACGAGGCGGAGCGAGCGGCCGGGCACATCCACCCCGTCGCGGACCGCATCGGTGCCGAGCAGGCAGGCGTCGGTCTCGGCACGGAACATGTCCACCAGCGTCGCCGGGTCCATCGGGTCCACATGCTGGGCGTAGAGCGGCAGCCCCGCCTCCGCCAGCGGGCCGGCGATGCGGACGTGCACGGCGCGCAGCCGGCTGATGGCGGTGAACAGGCCCAGCGCCCCGCCGCCGGCGGCGAGGAACAGGGTGCGGTAGGCGGCAGCGACCTGGTCGGCGCCGCTGCGGCTGACGTCGGTGACGATGAACACGCGGGTCTGCGCCGGATAGTCGAAGGGTGACGATACCTGCGCCCGGATCGCCGCGGTCGGGAGGTGAATGGCGCCGGTCCGCGCCTCCGCCGCCGCCCAGTCGGCGGCGAGGTCGCCGGAGCCGTCGGTCAGCGTCGCCGAGGTCACCACCGCGCCATGGGCAGGGGCCAGCACATGCTGGGCGAGCGGAATGGTCGGGTCGATCCAGTGGCGGCGGGCGCCGAGATCGACGTCGCGGCCGTCGATCCGCTCCACCGTCAGCCAGTCCACGAACTGCGGCGGCGGGGCGCCGTCGATCGACTGCAGCAGGCCGCGCCAGCCGGGGATGGTGACGTCGGCGCGACGGGAAAGCGCGCGCACCGCCGCCTCCAGCCGGTTGCGGGTGCTGCTGTCCAGGCTGTCCGCCTCCTCGTCCAGCCGGTGGTGGAAGCGCGCCGCCAGCTGCTTCAGCGGGCGGGCGATCTGTTCCAGCGCGCGGTCGAGGACAGCCGCCGCCTCCGCCATCGCCGGCGAGACCGGCCGCAGGTCGCATTCCAGGCTGTAGGGGCCGTCGTCGACGGCGCGCGCATAGACCTGCTCGCGGACGCAGGCGAGGAACTGTTCGGCGGGGCCGTCGGGCGCACGGTCGCGCAGGCGGTGCTGCCATCCCTCCCCGGGCAGCGCCAGCGCCGCCGCCATCGCCTCCTGCAGCGCCGCGTCCGCTTCCGGGTCGTCCACGGTGAGCTCGCCGTAGCGGTTGAGCAGCCCGCGCATCCGCCCCCGGGTGCGCGCGGTGTCGCCGCCGCGCAGCCACCGCCGGAGCTCCGCCGTCTCCTGGCCGGAGAGATAGGCGGCGAACACGCTGTCGGCGGCGTCGTAGAGGTGGTGGCCCTCGTCGAACACCAGACGCGTCGGCAGCCGGCGGTCGTCGATGCCGCCCAGCGCCGCCTGCGCCAGCACCAGCGCGTGGTTGGCGATCACCAGGTCGGCCCTGCGCGCCTTGCGCACCGAGCGCTCGATGAAGCAGCGGCCGTAGTGCGGGCAGGCCGAATAGATGCACTCGCCGCGCCGGTCGGCGAGACCAAGGATGCGGCCGCGCCCGACCAGCGCCGGCAGCCAGCCGGGCAGGTCGCCGCCGACCATGTCGCCGTCCTGGGTCGCCGCCGCCCAGCGCGCCATCAGGCCGAGCGGAATGGCGTTCGCCGGATTGGCGGCGACGCTCGCCACCGCCTCCTCGAAGGACAGCAGGCAGAGGTAGTTCTCGCGCCCCTTGCGGGTGACCACCCGCGCCGCCCGCTCGCGCTCGTCGGGATGGAGGCGCACCAGCTCCTGCCCGATCTGCCGCTGCAGGTTGCGGGTGAAGGTGCTGATCCACACCGGGGCCCCGTTCTTCTCCGCCCACAGGCTCGCCGGCGCGACATAGCCCAGCGTCTTGCCGGTGCCGGTCCCCGCCTCGGCGATGACCACGGTGGCGCCGCCCTCCTCGTGGCGCGGCTGGAAGGCGGCGCTGACGGCCGAGGCATAGGCCGCCTCCTGCGGCCGCGGCTCCGCCTGCCCGTCCAGCAGCTCCGCCAGCCCCCGGCGCGCCTCGTCGGGTGAAACGCCGTCGTCGCCGGGCGGGTC
>CALKHQ010000059.1 GCA_937988735.1 uncultured Alphaproteobacteria bacterium
GGGGGCGGTCTCGCCCGGCCGGCGCGGCCCTGCCACAGGGGCTGCGGGGGCGGCGGTGCCGGTCGCGTCGATCGCCGGCACCGGCAGCTCGATCGTCACCGTGGTGCCCTGCTGCGGCGCGCTGGCGATGCTGACCCGGCCGTTGTGCATGGCGACCAGCCGCTGCACCAGCGCCAGCCCCAGGCCGGTGCCGCCGTTCGCGTCCTTGGCCAGGTGATAGCGGTTGTCGGCCCGCTCGAACGGCTGGAACACGCGGCTCAGCTCGCTCTCCGACATGCCGATGCCGGTGTCGCTGACCTCGATCGTCGCCACCGAGCGGGCGACGCGCGCCCGCAGCGTGACGGTCCCGCCGGCCGGGGTGAACTTCACCGCATTCGACAGCAGGTTCAGCACCACCTGCTTCATCGCCTGCTCGTCGGCATGGATCATCGGCAGGTCGTCGGGCAGGTCGGTCCTGAGCCGCAGCTGGTTCTCGAGCGCCCGCATCTCCACCACCCGCACTGTCCCCGCCAGCAGCTGACGCAGCGACAGCGGGCGCGGCGACAGCTCCATCTTGCCGGCCTCGATCTTCGAGATGTCCAGGATCTCGTTGATCAGGTGCAGCAGGTGCCTGCCGCTGGCGTGGATGTCGCGTGCATATTCCTTGTACTGCGGCGTTCCCACCTTGCCGAGGATCTCGTCCCGGATCATCTCCGAGAAGCCGAGGATGGCGTTGAGCGGCGTCCGCAGTTCGTGGCTCATGGTGGCGAGGAAACGGGTCTTGGCCTGGCTCGCCGCCTCGGCCCGCCGCCGCAGCTTCTCGGCCTCGGCACGCGCGCTCTGCAGCCGCTGCCGGTTCTTCTCGACATTGGCCAGCAGCGAGTTGGCGGCCTCGACCAGACGTCCGATCTCGTCATGCTCGTGGCCTTCGGGCACGCGGATGGGAACGGCGGTCGGCCGGCGCGGATTGACCTCGCCCAGCGAGCGGATCAGCGTCAGCAGCGGCCGCGTCAGCGTGCGGTAGAACAGCAGCGCGATCGCGGCCGACATCACCACGGTGCGCAGCAGGCCGTAAAGCAGCGCCCGCTCGGCGCGGTTGAGGAACGCCTCGCCCAGCACCAGCGGGTCCATGGTGATGGTGATGGTGCCGACCTCTCCCGGCGCCTGCCGGTTCACCGCCAGCGGCAGGCTGAACTCGCGGCGGTCGCCGAACAGCAGCTCGGCCAGCCACGACGACTGCTGGCTTGGCCGTCGCACGGCGGCGAGCGTCTCGCCGAAATCCGTGGTGATCCTGACCTCGACCACGCCGTCGTGGGCGAACAGGCCGGACGCCACCTCCCGCGCCAGCGGCTTGTCCACCATGAACGCGGCCTGCGCCGCCGGCTGCTGCACGGTGGCGAGAAGCTGGTGCGCCGAGCGGTCAATCTCCGCCCGGTGGTCGAAATAGTCCTCGACGATCTGCATCAGCGACAGCAGCACGCCGAGGGCACAGACCATGGCGACGACGTAGCCGGCCTGGCGGACCGCGATCCGCTCGCGCAGCCGGATGCGCGGCGTCTGCCGTAGGGGCGGGCCCTGGGTGCGGTCGCTTCTGGTCATGGCCGGACCGCCTCTCACTGCGCGCTGCACGCGGCGCGCGCCTGTTCGAACCCGCTGATGACGCCGGGGTTCGCCTGGGCGTAGTCGTCTCGGAACCGCACCACCAGGTGCCAGGTCGCCTGCGCCTCGCTGCGGAAGGCGGCGGGAGGGATCTGCAGTGAGCTCGCCGCCTGGAGGAAGGCGGCGCTGGGGGCGAGGACGGCGTCCACCCGGCCGTAGTGCAGCAACTGGACGAGCTGCATCAGGTCAGTGGCCTCCGCCACCGAGCGGAAGCCGAGCTCCATCATGTGCTGCTGGAGGCCGTACTGGCCGGGCACCGCGATGCTCGCCCGGTCCTGGAAGGTCAGTTCGTCGGGGTGCCAGCCGGAGCCAGCGGCGAAGAACCAGGCCCACTGCTGGGGCATGATCGGGGCGGCGTAGCTGGGCAGGTCGAGCAGCGACCCCTGGTACGCGTCCAGGATGGCGGTGGCGAGGCCGTCGTCGAAGGCCATCTCAGCCCGCCGGCTCGGCATGGGAGCCAGCTGGTAGCCGAGGTCCATGCGGCGGAAGATGCAGTCCAGCAGGCGATGCACCTCGGGCACGCGGCCGTCCGTCTGGGCGGCGGTCTGCGGCGCACCCTCCCGGCTCGGCGACAGCACGATGAAGTCGTTCTGTCCCGCTGCCTCGCTCCCGGTGCCAAGGAAGACCACCAGGATGAGCGCGGCGGGCGGGAAGGATGCTCGCCACAGTGAGAGGATGCGTGCCATGGGACTGATCGCCCATTTTAGGGTGCGAGGGGAGGGGACGACCGGAGCGGCGGCGCTCCGGCGCGCGAGGCAGCGCGGGCCGGCGCGCTGCGACAGATCCGGCGGAGGGCTGCGACGTGACGGACCGACAGGCCATTTGCGCTCCACGGGGCCGGTAATGGCGGCACCTGCCCGCCGACGCCGGGCACGTCCCACCTTCGTTAACCAATCATTGATCGGTAAACGAACACTTAACGTCCCGCGGATTCCGCCCCGGCGTAACGAAAGGATGACAAGGGCGAGCCCTCGCCGTCGATGCGGAGTATCCTCGGCAGGCGGAGTCGCCGGGTCTGTTGCGCACCAGCCGCGCGGGGAGCGGCGGCGCCCTTGCACGGAGGATGACGGCGGTGAGACGGGGCTTGGCAGTCGACGGAGCGGTGCTGCGCGACGGCGCCGGCTCGCGCCGGGGGCGCAGGATGGCGGGCCGCATGGTGGCGGTGGCGCTGGCAGTCTTCGCGTTCGGCTTGGCCACGGATGCCGTCGCCCAGGACGTCTGCGCGTCCAACCAGGCGCAGCTTGCCCAGGCGATCACCGACTCCCGGTCGGCGCTGGACCGCGTCTCCGCCACCCTTGACGGCTTCGCCCGCGACCTGATCGGTCCGCGGACGGGGGCGCTGGACGCCGGCGCCGTGACCTCCGCCCGCTCCAACCTCGACGCCTTCATCTCGGCGCTGCGGGAGTTCAGCGGCCAGGTGCGCCAGATCGGGCTCTCCTGCGGGCCGCAGTTCGCCAGCGACGCCCAGACGCTGGAAGGCATCGTGGGTCAGTTCGAGGCTGCGCGGCAGCGCGCCGACACGCTGCTGGCGGACCACCAGGCGCTGGTGTCGAGCGGCGAGCCGGCGATGACGCAGGCGCAGATGGAGGGCGTGCAGCGGGCGCTGGCGGAGCAGGGGTTCTACCAGGGCGGCGCCGACGGCCGTTTCGGCCCGGGCACCCGCGAGGGGATCCGCCGTTTCCAGGAGGCGCGCGGCCTGCCGGTGACCGGCTATCTGACCCCGGAGCAGCTCGCCCAGCTCATCCAGCCGCAGACGGCGGCTGCATCGCCGGATGCCGACACGCCCCCAGCGGTCCCCGACCCCGACCAGTCGGTCGCTGACACGCCGCCGCCTGCGGGGCCGTCGGGGGCGGCTGTGGACCCGCAGGCGGCGCAGATCTGCGCGCAGAACACGCGCGAGGTGGACAACGCCGTCGAGCGCACCCGCACCTTCCGCCAGCAGATCAACACCCGCATCGGGGAATTCCGCACCGCGATCCGCGGACCGCGCATCCCGGCCATCGACGGCGAGGCCGGCAACCGCATCCTCTCCGACGTCTCCAGCTACCTCGGCCCGCTGGAAAGCTTCCACGAGCAGGCCCGGGCCGTGGTCGGCCACTGCGACGCAACCTATGACGAGAGCTTCCGCAACCTCACCGCCCAGCTCGAGGGGCTGCGCGGGGTGACCGCGCGGGTCGTCGAGCTCAACGAGGACTACGCTGCCCTGGTCGCGTCGGGCGAGCCCGCGATGAGCGAGGAGACGATGCGGCAGGTGCAGGAGGGGCTGAAGGCCCGCGGCCACTACACCGGCGCCGTCGACGCGGTCTACGGACCGGGCACGCGCGATGCGATCCGCGCCTACCAGGCGGCCGTCGGCGCGGCGCAGACCGGCTATCTGACGGCGGAGCAGATTGCCGCCCTGCAGCAGCCGCCGCCGGCTCCGGAGCCGCCGCAGCCGGTCGAGCCCGAGGTGACGGAGGTGGCGGAGCCCGTCGCCGTGGAGCCGCCTCCGCCGCCGGAACCCGACACCATCGCCGATGCCACGGCCGGCTCCGCGCCCGGCTTCGCGGCGGCCCGCGAGCGGCTGGAGCGCGACCTCTCCGCGCGGCAGCCACCGGCGCCGCTGAGCGGCGTCGGGCCTGGCGACGGGCGGTTCGGCGAGCTGTGGTGGCGGACTCAGGAGCTGGTCGTCGCCGGCCGCGAACAGGAGGCGCTGGACCAGCGGCTGGCGCTTTTCGGCGCGGCCTATCTCGACCGCGGCGCGGACTCGCCGTCCATGATCGATGCGCATCTGCTGGTCGGGGACGCCTTCGTCCGGCTGGGCCTCTACGGCGATGCCGCCTTCCACCTGCAGCGCGCCCACGACATCTGGTCCGGGCTCCGACGCCAGGCCCCGCAGGAAGCGGCGCTGCTGCTGGAGCGGCTGGCTGCGGCCCGGCTCGCCGAGGCGCTGGGCGACGGCCCGCTTGCCGGGGGCGCGTTCGACGACATCGGCGCCCTGCTGGGCGAGGCGCTCGCCGCTGCCGGCGCCGAGGCGTCGGCACTGCGCACGCTGGTCCTCGACCGCATGGCGGACCTCCACGTCGCGGCGGATCGCAGCCCGGCGGACCCGGCGGTTCAGGAAGCGCTGGCCGCCCGCTACCGGGACTGACGTGCCACCCACGGATTGCCGACGGCACACCCGCCGGAAAGGAACCGGGCGAACGTCGCTGGTGTTGAGGCTGACGGTGCACGGCGCACCGGGAGGCCCAACGAAGAGGGACCAGCGATGACACCCAGACATACCGCCCCACGGGCGCCGCGCGAGCGCGCGACCCGTTCGCGCTTCGCCCGGGCGCTGCTGCTCGTGGCCCCGGCTGCGGTGCTCGCGGCCATGATCGCGGCCGGCGAGGCGCGCAGCCAGAGCTGCGATGCGAGCCAGGCCCAGCTCACCCAGGCGATCGTGGATTCGCAGACGGCGCTCGACCGGACGGAGGCGCAGCTCGCGGCCTTCGATCAGGCGCTGATCGCGCCGCGGACCGGGGCGCTGGACACCGCGCCGGTTGTGGCCGCGCGCGCCAGCATCGACGGGTTCGTCAGCGCGCTCAACAACTTCCGCGGCCAGGTCGCGCCGATCAGCCAGTCCTGCGGACCCGCCTTCGCCGGCGATGTCGCGACGCTGGACAGCCTCGTCGCCCGCTTCGAGGCGCAGCGGGCGCGAGCCGACCAGCTGCTTGCCGACCATCAGGCCCAGCTCGACTCCGGCGAACCGGTGCTGGACCAGCAGCAGATGGAGACGGTGCAGCGGGTGCTCGCCGGCCAGGGCCATTTCACGAGCGTCATTGACGGGCGCTTCGGCTCCGGCACCCGGGCGGCCATCCGTGCGTGGCAGGCGGCGAACGGCATGCCGGCCACCGGCTATCTGACCGCGGCCCAGGCCCAGCAGCTCCTCGCCGCCCCGGCACCGGCGCAGCCGCAGATGCCGGACGTCGCCGGCCTGCCCCCGGCGCCGCAGCTCGACGGCCAGGCGCCGGTGCAGGTGCAGCCCGCGGCGCCGGCTCCGGACGCGCAGACCCAGCAGGTCTGCGCCGACAATGGCGCCCAGGTGGACATCGCAGCCAGCCGCACACAGGAGTTCCGCCAGCAGGCATCGGCCCGCAGCGAAACGCTGCGCACCGCGATCCGCGCCTCGCGCACCGGCGGTTTCGACGCGACCGGGGCGGAGGACCTGCAGGGCGACGTGGACAACTTCCTCGACCAGATGGTCGCCTTCCAGAACCAGGCCCGCACGATCGCCGGCCGTTGCGGCGACGCCTATGACGCGAGCCTCGCCGGCCTCGACCGCGAGATCGAGGTGCTGCGCCAGCTCGGCGTCCGGGTGGACCAGCTCGTGGCCGACTACCGCGGCCTCGCCAGCTCCGGCGAGCCGGTGCTGTCCACCCAGCAGATGCGGGCGATCCAGCAGGGGCTCGCCGCCCGCGGCCACTACACGGGCGCCATCGACGCCCTGTTCGGCCCCGGCACCCGCAACGCGATCCGTGCCTACCAGGCCGACATCGGCGCGCAGGCGACCGGCTACCTGACGCCGGAGCAGGCCGACGAGCTGCAGCGCCCGGTCGTCGCCGCGGCCGGGCCGGTGCCGTCGGTGGACGCACCGGACACCATCAGCTCGCCGGATGCAGCGACGACGGTGACGGTCGCCGACGTGCAGCGGCGGCTGGCGGAGGAGCTGGTGCTGAAGCAGCCGGTGGAACCGCTTTCCGGCGTGACGGCCGCCGACGGCAGCTTCGGCGAGGCCTATGCTGCACTTGCCGCGGCCCTCTCCGGCGACCGGCCCCAGCTCGCGGTGGACCGGCGCTTCGGCCTCCTTGGCGCCGCCTACATGGAGCGGTCGGCGGAATCCCTGGAGATGATCGACGCCCACATGCTGGTGGCCGAAGCCTATGTTGCGCTCGGCCTCTACGGCGATGCGGCGACCCAGCTGCAGCGCGCCTATGGCATCTGGCAGACGCTGGAGGAGGGCGACCCGTCAGTCGCGGCCCGGCTGCAGGAGCGGCTGGCGACCGTGCGGCTGGCGCAGGAGCTCGCCGACGGCGAGCCGGACCCGGCGGTGCTGGAGACGGCGACACAGCAGCTCGCCGCCG